>JAISLX010000047.1 GCA_031277045.1 Treponema sp.
ATGGGCACAGGCCATGTCCAGAGCAGGAATGGCGGGGTGAGCCGGCGCTGAAGGCCCAGCCGATGACCTGCCGGTCACGATATGGATGGCTTTCCGCTCTTCGCTTTCACTCCCCCGTACCGTCTTCCCGTCTATGGCGATAATCAAACCAGTACCTGCCCGTTCCCAAAAATACCCCCGGGTCCAGGAGAGAAAACACGCCTCAAGCTTCCGATGATCTATTCTGCCCAAGACCTGCAGGATGGTATCCGCACTGGGTATTCCGTTGGTCAGACCCAGATACTTTTTGAGCCATTCCGGTGGGTTTCACCGAAAAAAACCATGTCTTCGACGCTTTCTACCCCGCATACAATGGCGATAATACAGAGTAGCAAGATGTCTACGATACCATTGAGAACGAAGATATTAGCATAGACTTGATTATTGGAGAATTAGAATATACTGAACCAAAGGCCACGGAATATAAGCGGGCCGCACACGATGTTCCGCTAGAAGAAAAATTTATAGAAGTTGCTCGGTATATTGCCGGAAAAGATGCTGTGAAAATAACGGCGATAGAAACGCTTTTAAAGCGAAAGAAAAAACATTCTACCGATCAGCCGCCGAAGCCCTGAAGGAGTAACCACTTCCATTCCACCTTCCGGGCAGTATCCCCTTAATGGCGTTGTAAATGTAGGTATTCCATGCGTCCGTGGATTCCCCGCCGCCGGACAAGGCAGCCACATAGAACCCTTTACACTTTTTTCCCCTTGACAATCCTCCGGTGGCCGGTATAGTTAAGTATGGCGGGAAAAAAAGGGCCCCCTCGGCCCGAAGGTAAAGGGAAGGAAACAGAGAAAAGCGCCGCCACATGGGTTGTGGCCGTTTCCGGCCTGATCGCCGTCCTTGCCGCCCTGATTTCCGCCGTCGCCACCCTGGTAATGGCGGTGAAGTGAGGAGAAGTATGACGATTTCCAGAAACACGCTCATTAATTTCGCGCTGGGTTGCTTTATTTTTTCCACCCTGGTATTCGCGGCCCTGTTCGTCCTGAAATAACAGCCCCGGCCAACCGCTGGTTCTGGCCCTGGGGGTACCGGGTGACTGGGTTTCCGGGGAGGTCCTAGATTTGCGCTTCCCGGAATTTTAAAGCCCAGGGCAGGGGGGTAGGTGAACCATTTTAACCATCCCTTATAGTTTTAGGAGTTTAATATGAGTAAAGACCAAATTACCACATCCAGAGGTGAAGTTGTTGGTATAGGCAAGGTCAAAATGCCGAAAACACAGGATTTTAAGCATGAAATACAAATGCTCTCTTTTCTGGTTATAAAAGAGTCGGAGAATTCTTATGTTTCAACCTGTATCCATGCATATTGACGGGTATGGAAACTCAGCCGAAAATTCTTACTATGACATGATTGAAAATATATTTTATTTTCTATAGAAAAAGCATGGAAGAATTTAGAAGAACTTTTTTTGTCGGATAAATGGTCATGCGAATTATGGGATGCATACCATAAGGTTCAAATCCAGTTATCAATGCAGGGAATTTCTACAGATAATACTGAGGCTCTTTTCAAGTGAATCAAACAACTGGAGACGCGGGTAAAAAAACTTAAATCGGAAGAAGCCAGAGCCCTCGAAGCGGAAATAATGAGACTCAGCAAGGATCTTATTGATTATACTCCTGTTAAACCTTCCAAAAAGGAAGCGGCTTAATGTATTCTGTTACGTCTATTCTCAATGCGCTCGAATCAAATAAGGATTTAACAGTCGAAAATGCTGAGAATATAGGCTGCCCTCTGCCAAAAGAAGATAGCCTCAGGGACCCGGATAATTGTGAGAAGGGGAATAATCAAAACTGTAAACAGCCGGTTGCTTGTATATATGCAATACAAAAAATTAATTATTTTATTTTTCAGATATAAAATATCGAAAAGTAATAGAAATGGATTTATTCGTAAGGATGATTCATCCTTAACCAGGCTGATTGAGCACAATTATATAGATATACGTCTATTGAAACAGCCTTAAAACCCGGGGAATAAGAGGCCAGGATACCGGTATAGCCTGCGTTTATAGGAGCGCCTAATCACTTCCCCTTATAGAATTTCTTGTCCGGCATGATCCCCTTAATCGCATAAGCGATATAATTTTCCCATATATAGTCGGGCGTAAACTTCTGTTTTATCTTCTCCGCCGTTTCTCCCCGCCAGTCCCATTTTGGCGGTAGGATTGGTTCATCGACAAAGGCCTGTAACATCTCCACCCGGCCCTTCCCCCGTTTAAACGCTTTTCTCACCGGGAGCTTGCCGCCCTTAAAGCGGTAGAGGCCCGGTTTGTACTTTCCGCCTTTAAGGATAAAGGTATTAGAAGGGGAATGCGCGATTTTTCCCTGGGCCATCATGCGTATCATAGCGGTGAACCGGGATTCCTCTGGGACGTTCTGTAAGCCCGCGTCAAGGTCGATGATTGAGGGTATGGGGCCGTCTCGCGGATCCATCTTTGCGTATACGCGCCTTCCCCTTCATGGTACCGCCCACACGACCGGCGGAAGTGATCACCCGGCGCTTCGGTTTTGAGACGGTCGGCTCCTGGCCGGTGATTTCCTCCTCATATCCGGAGAACGTCTTCCCGGTCTTCCCCTGCCACATCCCGATAACGGCGGCAATGTCCTCGAAGCGGGAGCGGGGCCGGGCCTTTTCCACCTTGATGGTACGCTTGATAAACGCCGGGTCTCTAATAGTGTACTGGTTTTTGATGACCTCGAAAAAATCATTCTGGAACTGAAATGCCATATCGTTGACCATTTTTGCCGCCCACTTGCCCGCTTCCCAGGGAAACAGCTTCCATGCACCCGCCCACTGCTTCATGGCCTTCGTGTCCATCTTGAATGTAATGCCTATATTATCCATATCCCCATCGTCCCCCGGACCAGCCGAAACGTCAACCGGGTGATATGCGGGTGATATTTTTTTTCTTTTTTCGGTTTAGCCCGAAAACCGCTTGACATTCCCTGTTTTTTCCTGTATTTATTATAGACTAGTATTATAGTATAAAGTTGTCACCATAACTACTCGTAAGTCTATGCTATATACGGAATTACGGGCCGCTAGCTCAGCTGGTAGAGCAGCAGACTCTTAATCTGCGGGTCCTGAGTTCGATCCTCGGGCGGCTCAAACGTAATTCTTTGTGCAAAAACGGCTTGCGAGAGTTTGCCGTCAGTTCAAAAGTGGGACTTCAAGCAACAAAAAACACCGCTTCTGCTAAAATAATTATGCGTTTTTTCCTTACCGTGATTTTGGACTTGTCCGGTAACCCGGTTGGTTATTTGAGTTTCTGAATAGTTCTATGTTTGAGGCTGTTCCAAAACTCGGTTAGTTTTGGAACAAGCTCGTTTTTCTAATTTTATTCCGTAACAAGTTAGTCCGCTTAACCATGAACCCATCTGTTAAGAGCGCTTTTCCCGGTTGTAATTGATAAGGCTCCCCGCCAGCAGGACCGCCCGTTCTCCGGCGTTAAGTTCCGGCATGGCAAGGGTGAAAGAAACGGGTCCCGGTAAAACACCGGGTTCCGGTCCGGGACTGCCGGTTTCGCCGCTCCGGATGACCCAGGCCCTGGTCTCCGCGGCCCCGGCCTCCACGGCGTTTCTAATGCCGGGGATAAACACGTAGTCTCCGTTGGCGAAGGGAGGATCACCCTCGATGATGAACGGGAGGATACCCCAGTTGATAAGATTGCCCCGGTAACGTTTGGTGGCGTACTCGTTGGCGAAATTCGCCGCCCCTCCCAGAACCCGCTGGCAGCTCGCGGCCTGCTCCCGGGCGCTGCCGTCGCCTGGCTTGCGGGCAAAGATCGCCGAAGCCAGCCGCGGCAAGGCGGTCCGCGCTCCCGGTTTGATACCTTTGAGGGCGGCCAGGACTGCGGGCAGTTCGGGAAGGCCCTCACAACCGCTCTCAAGCCCTTCCGCCAGGGCTTCGCCGCCCCGCCGTACCGCCTTGGCCCGGCCCACGTAGGCGGGATCCCGCCGGGAAAGGGTGTACTCCGCCAGGCCCAGGGGGTTGGAGCGGAACGAGGATGTCTCCCCGGAGGGGATAAGCTCGTCCGTGGTGGTTACCGGATCGGTGATAAAAGACACGATTTTAAGGAGGAGGTCTTCCCCCAGGGCATCCATCTCCGGCCAGCCGGTGATGTTGGGGCCGTACACCAGGGCCGCCTCTCGGTCCGGCCTGCCCGCCCCCCGGTACACCCGCGCCCGGTAGGGCCCGTCGTCGTAACGGTAGGGCGCGGAATTTTCCTCAAAGTCCACGGTCGCGGCGGAACGCAGGTAACCGCCGTTCAGCGCGGTGGCGGCGACGCTGCGGGCGTCCATCAGGGCTACCGACGCGATTTGTCCGCCGCCGGGCTTGCTCCCTTCGCGGCTGGGAAAATTCCGGGTGGTATGGCGGATGGAAAGGCCGTTGTTGGCCGGAACGTCCCCCGCCCCAAAACAGGGGCCGCAGAAAGCGCTGCGGAGCAGGGCCCCCCGCTCCATCAGGGCGGCGGCGGCGCCGTTACGGACAAGCTCCAGCATCACCGGCTGGCTGCCGGGGTACACCGAAAGGGAAAAAGCCCCCGGCGTCATGTTGCCGGGCCCCCCGCCGGCCTCCAGGATGGCGGCGGCGGCCATGACGTTGTCAAAGGTCCCCCCGGCGCAGCCGGCGATGATCCCCTGGTCCGTGCGGATTTTGCCTTTTCCCTCGGCCTTGTCCCGTAGCCGCAGGGAAAGGCCGGGACTCTCCAGAACCGCCGCCGCGTCTTTTTCTATCCCGGCAAAGATGTCCGCGCCGTTTTCCAGCACTTCGTCAATTTCATACACATTGGCGGGGTGGAAGGGCAGGGCTATCATGGGCTTTACCGTGGAAAGGTCAATGTCCACCAGGGCGTCGTAGTAGGCGCGGGGCGCGGGGCCAAGCTTCCGGTAGTCCTCCGCCCTGCCGTGGCAGGCCAGGAATTCCTTTACCCGGCCGTCAGTTTCCCAGATCGAAGACCAGCAGGTAGTTTCGGTAGTCATCACGTCGATCCCCGCCCGGAAGTCCACGGGAAGGGCCTCTACGCCAGGGCCGGCGAATTCCAGCACCGCGTTCTTTACGAGGCCTCCCTTAAAAACCGCCCCGACCAGGGTCAGCGCCACGTCCTGAGGACCCGTCCCGTGGCAGGGCCGCCCCCGCAGGTAAACGAGGACAACGCGGGGGAAAGGCATGTCGTAACTCTGCCGCAGAAGCTGCTTCACGAGTTCCCCGCCCCCCTCCCCTACGCCCATAGTCCCCAGCGTGCCGTAACGAGTATGGCTGTCGCTGCCCAGGATCATCCTGCCGCAGCCGGCGGCTTCTTCCCGGATAAACGAATGTATCACCGCCAGGTGGGGGGGCACGTAGATTCCGCCGTAACGCCGCGCCGCGGAAAGCCCGAAGACGTGGTCGTCCTCGTTGATTGTGCCGCCCACGGCGCACAGGGAGTTGTGGCAGTTGGTAAGGTAGTAGGGTACGGGAAAAGCGTCCAGGCCGCTCACTTTGGCGGTCTGGATGATATTCACGAAGGTAATATCGTGGGAAGCCAGGGCGTCAAACGAGAGGGACAGCGCGGTTCCGGGACCGGCGGGTTCGGCGCCCCGGTGGTGGGCCGCCAGAATTCCGTAGGCTATAGTGCCCCGGCGGGCGGCGTCCCGCGAAGCTTCCGCGGACACGCCCGAATCCCCGCCCAGCCACCGTTTCAGAAGTTCCGCGTGTTCCGGTGTGTCTTCAACAAGTTCCCGGCCCTCAAAAAGGTACACCCCCTTATCGCTTACCCGTATCATTACCCCCCTCATCAAGAACCGGTTTCAGCTTACCTGCCGGTCTGTATGTAGGCGTCCCGGTAACCCGAACCCTTGAACCGCTGGACCAGGGCCCCGGATTCGCCCAGATTTACGGGACCTACCAGTATCCGGTACATAGGATTGTCGGCGCTGCCGGAATTTTGCACGTTCACCGGGTAACCGGGATCGAGCTTGAGCAGGGCCGACTCCACCGACGCGGCACTGCGAAAGGCGCCCAACTGGACATAGTACTTCCCCTTTTCTATCTCGGTGATCATGTTCACGGGGATAGAAAAAGAGGATTTGGCCTTGTTTTCCGGCGGGGACTTGGGCAAATCTGTGGTAATGCGCGGCGGTTCCGGCGAAATTTCCTGGCCGGAGGGGGCCGCCGCGAGGGGTTCTACAAAGGGCCCCCGGGGTTCGTCTTCGGGAGACCGGGCATCTGGCAAGGACCCCTGGGGTTTCGCGGGTTCCGCGGGAAGGATGACGATTACCTCGGGCCGCTCCCTGGCGAGTCTGGCGGCTTCCGCTGCCCGTTGTTCCTCAGCGAGTCTGGCGGCTTCCGCGGCCCGCTGTTCCTCAGCGAGTCTGGCGGCTTCCGCTGCCCGTTGTTCCTCGGCAAGTCTGGCGGCTTCCGCTGCCCGTTGTTCTTCGGCGAGTCTGGCGGCTTCCGCAACCCGTTGTTCCTCGGCAAGTCTGGCGGCTTCCGCGCTTTGACGTTCCCTGATTTTCTCTATCGAGTCGATAAAAAGGGACTCGTCAATCCAATCGCTGGTCTGAGGCGCGGGGGTTCCGGCGGCGGGACTTCCGGACGCGGATTCGGGGCCGCGAACCGGGGGCCGTTCCTCCGCGGGAACCAGAATATATTCCTGGGCAGGCTGCTGAATCAGAATGCGGGAGGAGGCGCTGCTTTCACCGGACGGGGATTTGGCGCTGGACTGGGCTTCCGCGACAAAGCGTCCCTGTGGCTCGCCGGTCATGTTCCAGGCTTCCTCCCAGGGGGAGGCGGGGGGAGAGGGTTCTACCACATAGTCCGGCTCCCCGGTTTGGTCCGGGGGCTCCGCACCGGCAAGGGGTTCCGTGCCGGCGGCGGGTTCCGCGCTGACGGTTTCCCGGGTCTCCGGAATCCCCACGCTTCCGCCCTGTTCCCATATCGGGTAATTGGTCCGTTCCGGGCTGTCCTCGCCGCTGAATAAATAGGCCGAAGATGACAGTTCATTCCAGCCCGGTTCCCGCTCCCCGGCGGTTTGTTCGCGCGGGGTTTCGGAATTCCCGGAGGCTTTGCCGACACTGACAATGCTGTTCTGCGAGTATTCGGCGTAATCCGGGTGTTCCAGGCTCATCGGTTCGTAAGAGACGGGGGGAAGTTCGCTTTGTCGGGGGGGGGTATCGGCGGGTGGTTTTTGAACACCCGTGATACCGCCGCTGTCCGGCTTAGGGGGGACGGCGGTTTCGGCCTGTTCCGCGGCCTGATCTACGGCAAGCATGGCCGTCGGATCGTAGTCGGGATCGCCTGAGGCGACCAGCCCCTCGGTAAACCGCGCGAACGCGATGGGATCTTCCGGCTGGCTCATGCGGATACGGCCGATGGTTTTAGTCCCAAGGCCGATACGGCTCGCGGCATCCGGGGAGAGGATCGCCAGCAGGCCGGGGGTGTTGAGACCGGAAGCCACAATAGCCCGGATAGACTTCCCTGTTTCAAGATTGATAATGTCCACCACCGTGTTCGGGGGAAAGGAATTGGTAGCCGCGTAGTAACCGTCTTCGGGGAGATCGCCCCTGGGCGCCATAGCCGCGGCCCCTTCCCAAACCGAGGCGCCGGTAAGGCTAAGTGAAACCGCCGCCAATGTTACCATGCCAAGAACCAGCGTAAAAGACCTGGTCCCACCGGATAAATGTTTCATACCTAATCCTTTGAACCGTTTTTCAACCCCGGCCGGGTTTGAAAAACGGTTTCCGAAAAAACGGTCTGCCGCCCGCTTTTTCTCGTAATATACGACTGCTGAACCGGCCCCAAAATTCGGCATTTTGGGACTGTCTCCGTTGTCTTAAACGAAGCTGTTCCAAAACCAGCCGGGTTTTGGAACAGCTTAAACCTTAAAATTTTGTAACAGCGGCCTCTATGTGCGGAATAAGCTCCCGAATAAGCCGTTGAGCCTGGGCAGTCTCGTTTTCCGTCCGGGCCAAACGGACCAGGGAATTTTCCCAAACAAAACGATAAGGTTCCAGGGTGTAAAGCCTCAGCCTCACCTGTTCCGGCCTTGTCTTCCTGTCCACGGCCGCCGGGTAACTCAACAGGGCCACAACAACGTAATCGGCCCCGCCGGAGCGGGCTTCCTCCAGTTCCGCGTTAAGTTCCGCGGGAAAATCCGCGGACGACACTTCCCGTTCGGGAATCTCCGCGCCCAGGCTCAGGATCGGCGAATTGCTTACCACGTGGCCGGCCTCGAAAAATATGTCCAAAAGGCACGCTTCCCACAATGAGGAAGATTCAAAACCCGCCTCCTGCTGTTCCTGAAGGAGGTCTTTTTCCTCCCCCCCGCCGGTTTCCGCCACCACGATGTACACATTGGCGGCAAAACCCGGCGCGACAAGAACGGCGGCAAGAACAAAAACAAGAAAAAAACGTTTGCCAAAACCAGCGGGGTTTTGGGAAAAGCTCAGTGTAGAGTTCATTCGGCGCGTTACAGCCCTCCTCGTTTACTATCGGCGGTCTTTTTTGTATCCTAAACAGGTGAATTACTACGCGCTTCAGGTAAAGACGCAGTCCGAAGAAAAATACATAAAACTTTTGCGGGCTCTACACCCGGAAGTAAATTTTCCGATTTATTTCCCCAAACGGCGGATAGACATTCGGCGCGGGGGTATCGTCAGCCCGTCCACCACCGCCGTGTTTCCCGGCTACCTCTTTGTGGAGGTGGACGAGGGAGAGGACATACGCCGTCATCAGTGGGCTTTCCGCCGTACCGACGGGTTTTTCCGGTTCCTCAAATCCAACCAGAACATCTGCCCCATGGCCAACAAAGACCTGGAGGTGGCCTTACATTTCATCAAAAACGCCGGACCTGTCGCGGGGAAGTCCCGTGTCTACTTCAACGAAAATTCCCGTATCGTCGTCGTGGATGGCCCCCTTATGGGGCTTGAGGGCAGAATCATAAAAGTCGATAAGAGAAAGAGGAGGGCGAAGATCAAGCTTGACCTCTACAACGACTCCTTTAGCATCGATCTGGGATTCGAGGTCATTGGGGGCGCTTGAGCGCCGGCAATAGAACGGACCTTCGCCGCGTGATTAATGACCACCAAAAAAACAGGACGATTGTACATTATCGGGGCCGGTTTTGCCGGCCAAACCCTGGCGCGGGAACTAAAAAACAAGGCTGTCTTTGGGGAAGTGGTAGCCTTCCTTGACGACGATCCTCAAAAGATAGGCCGCCGGATGGAAGGAGTTCCCGTCCTGGGGCCCATTCGGGACGTGGCCCGGCTGCTACGGATGAACCCGGCGGATCAGGCGATTATCGCCATCCCCAGCGCGAGCCGGGAATATCTGAAAGAACTGTACGGCATCCTTAAACGGGCGGGTTTCCAGACAATCCGGATCCTTCCGGGAATTTCCCAGATCGTCCAGGGAGACGCCCACCTTATCCAAACCCGTGATATTGATCCCCAGGACCTTCTGGGCCGTACCCCGGCGGCCATTAACCTAAAACAGAGTCTGGCCTACCTGCGGGGCAAGCGGGTCCTGATTACCGGCGCGGGGGGGTCCATCGGGAGTGAGCTTTGCCGTCAGCTCCTCTCAGGGGGCGCTTCCCGGCTCTACCTCTTCGGCCACGGCGAAAATTCGATTTACCAGATCGACAGGGAACTCAGGCTTTTACAGGACGAGGGAGTCGGGGAAAAGGCGGTTCTGGTACCCATTATCGGGGACCTTAAAGACGCGGACTACATGGACTACATCGTGGAAAAGCTCCGCCTGGACGTGGTGTTCCACACGGCCGCCTACAAGCACGTCCCCATGACGGAGGAAAATCCCGTGGCGGCCATCGACAACAACGTGCTGGGAACGGAAAACCTGATCCGCGCCGCCCGGAAATACGCCGTTAAACGTTTCGTCCATATCACTACCGACAAGGCCGTGGAACCGGTTTCAATTTACGGGGCCTCCAAGTACCTCTGCGAAAAACTCGTCCTTGAGGAAGCCCGCGGCGCGGACGGGAATTCGTCGTTCATGGTGGTCCGTTTCGGCAATGTGCTGGGCTCCCGCGGTTCCATTGTCCCCCTCTTCCAGCGCCAAATCGAAAAGGGCGGACCGGTAACCGTTACCCATCCGGACATGCGGCGCTGGTTTATGACCATTCCGGAGGCCTGTTCGCTGGTCCTTAAGGCCGGGGGCGTGGGGGAAAACGGGACGCTCTACCTTCTGGATATGGGAGAACCAATCCGTATCCGGGACATGGCCGAGCAGATGATCCGCTTTTACGGGTTTGAGCCTGAGGAGGATATCAAAATCGAATATGTGGGGCTGCGTCCCGGCGAACGGCTGGGAGAAAAACTCTGGTCCGGGGATGAAAATCCCGTAACGACAGCCTACAGCCGGATTCTTAAAGTGGAAAGGGCGAAAAAGACCGGTTCCGGCGAAAAGGCCGGTCCCGAAGGAACTTCCGGCCCCGGAATCCGCGCCCTTGTCGACCGTCTGCGGCCCATCTGCCGCCTCGATCCGGCCCAGCCGGAATGTTACCGGAACGCCGATCTGCTGCGCGAACTTCTCACCGGGGCGCTCCCCAGCCTGCGCGCCCCGGAACATCCCGCGGACAGGGTTCACCAGGCCCCTTCCGCCGGGGGGCAGCCTCCGGAATTTTCCGGAGGGGAATCGAAAACGGGCCACATGATAAACCGGGGTTCCCCGGCGGCGTTCCCGCGGCAAAAATCCAAAAAAACGGACCGGCGGCCCGCCGCGAAATTACGCTGAATGGCGGCGAACACTGCGGGGCGGGAATATCCCCCGGTCATTCCCTTTGCCAGGCCCTTTGTGGGAAAGGAAGAGGAAGAGGCGGTGCTCAGGGTCCTCCGGTCCGGCTGGCTTACCACCGGGAAGGAAAGTCTGGCCTTTGAGGAAGAATTTTCCCGTTTCCTCGCTACTCCCCCCGCCGGGCGGGCCGCGGCGGGGACCGAACCGGCGGGGACCGCCCTTCCCTGCCTGGCGGTGAATTCCGCCACCAGTGGCCTGCATCTGGCGCTGGAGGCCTGCGGTGTCCGGCGCGGCGATCTGGTCTTTCTCCCCTCCTACACCTTTACCTCCACCGCCGAGGTAGTCCGTTACCTGGACGCCCAGCCGGTCTTTGTCGACGTGGTTCCCGGCGGTTTTCACATGGACGGCGCGGCCCTGGAAGCGGTACTCGCCCGGCTTTCGCGGGGTCTTCCCCCCTACCCTCCCCGGCACGGGGAACGGGGCGAGGGCTTTGGCCCCCGGGGACGGCCCGCCGCCGTCGTGCCAGTCCATTACGGCGGTCTGCCCTGCGACATGACCGCCATTATGGGGACGGCCCGCCGCTTCGGCCTCAAAGTCGTTGAGGACGCGGCCCACTCGTTCCCCTCATACTACCGTCCCGATCCCGCCGCGCCGGGGGCCTACGCGGGCGCCATCGGCGACCTGGGGGTCTTTTCGTTTTATGCGACCAAAACAATCAGCACCGGGGAGGGAGGCATGGTGGTTTGCGGCGACCGCGAACTGGCGGGCCGGGTTTCCCTTATGCGGTCCCACGGCATAGACCGCAGCATCTGGAACCGCTACACCGATTCAAAAGCCTCCTGGTACTACGAGGTTGTGGAGGCGGGTTACAAGTACAACCTTCCGGACCTGCTTGCCGCCGTCGGCCGGGTCCAACTGGGCCGGGCCTGGGATCTTCTGCGGATGAGGCGGGAGATAGCGGACACCTACGATTCGGCCTTTGGCGCCGACCCCCATTTCAGCGTTCCCCCCCGGGATCCCTCGGACGCCCGGCACCTGTACCCCCTGCGCCTCAACCCGGAAAGTCTTAGAATCGGCCGGGACGAATTCACCGCCCGGCTCCAGGAGGGGGGAGTGGGCGTCTCGGTCCACTTCATTCCCCTCCACATCATGCCCTACTACCGGAAGGCCCATAAGCTGGAACCGGAAGATTTTCCCCATTCCCTGGCGTCTTTCAGGCGGGAAATTTCCCTTCCTCTCTGGCCCGGCATGGACGGGGCAATGGTTCAAAAGGTTATCGATCTGGTACAAAGTACCGCCGCCCACTATACTGCCTAAAAATGGAGAGAGTTCCCTTACTCCAAGACATCCCCTGCCGTTCCGCTTTTTTTGTCCTTACGATCCGGTCTCCGGTTCCCAGGGGCCGTCTTTTGTCCATAGAAGGTCCCCCGCTGGAGCGGGCCTATACCCTCATTACCGCCGCCGACATCCCGGGAAAAAACGAATTGGCGGATTTTCCGGTCCCGGTCCTTTCAGGCGGGGAACTTTCCTATTTGGGGGAACCGGTTGCCCTGCTTGTGGGGCCCGACAGCGCAAAGCTCAACGCCTATGCCCGGCAGTACCGGGTTTTGGTCCGGGAAGAAACTCCGGTCTGGGCCGCTCCCGCGAGCGGCGGCCTGACAAGCGGCGTCCCCGCCGGTACGCCCCCGGCCGGCAGCCCGGCGAGCGAAACGGTTCCGGAGGACGCCGGAGTACCGGACCGGCCGGCGGAAAACGCCCCCGGTACCGGGCCGGAACTATTCGCCGAGCGTAACTACCGGCGCGGCGATCCGGAAGCCGCCTTCGCGGCGGCCGCGCGGATTATCGGCGGCGTCTATTCAACGGGAATCCAGGAACATGGCTACGGCGAACCCGTGGGAGCCGTCGTGGAGTACGCCGGGGAAGAGGCCGCTCGGCCCCTTTTTGTTATCCACACCGCCACCCAGTGGCCCTGCCACGTATCCCGTTCCGCCGCCGTCGTGCTGGGGGTTAACGCGGACGCGGTCGTTATCGAACCCGCCGACACCGGCCTGCCCCTGGACGGCAAGATATGGTACCCGTCCCTCATAGCGTGCCAGGCGGCGCTGGCCGCGTTTATTACCCGGCGGAATGTACGGTTCTTCCTCAACCGGGAAGAAGATTTTCGCTGTTCCCCCAAGCGGAACAGCTCGGTTACGGAGATACAAAGCGCCCTGGGCGAAAAAGGGGAGATACTGGGAACCCGGATCGACATGACGCTGGACCTCGGCGCCCAGGGGGTTTTTGCGCGGGAGATCCTCGATCAAAGCTGTCTCGCCGTCATGGGAATCGCGGGCCGGGGAGCCCTGGATCTCAAAGCCCGCGCAATCAGGACCAATATCCCCCCCCAGGGCCCCCTGGGGGGCTTTGGCGCCGCCCAGGGGGCCTTCGCGATGGAGTGCCACCAGTCCCGGATTGCCGACGCTCTTGCCCTGGACCCCGCCGAATGGCGCAAAAACAACCGGCCCGGCCAGGAAGGTATCGCGGGGCTTATCCCCCTTCGGGAAGAGGCTCCGGTTGACCGGCTTCTGGACACCGCGGCGGCGATGAGCGGATACTACCGCAAATGGGCCAGCTACGAACTGCTCCGGCGCCGGCATCGTGAAACTCCCCCGGCCCGGCCGGAAACCCGGCGGGGTATCGGTATCGCCCTGGGCTGGCAGGGAAGCGGTCTTCTCTACCCCGGCAAAACCACCCGCGAGGTGGAAGTTACGCTGAACATAGACGGTTCTCTGGATATCCGCGCCGGCATGGGGGCCGGCCGGGAATCCGTCGATATCTGGTCCGGTATCGCCCGGGATATCCTCGCGGTGGAAGATGTCCGGGTGATGTTCCGGAACACGGGCCTCTGCCCCGATGCCAGTCCCGCGACTCTTTCCCGGAACATCACCCTTAGTTCCCTGATACGGACAAGCTGCGAAACCATCAGAAACCAGCGTTTTAGGGATCCTCTGCCCATCACCGTCCGCGCAAGCCGCGAAACCCCCGGGGACGGCCCGCCGCGGAACAGTCCGGAGCCGGAAATCCGCGCGCGGTCCCTCGATTTTCCCGGAGACATGGACCTGGAAAGCCGGAGCCGGCCCGGCTGGGCGGCGGCGGCGGTAGAAATCGAAATCGAGGACCGGTCCTATACTCCCTCTATCCGGGGAATCTGGCTGGCGGTAGACGGCGGCGCTATCCTTTCGGAGGACAGGGCCCGCCGGAGCCTCAAGCTGGCCGCCGTTCAGGCCCTGGGCTGGGCATCGCGGGAGTACCTTGAATACAGGGAGGGCGCCCTCAGCCCAGCCCGAATCACCAATTATGACATCCCCAGTCCCGGAGAAATCCCCGCCATTCACATTGAGTTTCTCCAAAATCCCGCCGCGGAGCCCAAGGGTATCGGAGATCTCCCCTTTAACTGCGTACCCGCCGCTTATATTCAGGCAGTTTCCCAGGCCATCGACCGCTGCTGCGCGAAAATCCCCCTTGAACCCGGCAACATTTGGGAAATTTCCAAACAAAAATTCGGGGAACCGGAAAAAAACGGGGAGGCGGAAAAATGACCATCGGCTTTATCCTCAACGGCGAGGATGTAGCGGTCCGCTGCGGCGCGGAAGTCCGCCTTGTGGACATATTACGGGATTCTTTCGCCCTTTTGGGAACCAAGGCAAGCTGCCTTACCGGCTACTGCGGGGCCTGTACGGTGATCTTCAACGGACTCATCGTCCAGTCCTGCCTTATTCCCGCCTTCCGCGTCCGGGACGGTGAAATCATCACCATAGAAGGTTTTTCCCAGACCGACGAATACCAGGACATCGTGGAAGGTTTCTCCCGGGCCGCCCTGTGGAATTGCGCGGTCTGCGAAAACGGGAAGATACTTGCCGCCGAGGCCCTGCTGGAACGAATCTCCCGGCCTGAACGGCAGGATATCCTCAACGCGTTCAGCGGTATCCGCTGCCGCTGTACCGATCCCGAGACTCTGGTAAAGGCGGTACAATTGACCGCGGAGATCCGGCAAAGAAGGATCTATGGCCGATCAGCTTAACCAGGTTTTTTTTCCCCGGAATTTTACCGAGCTTTTCAACGCATGGACTCGTTTTCCGGAGGCGGTCCCCTTTGCCGGGGGCACCCAGATCATCCGCAGCCAGACGGAGTCCGAACTCAGGCTCCCCAAAACCATTCTTTCCCTTGGCGAAATCGACGAACTCAGGCGTATGGGCCGTACCGAACAGTACCTCGAAATCGGCGCGATGGTAAAACTGCGGGACATCATCAGACTAGGCAAGATCGTACCGGAGGCCCTTACCCGCTCCCTGGAAGGCATCGCCGGCCCCCAGCTCAGGGGACTGGCCACCATAGGGGGCAATATCTGCGCCGCCGGTTACCAGTTGGACTGTGTAGCCCCCCTTATTGCTCTGGACGCCGTTTACGAACTACGAAACGCCCAAAATTCCCGGTGGATCTCCGCCTCCCGTTTTTCCTTGCCCTCAGGCCCGGCTCTCAATCCGCGGGAACTCCTCACCCGCGTCAGAATCCCCCTTGACCAGTGGGATTTCAGCGCTTACCGGAAGTTCGGGAACCGGAACAGCGGCGCAGGGGGAGGCGTCCTTATCTTCATCATGAAAAACCGGAAGAACATCCTCATCGATCTCCGCGTTGTCTTTGCCGGGGAATGTGTGTTTAGGGACAGAAACAGTGAAACATTCCTCACGGGCAAGCGCCTCCCCCTCAGCTACCGGGAAGCCCAGGAATTTTCCGCCCAATGGCGGCAAAGCCTCCAGGAAAGCGAACGGCCCGGCCCCCTTATCCGCTCGGAAATTCTAGGTTATGTTGAATCCCTCATTTACAGTCTTGCGGATTAGAACATAATGCGTTATGTTGTTCAAATATTGAACAACATACGGTAGTAGTAGAATGTGTTTCGGCCATCTATGTACGTTGTGTGTCCCATTGGCTTTCCTCGCATCCGGCGCCTCTCAAAAGGGGGGCGGCCTGTTGTTGGACGTTTTTCTTAACCCCCGGATATACCATGATTAATACTATTGCCGTTTCCCCGGACACCGAATTTGTTATCCTGGAAAATATCTACACCGCGCGGGGGCGGAACACCCCCCTGCGGCAGCGGGACCTTGCCCATATCGCTGGAACTTCCCTGGGGATGACTAACTCCATCCTTAAGCGTCTTGTTCAAAAAGGCTGGATCACCGTCAAAAAAATCAACCACCGGAACATCCAGTACGCCGTTACCATCGACGGCGTCAACGAGATCCTTCACCGCAGCTACCGGTACTTCAAACGGACCATTAAAAATATCATGGTTTACAAGGATACCATCGACCAGGTGATTTGCCAGGCCAAGCGGAAAAACTACGCCGTAATCCTCCTGGTGGGTATCAGCGATCTGGAGTTTATCATCGAACACGGCTGTCATAACCACGGTCTGTCTTTTCTCAAAACCGTGGATATCAAGACCGCCCGGCAGGCGCTGGACGAACAGACTTTTGGCATCTTCGCGGAAACCATCCCGGAATATTCGGACAGGGAAAGTCCCAATACCCTGTATCTCTCCGGCATGGTCATACGGAACACCGCGAATCCGGAGTCCGCTCCGTGAAAAACAGCCTAACGCCGGGAAGCGCGGTTCCCATGCCCCCGGAAAACGCGGCTCCGTGTTCCGCGAACCGGCGCCGCTTTAACTTCGGCGCGTTTCCCCAGGACGTTGTTATCACCGGCCCCCTCCCCTCTCTCGGGACCATTTTGGAAGAATTCGCCGTCCTGGAGGAAGCTCCCTCCCGGGTCCTTGTTGTCTGCGATGAGCATACCCTCCCGCTGGCCCGGTCCGTTGCAAGCTCCGCTACGACCCCGTTCTGCGTTCTGGAACCTGGGGAAGCCCGCAAGAACCTGGCCGCCGTGGAACGGATCCTCCGCCACGCCCACGACGCCGGTCTGGGCCGGGACAGCCTTTTTATTGCCTGCGGCGGCGGGGTGGTAAGCGATCTCGCCGGGTTTGCCGCGTCCGTTTACATGCGGGGCGTCGGCCTGTGCGTCATTTCCACGAGCCTCCTCGGCATGGCGGACGCCTCCGTGGGAGGCAAGACCGGCTGCGATCTCTTCGGTATCAAGAACCTTGCCGGCAGTTTTTACCCCGCCCGGCTCGTCTATCTTTGTACCGGCAGCCTCGCGACACTGCCTGCGGCGGAGTGGAAGTCCGGTATGGCGGAACTGATCAAAACCGCCGTCCTTGACGGGGAAGATTTTTTCCGCCTGCTCGAAACCGCCCCAAACCCGCTGTTCAAAACCGCGCCGGAATTGCCCGCGGGGAAAAACCGCGGGGTCCCCGCGCTCCGTTCTTCCGGTCAGGACGTACTTCGGGAGGCTATCACCCGGGCCGTGGCCTACAAAGGCCGGATCGTCGAGGAAGACCCCCGCGAAACCGGCGGCCGCCGGATCCTGCTCAACCTGGGGCACAGTTTCGGCCACGCCCTCGAATCATCCTCGGGGCTGGGACAGATCAGCCACGGGGAAGCCGTGGCCTGGGGCATCGCCCGCGCCTGTGAACTGGGACAATTACTTGGAATCACCCCCCCTGAGCGGGCCCGCCGCATCCTCAGCCTTCTCAAGAGCCACGGTTATGAAACCGCCGCTCCCCACCCCCTCATGGGAGACCCCGGCCTTTATATGAGCGCCCTCGCCGGGGACAAGAAAAACCGGCGCGGCAAACTTGTCTTTGTCATCCCCGCCGCGCGGGGCGCGGAAGTCCTGCGGGATCCCCCCGGCAGGGAACTTCTGCTGAATATCGTAACGGGAAAGCCGCCCCCGGCGCCCGGACAGATTTTGGAAAAAAACCAGGAAACGCCTTAATTTGAAACAAACACTACCATGCCCGTTCAAGACGGGCGCCACAGCGCGAATCGCCTTTATCTGCGCCTTTTTTTGTGTGTCCCTTGGCGTCCTCGCTGCACAGGGAGAAACCCCTGCCCCCGGCGGCCTTCCCGCCGGGGACGATAAACCCGCCCAAGCCGCGGCGGAAGCGGATCCCGTGGTTTACGTGATTCGGGATATCGCGTTCGACATCACGGGCCGTTCCCGTCCCTTCGCCCTTCGCTACCACGGCAAACTTTACGAAGGGGAACTCCTCCACGGCCAGGAAGCCCTGGACCTCTACATTAAAAACCACACCCAACTCCTTGTAAACCAGCGGGTACTTAATGAGGATGTACGGATTACCTACACGCTGGGGGAAACCGGACCGGACGGCAGGATACCTGTGGACCTGCTGGTCTCCGTCAGCGACACCTGGAACATTATGATCTTTCCCAAACCTATATGGGACAGCAACGACGGTTTTGACCTTACCCTTAAAGGCCGGGACTACAACTTTTTCGGCACCATGACCCCCCTCCGGCTGGACCTGGGCTACCAGCTCAACGTCCGGAATGAAAGCAACTTTAATTTCGCCATCGACACGGACATCCCCTTTACCGCGCTGGGCCTCAACTGGAACATCGACTTTGACAACGAATTCGACTATTCCTGGAGGGAAGCTCTGGGTTACACCAATACGGCAGGCGTGTCGGTGGAACTTCCCTGGCAGCGGACCACTTTTGTCTTTGATATTACCCACCGGATTCGCTGGTACCCAAAAAACGACGAACCGGATATTGACGCGGGTTACGGAAAATATTTTGAAGGCCTTATCAACACGGTAAGCTTCGGCGTTGATTGGATCATCCCCACGGGCCTCAACGTGTTCGGTCTCGGCGAACTTAGCTACACTCCCCGCGTTTCGCAGAATTTTACCTACCGGCCCGGCGACTGGGACAGCTTTGAATGGGAAAACAGCCGGAGGTCTGTCTCTACCGGCCTGGACCAGACATTAAGCTTTGGTCAAATCGACTGGATTGGCAATTTCCGCAGGGGCCGTGAAGTATCGGTTACCAACACCAATAGCTATAATTATATCATGCGGACATTGGACAACTACTACATATTAGATGCTACCGGTCATTTTCTGTTCAGTGATTTTTTTGGCATCGCTTCCCGTCTGCGGTTCCGCCACTGGTTCAACGGTTATTCCCAGGTTCTCTATCACAAGGCCGGCGATGTCCTGCGGGGCGTATTGGACAACCATCTTCGGGCAAATATGATGCTTTCCCTGAACCTCGAATTCCCCTTCCGCATACTGGCCGCCCGGCCCTCCGAGTGGTTCAACAGTTCCGCTATGCGTATCTTCAACTGCGAGATTTTTCTGTCCCCTGTCATGGATTTCGGTTTAATCCTCCTGCCCGGCCCCATAAACAACCAGAACGCCCTTGATCTCTTCTGTACCGGGGGCATGGAAGCATTGATATTCCCTGACAGCATGCGGAGTTTCTACCTCCGTTTCAGCATCGCCTTTAACCTGGAAAACGCCGTCAAAACCGGCGAGCTTTTTTCCTACGGGAACCATGAATTTTTCATCGGTTTGGGACATTTTTTTTAGCGATTCACCGGATATATTTTGCTGCGCGCCATAAAAAACATATTCCAAAAACTCAACCGCCTTCTGGAACGCAGGCGGAAATTCTACCTTGTAATCCTGCTGGCCCTGTCCGTTTTGCTGTCCGTAATTGAAACCGCCGGGGTTTC
>JAISLX010000007.1 GCA_031277045.1 Treponema sp.
ACCTGGACAAAGCAGCCGTAAGAAACAGCCGTCCGGCACGTAACCGGAACAGCCCGCCCTCGCAAGGGGGCGGGTTTTTTTTATTGCGGCGGGGGCGCTGTGTCCGGGGAACGGGCAGCAGCGCTTTGAGCGTGCCCCGGCAGGTTCTCCGCCCCGGCTATAATCTCCGCCGCCCGGCGGGCAGCTTCAAAACCGGGGCCGGGAAGGCAGCGCAGGGTGGTTGGCGTTTTAAGAAAGTGCCGTACCGAAAGGCCGCCGGTAAAACGGGCGCTCCCCGATGTGGGAAGGGTGTGGTTAATCCCCGCGCTGTAATCCCCCAGCGCCTCGGCGGACAGGGACCCAAGGAACAGGGACCCGTAATTTTTCAGCCCGCCCGCCCAGATTTCAGGCTCCTCAACCAGCAGTTCCAGGTGTTCCGGGGCAATGATGTTGGCGATACGAACAGCCTCCTTCCGGTCCCGGTAGCTGACAATAAGACCCCCCGCGTCCAGAGAAGCGCGGGCAACGGACGCGGTGGGAAGCCGGGCAAGACGCCGTTCCAGCGCGGCCAGAATCCCGGCAGCCAGGGCCGGGCCGGCCTCGCTGGGGACCAGAACCCTGGCGCGGGCGTCGCCGTCATGTTCCGCCTGGGCCAGCATGTCCGCGGCAATCAGATCGGCGGCCTGGGGAAACGAGGCGCGCGGTTCGGCGATAATCAATACGTCGGTAGGACCCGCGATAAAATCGATCCCCGTCCGGCCATAAAGAAGCCGCTTGGCGGCGGCCACATATTTATTACCGGGTCCCACAATCAGATCGCAGCGGGGTACTGTCTCCGTCCCCAGGGCCAGGGCCGCGACTGCCTGGGCCCCGCCCATCGAAAATATCCTTGGGAAATTCCCGCCCAGGTCTCCCGCCAGGGCTGCCGCGGCGAGAATCCGCCGGTCAGGAAGCCCGTCCGCGCCGGGGGGAGAGGCCAGGATCAGCTCCTCCACGCCGGCGGCGTAACCGGGAATAAGCCCCATCAGCACGGTGGAAACCAGCGGGAACCGGCCGCCGGGCGCGTACACCGCCGCCCGTTCCACGGGGATTACCCGCTGGCCGGTAATAATCCCCTCCTCCATCTCGTATTCAAAATCAACGAACTGCTTTTTCTGTTCCAGGGAAAATCGTTTGATATGCGCCGCCGCCAGTTCCAGCGCCGCCGCCAGTTCCGGCTCGCCGGTTTTAAGTTCCCGCCAGGCTTCCCGGGAAACCTGGGGATCTACCTCCAGCTTTTCAGGAGAACTCCTGTCGAATAACGCGGCGTAGCGGCGCAGCGCCTGGTCCCCCTCCGCCCCAACGGCGGCAATAATCTCTTGAACCACAGCGTCCGCCGCGCCGCCGTGCCCCGCGCCTGTCTGACCCGTTTGATCTGAACCCGCATGGTTTAACGAAAGGGATTGCCAATAGCGGTCAAATTCCTCACCCGGTATAACCTTCATACTCCGTCTCCAGCACAAAAACCCGTAAATTCCACGCGGCCGCCGCGCCTGACATAAATGAGTTGTTCGGAAACCCTGGCTTCCGGACAAAAATCACCGAAAAAATTAACACAGCCTGCCAGCCTATTGAAACAAGGTAAATTTACTCCGAAATAGCGTTGATGAACCGGAACATGGAAAGGCCCCCTTGCCGTCCGCGCTGGTTAGCCGCACATCATAACGCAGGCAGCAGGGTTTTTCTACCGGCCCATCTTTTTGCCTGGGAACTCGCCGCTCACAAAGTAACCGGAAAAACAAAAGGACGCGGCGGATCTTTCACAAGAAATCGAAGCGCCGTGCGCGGCCGTCCCGTTATACAGGTATGGAACCAAATTTTAGCGCCGACCCTCTGGGGGACAAGGCCAAAGAATTTTTTGGGCTTCCCTACCTGTTCCCCTACCAGCGGCTTGTGATCAGCAATATCCTGGAAGCCGCCGGTTCCCCGGAGGACGACCAGGACAGCATGGGGTGCCAAATCGTGATCCTTCCCACCGGGGCGGGCAAATCCCTGTGTTTTCAGCTTCCCGCCATGCTGCTCCCCGGCCCCACGCTGGTCCTCTACCCCATCCTCTCCCTTATGGCGGACCAGGAACGGCGGCTCCGGGAGCGGAGTTTTGAGCCGGCACTCCTGCGGGGGGGCCAGTCCGGGGAAGAACGGGCGGCGCTGTGGGAAAAGATCAGGTCCGGGAAGAGCCGCTTTATCATCGCCAACCCGGAGGTCCTGCTTACCCCAAAAGTAATGACAGTTCTTGGCGGCCTTGATATTGCCCACGTAGTAATTGACGAGGCCCACTGCGTAAGCGAATGGGGGGAAAGTTTCAGGCCCAGCTATCTGCGGATTGGGGAAATTATCGCCGCCTGTGAAACCGGCGCCGCCTGTGAAGCCGGCGAAAACCCGGTAACCAGGGGCAGGCGGCCCCTGGTTACGGCCTTTACCGCCACCGCCAGCGCCCAAGTACTGGAAAAGATCCAGTCCTATATTTTCGGCGGCCGGGGGGCGCACCGGATCATCGGGAATCCTGACCGGAGCAATATCAGCTACGCCGCCCAGGGTTGTATTCTCAAGGACCTGGCCGTGCGGGACCTTATCAGCCGCAACGATCTGCCCGCCATCGTGTTTTGTTCTTCGCGGGGCGGGACCGAAAAGCTGGCCCGCTACCTGCGGGAAAGCTTTTCCGGCGGACCCTTGGGGCGGGAGATACGGTTTTACCACGCGGGGCTTTCCCGGGACGAGAAAACCGCAGTGGAACAGTGGTTTTTAGGCAACCCCAGGGCCGTACTAACGGCGACCTGCGCTTACGGTATGGGCGTTGACAAGGCGGATATTCGCACAGTCATCCACCGGGACTGCCCCCCGTCGGTGGAAGCCTACCTGCAGGAATCCGGACGGGCCGGACGGGACGGGAAGCCTTCCCGGGCATACCTGCTCTGGGGGCCGGAGGACCAGCGGCGGGTGGAACGGGCCGGGAACGAGGGAGCGCGGCGGCGAATTTTGAGCCTTTTGGACTACGCCAGAGATACTACGCACTGCCGCCGGGAAGCCCTGCTCGCGCTGCTGGACTACCAGGGAAGCGGAGAAAAGCCCCCGGAGAACTGCTGCGATATCTGCGAAGGCAGGGCCAGGCCGGAACTGCGGGAAGAAACGGGGCTCCTGTGTTTTTTCAGGCGTAACCCCCGTGCCTATAGTCCGGAAGAGGCGGCGGCCTGCCTGGGGGACATGGAACAGTTCGGCTGGTCAGCGGGGGAGGTAAAACTGGCGCTGGAAGAACTGATCAGGCTAAAAAAACTGCGTATCGCGCGGGATCCGCTGTGGAAGGGGAAAATCACTCTTCCGTCAGTCCAAGGTCATCGCTTTCGGTAGTTTCCACATCCGGTTCCCCGCTGGGGGCGGACTTTTTCTTCGCCTTACCCTTGGCTTTGGTTGTCCGGGCAGGCGAAGCGGGCCGCGGACGATTGCTGGCCACGCGGAAGACCAACGAAAAATAGATGATTAACACGCCGGTAACGGCTAAAACCTGCCAGGATTTGATAACCTGGATCAGGACACTCACAAGATCACTGGACATCATTTATATTTTCGGCTGATTAGAGTGTATCCAGCGGATTTTTGAGGGGAGTTCTTTTACGGCCCCCCGGTTTTCGGTATACTGGCTGCATGAACACGCCCTGTCCGGTACATCGCAGTCCCCCGCCCCGGGACGATTACGACGTGGCCATTATCGGCTGCGGGGTTTCGGGGGCCAATATCGCGCGCCGGCTTTCGGTTTACGATGTCAAAACCGCCATTCTGGAAAAGGCGGCGGATGTGTCCTTCGGCACTTCCAAGGCCAATTCCGGCATTGTCCACGGCGGTTTCCACCACAACAAAAAGTACCTGAAAGCGCGGCTGGAAATTCAGGGGAACCTGATGTTCGACCAGCTGCGGCGGGAACTGGATTTCCCTTTTAAGCGGAACGGAATTATCGTGGCGGCCCTGCACGAGGACGAAATGAAGGCCGTGGGCCACCTCTACACGCAGGGGGTGGAAAACGGGGTCATCGGCATTGAACTGTGTTCACGGGAGCGGATTCTGGACCTGGAGCCCAAGCTTTCCCCGGACACGGTGGGGGGGCTCTACGCCCCCGGCGGCGGCATGATCGAACCGTACCGCTTTGTCTTTGCCCTGGTGGAGTCCGCAATGAAGAACGGGGTCCACCTCTACACGGATTTTAAGGTAACCGGGGCCGCCTACAACAGCGCTGTTTCCGGTGGGGTCTGGACAATCCGCGCCGGGGACGGCCGGACGGTCAAAGCCCGCTACGTGGTGAATTCCGCAGGGCTTTACGCGGACGATGTTTCCCGGATCTTCGGCGGGGAGGAATTCAGCATCAAGGCGCGGAAGGGCGAGTATTTCCTGATGGACAAGCTGACCCGCGCCCGGCCTGACCGGGTGGTCTTTCCGGTGCCCACCGCCGTTTCCAAGGGTATGCTGGTGATCCCCACGGTGGAGGGGACGGTGCTGGTAGGACCCACGGCGGACATCGTGGAGGACAAGACCGATTATTCCACCACCGCCGGACATCTGGAGGAGATTCTGGAATCCGGCAAGGCAATGATCCCCTCCCTAAGCCGCAACGACGTTATAACCAGTTTCGCCGGCCTGCGTCCCTGCCTGGATGAAGATTTCTACATCGAACCCTCGGCGAAAGCCCCGGCCTTTGTGCAGGTGGCGGGGATCCAGTCCCCCGGCCTTACCGCGTCCCCGGCCATCGGGCTTTACGTCAAGGACCTGCTCAAGGGCATGGGTCTTAGCCTCACGGAAAAAACCCGCTGGGACCCCGTTGTGGAGGAACGGCCCCGCTTCCGGGAACTAAACCCCTACGAGCAGGACAGTCTTATCGCACAGGACCCCCGCTGGGGCAATATCGTGTGCCGCTGCGAAAAGGTAAGCGAGGCGGAGATCGTCCAGGCCGTGCGCCTGGGGCACAGCACGCTGGACGGGGTTAAGTACTTTACCCGGGCCCAGATGGGCCGCTGCCAGGGCGGGTTCTGCGCCTACAAGATCATCAAAATCATCATGAGGGAAACCGGCATGTCCTGGGCGGAAGTTACCAAACACGGGGGGGCCAGCAGGCTTCTGGAGACCGAACTGTGAAAGAACTGAACTACGACGCGGTGGTAATCGGCGGCGGGGCGGCGGGGCTGGCGGCGGCCCTGGAACTGGACGGCGAGGGCTTTTCCTGCGCCATCCTGGAGCGGGAGGATCACCTGGGGGGGATCCTGATGCAGTGCGTCCACAACGGATTCGGCCTCCACGAATTCAACGAGGAGTTGACCGGCCCGGAGTTTGCCCAGCGTTTTATCGACAGGCTGGCGGGCACAAATATCGCCGTGTACCTGGACGCCACGGTGACGGACCTGCGGCTTGAGGGGGCTCCGCCAATGCCGGGCAGCGCTTCACCGGCGCAGGAGGGCGCCATGAAGGAGCTTTTCTGCGTTTCCCCGGCGGGGGTCCTCCACATCCGCGCCCGGGCGGTGATCCTGGCTATGGGCTGCCGGGAACGGAACCGGGGCAACGTGCGGATACCCGGCTCCCGGCCCGCCGGAATTTACACCGCCGGCCTTGCCCAGCGTCTTGTGAACATCGAAGGCTGCATCCCCGGCAAAGAAGTAGTGATCATCGGTTCCGGGGACATCGGCCTTATCATGGCCCGCCGGATGAGCTGGGTGGGCTGTACGGTCAAGGCGGTGGTGGAGATCATGCCCTATCCCGCGGGGCTTACCCGGAACATCGTCCAGTGCCTGGAGGACTTCGGCATTCCCCTGTACCTGTCTTCCCAGACCACCAGCATCTACGGCAATGACCGGGTGGAAGGGGTGGAAGTAACCCCCATCGAAAACGGACTGTTGGTCCCGGAAAAGGCTTTCCGTATCGGCTGCGACACGGTACTCCTGTCGGTGGGGCTGACGCCGGAGAACGAGCTTTCCAAAGAGGCGGGGGTGGAACTGAACGGCGGTACCGGCGGCCCTCTGGTGGACGCTTCCCTGATGACCAGCGTGGAGGGGGTCTTTGCCTGCGGGAACGTACTCCATGTACACGATCTGGTGGACTGGGTAGCGGAGGAAGCCCGCCGGGCCGGAGCCCACGCCGCCGCCTGGCTCAAAGGGAACCGGCCGGGGACCCAGTTCCGGCTCAAGGCAGGGGCCAATGTCCGCTACGTGAACCCCGGCAAACTGAACCCCCAGGAAAACAACAGAATCTACATGCGGTCCATGGTCGTCAAAAATGACGCGGCGCTGGAACTGCGGCTGGCCAACCGGCTGTTCAAAACGGTCAAAAAAAGCCATGTGCAGCCTTCGGAAATGATCGATGTAAGCCTGGGCCCCAAAGACCTTGAAGGCAGCGGGTATAGCGCGGAATCGACGCTGGAATTTTCAATAGTGTAACGACGTAAGGAATGAATATGCGAAACCTGACTTGTATCGTATGCCCCATCGGATGTTCCCTCGTGGCCGGGGAAGCTGAACCCGGCGCGGACGGGCTTCCCGTTCTCACCATTACCGGTAACCGCTGTCCGCGGGGCGCCGCCTATGCCCAGGAGGAAATCCGCGCCCCCAAGCGGATAGTTACCGCCACCTGCGCTATCGCGGAAGATTCCGCGCCCGCCGGGGCCGGTTGTTCCGCCGCATCCGCGGGGGCCGGTCCCCGCAGGGTCCCGGTAAAAACATCGGCCCCCTGCCCCCGGGAAAAGGTCAGCGCCCTGTTAAAAGATATTTACCAAACAAACGTAAAACTCCCCGTCCGGGCGGGGGACAAAATCCTTTCCAATTGGGACGGCCTTGGCATTGACGTGCTGGCCGTCCGAAATCTGGGATAACGGCCCGCCTCAAAACCCGCATCGTATCATTCCCATGCTGGTTTTCTTTGCCCCGTTACAGGATAAAACGGAAACCGGACCGGCCGGAAACAAATGCGGCCCAAAACGAAGGAATTGCGGCGTTCAATATTTGAAATACAGGCAAGAATAGTTATAGCGCTTTGTCAAGGCGAAAAAATATTTGTAAGATAACCAACCGGGTTATCGAACAAGTCCATTATTTCCAGCCAAAGCCGCCGAATGTCCAAAGGTTACTTTGTCGCCGATAGGAGCTGACGCTCCATCATGGTCCATCAGTAATATTTATCCCTCCCATCCGGGCCGGTATATTTGACAGGATTATTCCCCGCGTAGTGGTCACGCGCAGGTTACCAGGTTGAAGATCCCCCGGCAGGTTTTGGTTGTTTCTCCGCGCCTCGTCGCTCACCGGCGCTCCCGGCAGGTACTCCCCGAACGCGGGAGCCCCGGAAAGCCACCGGCTCGTTTTCGGGTCCAAGTACCTCGCGCCGTAGTAGTAAAAGCCCGTCGCACTGTCCGGTTCTTTCCCCGGCCCATCCGGCGCAAAACCGGCTTACTTCCCGGCCGCGGTTTTTTCCCCCGCGGATACCGATCCGGTAGGACTGAAACGCCGGGTACGGCTTCCCGCCTTGTCTACCAGCGCGGAAAGGTCGCCCGAACCCCTGAACCTCAGCACGTTTACCATAAAGATATTGAGTTTGTTCACGATGTTGGGGGGCAGGAGATTCCCGTCTACCTCTACCGAAAGGGTGGGATAGTTCCGCTCCCGCGCCCAGGGGGTAAATATCCCCTCGATAACCCGGCCGATAAGGCAGGCAAATGGGCTGATATTCACAATTCCCGAATAGCCGTGAGCCATAGCGGCGGCGGCGGAACCGGAAGACACGGCAATTTCCGAGTTTAACTCCAGATTGACAAAGTGTTCCTGGGTGTAGGCCATGATCTCCCGCATATCGTGGGGGGTCTCCGGAATAAGCTCCGTGGGCGCCAGGATGGAGATAACCTTTTTTTCCACCGAGTGTTTCCACCATTCTTCAAGAGTGAGTTTTTTAAGGTCCCGCCAGGGCTTGGAAAAAACGCGGCGGCCCGGTTTCCGCAGCCGGATAAGTTTCCGCAGGGCGTAGTCCCGGACAAAATCGAGGTAGTGTATCCACTCGGAGATCCCGGCCACCTTGACGACAATCCCCCGCTCGCTCATCAGATCCGTCAGTTCCCCTATGGCGAAATCGTCCCGGCGCACGTAAATTTCCCCGACAACCATCACCCTGGGGCAATCGGCCAGACGGCGCTTAAGGGGGATCTTCCTGACATCCGAAGCTACCTGTTTAAGCGCCTTCCAGACTCCCCCGGGATTATGCTCCACCGTATCCATAACATGGCGCCACGATGTTTCGTAATCCGCCAGCGCCTTTACCGGGTCCTGGGCCAGGGCTTTAAGGCTGGTCTGAATATCCTTGAGATAATCGGAAAGCACCAGCCCCTTCCACATCTCCCTGGCAAAGCCGGGCCCCAGTTCGGTGTAGGAATTATCCGCCGAAAGGATAAAAACCACCACGTTTTCCAGCCGCATGTCCCGGAAAAGATTCTCGTAGTACACATAGTACTGCCCGGTACGGCAGGGCCCGGTGGTAATGGGCACAAAAAGAAGGTACAACTCGTCTTTACGGTAGTTCCCGCCGGAAAAGTACTGCAGGGCGCTGCCCAAAACCAGGTGGCTGGGGACGCACTCCTTGCCGGAAGCGTGGGAACGGGCCAACTGAATGGTTTTGGCGCTGGCTACCGGCAGGGCTTCCGCGTTGATCCCCATCTTCCTGACCACGGCCCCCATGTACTCGGTGGAAATGGCCCCCATATTGGAGAGCAGCACCTTTACCCGCGGATTGCCCTGGATGCGGACCTTTTCGTTAGTTTTACTGTTGTCAAGCCGCAGTTTGGCCGCGGTATCCGCGGCGGAAGGATCGTAAACAAAACGCCAGCCGTTGTCGTAACGTTCCGCCTCCAGCGCGTCTTTTTTGTTCCGGTAGCCGTCGATAATGTCCAGAAACGCCTCCACCCTGGTGTCCACCCCGGCGTCCGCGGAGTGGGAATCCAGCTCCAGCACCAGGAAGGGTTTTTGCCCCATGGCCCACTTGATGTAGTGGAGGATGAAGGAATCGGGGGCGCAGGAAAAATTGGTAACGTAGGTGAGGTAGATGTTGTCCTCTTTTTTGAGGAGCCCGGCCGCCTTTACGTCCTGCTGCCCATAGTACCAGTACATATTGGGGAAGATATCCTCGTCGTGGAAGGGCAGAATATCAAAAGGCACAATGGAATAGCCCCGCGTAGTAAATTTACGCGGAATCCCCATGTTCGCCTCCTGCGTAAAGGCGTTGTAGGGGCGGCCCAGGACGGCGATAACCGGGCGGTCCGCCCGCCGGGCCTCCTCCAGGGCCTGCCTGCCCATCAGTTTGACTGCGTCAAAATAGGCCCGCTGTTTGGCCAGGGCCGTTTCAAACGCGGCCCTGGCCTCCTCAAAGTCCACGCCCAGCCGCGCGGCGGTTTGGGCAAAGAACTCCAGGGCCTTGGCGTCCCCGAACTTAAAGCTTACCACCAGGGGGAGCCACTTCGCCTTGTCCACGTCGGGAAATGCCTTCTCGATGTAGTAGGGCAGGCTCTGGGTAATGGGGCAGAAGTTGGCGTGCACCTTTTCTTCGTAGCTGGGCATGTCCCTAAAGTGGGGGAGCAGCACGTAGTCCGCGCCCTTGTCCAGGCAGTCCTGCACCGCGCCGTGGGCGATCTCCGCGGGAAAGCAGTAGGTGGATTCCGCCCGCGCCACCCCCGCGTGGGCCACCTCGGTGGAGAGGAAGGTCCTGATCCCCAGTTCGTGGAAAAACCAGGAGTACAGAGGGTAGAGGGTGTGGACCGAAAAGGCGCGGGGAATGGCCACAACAAAATTCCGTTTTGGCGCGGGGTTTTGCCCCGCGGAATCCCAGGCCGGGGCGGCGAATTCTTCGAACAGCATCTTCTGGCGCTTTTCCACGTAGTCGAAAACCGGCATGTCCTTTACCTGCTTGCGCATGTTGGCGTACTTGTTGCAGCGGCCGCCGAACATGTACTTCCGCCCTTCAACGTTCAGCACCTGGATGGGGCAGCGGTTTTCGCAGGAAGCGCAGGTAAAGACCCGCTCATACACGATCTCCCGGCCAATCAGCATGTCCATGTCCACGGCGCGTTCCGCCAGCAGGCCGTCGGCATTTTTGCGCTTCGCCAGCAGGGCCACCCCGAAGCAGCCCATCAGTTCCGGCGAGGGGGGCACGAGGATCTCCTTGTCCAGCAGCATGGCGAAGGCCAGGGGGATGGCGGGGTTCTTGGCGACCCCGCCCTGGAGGAAGACCTTGCCGCCGATAGTGCGGTTCCCCACTACGCGGTTCAGGTAGTTGGACACGATGGAACAGGCGATCCCCGCCGTAATATTCTCCCGGCTGGCCCCCTGCTGCACGGCCTTGCGGATATCGGAATTGATAAAGGCCGAACAATGCTCCCCGAATTTGCAGGGGGCGTCCGCCCGCAGCGCGATGGGGCCGATGTCCCTGGCGGAATGAATGGAAAGATCCCCGGAGGCGGATTCCTCCAGGAACGATCCGGTCCCCGCGGAGCAGGCCTCGTTCATGGCGTAGTCGATGGGCACCCCGTTTTTCAGCAGCACGTATTTGGCGTCCTGGCCGCCAATCTCGAAGATCGTCTCCACGCCGGGATCGAAGTAGGTAGTTCCCACAGCGTGGGCGATAATCTCGTTGTAAACCCCCGGCGTTTCCAAAAAGACCCCCAGGATCTCCCGGCTGGACCCGGTGGCGGAAACCAGCCGTATATCGGCCTTGCGGTCCCCCGTATCGGCGATTACCTTGTCCCGGATAACCGTCAGACATTCCTTCAGGGCCTTGACCGGATCCCCGTGGGTGCGGCCGTAGTGGCTCGCCACAATCTCGTCGGTCTCCATGTCCACCAGGCAGGCCTTTGTGGTGGTGGAACCGCCATCCACCCCCAGAATATAGGCCCGGTCCGCCCGTACTTTGCCTTCGGCCGCGCCTTCGGGCCTCTCGAAACTCCGTACCTTTCCGGCCCATTCCTTAAGGGCCCCCAGGGTCCCAAAGCGGATTTCGTTGGATTTTAGAAGCCGCCCGGCCTCCGGCAGAGGGCTCCCGCTTGCGGGGGCCAACACCGCCGCGCCCAGGGCTTCGAAAACCGGGGCGCATTCGGGGATAATAAACTCGATCTGCGGCGCCTTTTCCCGGATAAAGCGGACGATATGCCGGTTCAGCGTTATCCCGCCGGTCAGCGCCACGCGGCCGGAATTTACCCGCGCCCGTTTAAGAAAGTCGATAACCTTGACCGCCATCACGTCGGAAAGGGAAAGGACGATGTCGTCCTTGGTGGCCTCCCGCTTGTTCAGCCGGTGGGTGCAGTCGCTTTTCATGAACACCGAACAGCGGGTGGACAGGGGGTAGACCCTGGCGTCGTCGGGAACCTTGTCGATATCCTCCAGGGTCATATCCATGCGGGCAAGCTGCTGTTTAAGGAATTCCCCCGTGCCGCTGGCACACTTGTTCCCGGAAAAGTTGTTGATGATCTTGCCGGAACTGTCCAGGGAGTAGACCACCAGGTCCTCCCCCCCCATGCTCACCACCGCGCCGGCCTCGATCCCCAGGGCCCGGAGCGCCGCTTCCACGCACAGGGGCTCCAGAGTCCCGGCGGCGTCAAACATAAAACGGCCCTCGTTACCCGTAACCAGCGTGGGCGTCCCCGGGGATATTTTTCCCCTATCCAAAAGATCGCGTACCGCCGTAGCAAAATCCCCCTCGTGCGGTACGGACGCGCTCCAAACCAGCTTCCCGTCATCAGCAAGCGCCATTTTTAAACTTGTAGACCCGATATTGATACCCAGTGAAACCATATTACCTCTCTAAAAAACGCGGATTCCTCAAAACCCGCCTGGTTTTGGGAAAGGCTTATACTATACAAAATCAACAAAGTATAAAAGCGCGAATAAAGAACCCCGCCCGAATGCCCCAAAGCCTCACGCATAAGCGCCGTTTCCGTCCCCGGGCAGGGTACATGCGCATACACAGGATATTCGCTGCGGGCGCTTAAAAACAGGGTTTAGCATTATTCTGAGGTCCTGCCGGCAGTAAAAATCCATGCAGGCATGATGTTTTTCCCGCCGGTACCCCGCCCAACCTCTGCTCCCCCTGTTTTTAAGCGCCCCCATCAATTTCCCTTGGGGTACATGCGCTGGCCCTGCCCTAAAAAGGTGACTGACACCAGGGGGCGGGCTGGCCCATACATCACGGCCTTACACCCTCGTGTCGATATTTTACATGGGTTTAACCCTTATCCAAGGGCAGGGCCAGCGCATATTGGTTATGGGAATTGCGACGGGTGCTAAATACCGGAGGGCAAAACGCTTGGGGCGGGCACTTGACCGAAGTTTTGCGCCGTCTGAACCACAGAAAATTACAGGGATTTACGAGCGCAAAGCAAGCGTGCCCGGTACAAGCGTTTTGCCCTCCTGGTTTTTCCTGCCTGCGGCCTATCCCCGAAGGTTATATGCACTGGCCCTGCAGAAAGCCTTGACAAATTTAATAATAATAATTATTATTAAAATATGATGAAGGGAGCCGCATCCAGTGGAAAAAAGAAACACAGCAGGAAACGGGACGAGATACTCGCCCTGATCCGTTCCACAACGTCCCATCCCAGCGCCCGCTGGGTGTACGAGCGGCTTAAACCCGCCTTTCCGCGGCTGTCTCTGGGAACCGTGTACCGGAACATCAGGGCCTTTCGGGAGGAAGGGGAACTGGTCTCCGTGGGGGTTGTTCAGGGGGAGGAGCGTTTCGACGGCCAGGTGCGGCCCCATTGTCATTTTATCTGTTCCCGCTGCGGAAAAATCGTTGATATTGACGGCGGCGTGGACAAAAATCAGGAAGAAACGGCCGGCGCGCCGCCGGGGCCGGTTTCCAAATCAGGGCTGTCCCCCGGAATAGGGGATAATTCCGTCCTGTACGTCGATCACCGCAAAACCGTGTTTTACGGCCTCTGCGGGGACTGCCGGAGGGCGGTTGAGGAAGGCGACACCACGGCTTAGACCGTGAGATTTTTTACCGGACGGCGGAACCGTTCCGGGGAATGGAGGGTACGAGTATGAAGAAATGGGTATGTCAGGTTTGCGGGTACGTACACACCGGGGCGGAAGCTCCGGAGTCCTGCCCGCAGTGCAAAGCTCCGGCGTCCAAGTTCAAGGAACAAGGCGCTGTGGGCGGTTTCGCGGCGGAACACGTGCTTGGAGCGGCCAAGGGCGCGGAAAAGGACATCCTTGATGACCTTAGAGCGAACTTTAACGGCGAATGTACCGAAGTCGGCATGTACCTGGCCATGAGCCGGGTAGCGGAGCGGGAAGGCTATCCTGAGGTAGCCGAGGCTTACAAGCGCTACGCCTTTGAGGAGGCGGAACACGCGGCCAAATTCGCCGAGCTTTTGGGTGAGGTTGTTACGGACAGCACCAGGAAAAACCTTGAACTGCGGGTGGAAGCCGAACACGGCGCCTGCGCGGGCAAGACCGATACCGCCAAACGGGCCAAGGACCGGGGTTACGACGCCATCCACGACACGGTTCACGAGATGGCCCGGGACGAAGCCCGCCACTGCGCCGGGTTCCGGGGCCTTTTGAAGCGGTACTTCGGGGCCTAAACCCCGGCGAAAAATCCAGGAAGTCCGCCGCACGGCGGGCTTCCTGGCGGCGCGGACCGTACAGAGAGGCGGTCCGCGCCGTTTCACGATTCACGGAGCACCCCCGCGCCAGGGCCGGCGCGCGCAAATGAGCCGCTTGTAAAAACAGCTATCCCTCTTCACGGGGCCGGGAAAGGGCGAAGACCAGGATAATTTCCGCCAGATAAAATACCAGCAGATGTACCGTGGGCAGCCAAAGGCCCAGCAGGGCCGACGCCGCAGCCGGCAGGGTGGAAGAAAAAACCAAAATGCCAAACCTATCCCGCCAGCTCAAGGGCGAACTATTCAAACGGGAAAGGCCCAGGAAAAAGGCGGCGCAGACATAAAACACCAACTGCAAAATCAGGATCAGCATAAAAGCAAATCCCAGCATGGGCAGCATAACCTGCCTGCCGTAGCCCTCCCCATACAGGGCCTGGTTAAAGGCCAAGGCCGGCGCGCCTTCCGGAACGGCGTTTAACTCCGCCTGAAGCATTTCCGCAAACTGATCGCCGTAAAGCCGGGAATAAAAATCCCACGGTTCCAGCCGGGCAATGGCGAACATCACCGGGAAGTTAAGCGCCAGGGCTATCACCAGAAAATGAAGGGCGATAAAACCGCCCCCCAATTTTTTTACCAGCGGAATAAACCGGCGGGGTTTGCCGTTGCCCAGTACGGCGGCCTCAAAGTAGCGCCGCCCGTTTCCGGAAACCGGCAGGCTTCTATTCACCCTTGTTTGCCCCGGCCATAAGTCCTTCAAGCAGGAACTTCTGGAAGACCATGTAGAGACAGGTGATCGGAATGGACACCAGCACCGAACCGGCGCAGAAGGCCGTTACATCACTGTTGGTGCCGGAGATCATGTCGAAAAGGCCGATGGCCAGGGTTCGCTTTTCGTTCTGGTTGATTAGGTAACGGGGCAGCATATAGTCCATCCAGGGTCCCATGAAGGAAGTAACCGAAATAAAAGTAATAATGGGCAGGGAGAGGGGCAATATCACGTTGAAGAAAAGCTGCACCTTGGACGCGCCGTCGATAAAGGCCGCCTCGTCCAATGAGCGGGGTATATTCAGCATATAGCCCCGGACCAGCCAGATGTTCTGGGGTATGCCCCCGGCGACATAGATAATCACCAGCATCATTAAGTTGTTCAGCATCCCGAAGTTCAGGGCCACCATGTACAACGCCGTAAGCCCCATAAAACTGGGGAAAAGCTGGAGAATCATCACAAAAAGCAGCCCCATCTTGCGGCCCTTGAATTTAAAGCGGGCAAACACAAACGCGGTCATGGTATGGAGAACAATCGAAAAGATCGTGGTCAGAATGGCCACCAGCAGCGTGTTCAGGTACCAGGAGCCGTACTTGGTTTTGACAAAGAGCCGGATATAGTTATCCAGCGAGGGCTCTGCCGGAAAAATGGTACCGGCAACACCAGTCCTGCTGTTTAAGGAAGTCCCCACCACCCAGAGCAGCGGGTAAATCACCATCACCGCCACAATAATCAGATCCAGGTATATCAGCGCGGTGCCCAGAATTTTTTTTGCTTTGTAAGCTTTTATTTCCATTACGGTGTTCCCCCTATTCTTCTTTGAACGCGCGGGTACGCAGCAGGTTCCACGCGGAGATTGACGCGACAATAATAAAGATCAGGATGCTCAGGGCCGAGGCAAAGTTGTACATCCGCTGGTCCAGGGTCAGCTTGAATATCCACGAGATAAGAATGTCGGTTGAACCCGCCATTTGATACGCGGGATTCGCCGGACCGCCGCCTGTGATAAAGTAGATCATGTTGAAGTTGTTAAAGTTAAAGGTAACGCTCATAAGAATTTGCGGCGCGGTAGAGGCAAGGACAAAGGGCAGGCTGATGGCCCGGAATTGCTGCCAGGTGTTGGCCCCGTCTATCTGGGCGGCTTCGTACATCTCCTGCGGGATGGTTGTCATAACCCCGGTGATAAGGGCCATAAAATACGGAAAACCCAGCCACATATTCACCAGCACCAAACATATTTTTGCCCAGGTAGGGTCGGAAAGAAAAGGTATGGCTTCCTTGACGAACCCCGCCGCCAGGAGCATTTGATTGAAGGCCCCCTCCTTGTGAAGCAGGGAACGGAACACCATCATCGAGACGATCCCCGGCACCGCCCAGGGCAGGATAAACAGTCCCCGCCAGAACGGACGGAATTTAACGGCTTTGGCGCGGAGAACCAGCGCCTGGAGAAGGCCGAAAATGTAGGACGAGAACGTAGCCAGGAAAGCCCAAAGTACCGTCCAGACAAAGATGCGGAAAAAGGTGTTACCCCAGATGGGGATACGGAAAATATCCAAAAAGGTGTTAAGGCCATACCATTTTATCAGCCGCACCGGCGGGATAAAATTCGCGTTGTAATTGGTAAAGGCCACAAGAATCGCGAAGATAATCGGCACTATTGAAATAAAAATAACCAAAAGCATGCCGGGCGCTATGGCGATGTATTCAAAGGCGACGTCCCAGAGGTTTTTAAAATACTCGCTGCTGCTGACAGGCCTCCCCGCCTCTATCTCCCGGCGGGTCCGGTAGGCGTCGATGATATTCCACACCCAAAGAGCGGCGAAAATAAGCAGAACCATGAGCGCGATAATGCCGCCCAGCATCAGCATCACCGAATGATCATAGACCGGCTGCCGGGAACTTTCCCGCGGCAGGGACCCCAGCGTAAATAGACCCCAGAGTCCGCGGATAAAATAACCGGCGCTGCGGAATTGGGAACCGGGTACCGAGGGATCGTATCCCCCCTTCCTGGTAAGCAGTTCGATGGAAACAAATACGGCCTGCAGCAGGAAAAACACCAAGCCCTTTAGTTTCTGTTTATTAACGCATTGCCCGCTGCCCCAGATTACCGCGGAACAAAGCGGCGGTATCATGTTCATACTCATAACTCCCGTTCTTAAAAAGAAGCGGGACGCCCCCAGGACGCCCCGCTTTACGGTTTGCGGCTTTACCCCGCGCTTACCGTTTTTTACCGGCCAACTGCAGGGCGGTATCGTAGGTTTCCATCGCCTTGGCCTGGGCCTGGGCGGTGGTAAGGGAATTATCCCACGTAAACGTGAAGAGGTTCTTCAGGGCATCCCACATTTGGTTCACCTCGGGGATAATGGGCATAGGATCCGCGTAGGGCGATTGTTCCGCCACTCCCATAAGGTAGGGGTCTTCGCTGATGCCCCCAACCAGGGTGGCATCTTTAAGGGTAGTGAGCTTCCCGGTCTGCTCAAACTGAATGGTCTGACCTTCCGGGCTGGCCAGGAAATCCACAAAGGCAAAGGCCGCGTCATAATTCTTAGCGTAGCTGGAAACCGCCGCAATGATGTTGCCGCTGAAACAGCGGGGCTGTCTGCCTGCAATGGTGGGCAGTTTGGTGATGCCGAAGTTCACGCCGTTTTTCTTCGCGTCCGCGATGGCCCAGGGGCCGGTGATGGTAAAGGGAACTTCGCCGTTCTGGAAGGCCGCCACCGTGCCGTTCCAGTCCGCGTCGGAAACATTAACATTGTAGATGGCCCGCAGGCTTTTGTAAAAATCCACCCCTTTGGCCGCTTCGGGGCTGTCAAAGCCCGGATTGTGGTAATCGTCCCGGTTGGGGCCAAAGACGCTCATGCCAAAGGCCGTAAGGAAAAAGTAGTTGTGGTAGGAATCGTCCACCTGCCAGCGGAGCGCCCATTTGTTCTGGGCCGGATTGTTCCATTTCTGCGCGAAGGCCACGATTTCCTCAAAGGATGTAGGAACCGGCGTATCGCCCAAAAGGTCCTTGTTGTAAAAGAACGCGATGTTTTCAGTGGAAATCGGCACGGCGAAGAGTTTGCCATCGGAGGTACAGGTCTTGATGGATGCGTCAAGCATCGCGGCGGTGTACTTCGCCTGGGCCGCCGCGTCAAAAGGCTCGCAGAGGCCGTCCGCCACCGCCAGCCCGATGTGGTCATGGGGCATAAGGAACACATCGGGGCCTATCCCCGCCGGGCCGTCCAGCGAAACCTTGCCACGGGTATCCACGTTACCCACATTCTGATACGACACCTTAACATCGGGGTACTTTTGGTTAAACGCCGTGATAACCGCGTTGGCCCAGTCGTCGTTGTCCATCCATACGGTCAACTCCCCGGATATACCCGTCGAAGAGCCGGCTTTTGCCGCGCCGCCTGACTGCCCTTTGTTACAGCCGGCCAGGGAAACCATCAGTACCACACTGATCCACAGAAGCATCATTCGTTTCATAGTTCCTCCAAAATAATTGTTGTGTATAATAACTGCCTCTTCAAGGCAAGATATTATCTCTCTCTTTTGTCAGGCGCACAAGCCACCGGTTATCGAAAAAGTTTAACCGCAGTACTGTGCGTCATTGGTGCAGCACGGCCATGCTGAGGGGCGGGACGCGGAGGGCGCCCGTTACCGTCCCCAGGCTGTCCACGCCGGCGCGGGCGGCGTCCACCACCTGCGTCCAGCTTCCCCCGGGCAGTTCCAGCGTCCGCTCCCCAGAGCCGCCGTTATACGCCACAAGAACGGCGGGCCAGGAATCGCCGTTCGCGTTCCCTGCAATGACAAACGCCACCAGAGCGTCCGCCTTGCGCAGAAACTCAATCTTGTCCATATCGGCCTTCGCGTCCATGCGGAAAGCGGGATGCGCCTTCCGCAGCCGGATAAGCCCAGCGTAATAATTTACCACTTCGCGGTACGCGGCGGCATTTTCCCAGACAATCTTGTTGATACTGTCCGGCGCATTGTAACTGTTGTGGTTGCCGAATTTACTCCGCAGGAATTCGTCCCCGGCCTGGAAGAACGGTACGCCCTGGGCCGTAAACACAATGCCGTTAGCCAGCAATACCGACTTAACCGGCTCGTTCTCAAAGAGGGGCCTGTCCCGGCGGATAAGGCTGTAGGGATCGCGGGCTATATCGGCAGTTCCCCAGGAAAGGGCGAACTTGTCCCACAGGTTCAGGTTGTCGTGGGCGGTAACATAGTTGATACTTTCACTCGCGCGGTCAGTAAAACTGTCGACAGAGCCCCGGACGCCGTTCACAATACCGGCCTCCGTATCAGGCTGCCCCGACGCAAACCCCCGGCTTGCGTCATCACTGCCGCCCTTAATAGACCCGCGAATCCTGTCGTTGAAGATGGCGATGCCCATGCCTTTCTGTGCGCCCACATTGGTCTGCTCCCGTGTGGGAAGAATGGACCCCCCCGCCTGCCAGGGTTCGCCGTAGATGATAATACCGGGGTCCACATTCAGGCGCAGAGCCTCCGCAGCCTGCCGCATCGTCTCCCGGTCAATTATCGCCATAAGGTCGAAACGGAACCCGTCAACGCCGTATTCGCGGGCCCAGTATTGCACGGAATCAACGATGTATTTCCGCGCCATAGGCCGCTCGCTGGCCACTTCGTTGCCGCAGCCTGAACCGTTCGACAGCGCCCCCTGGTCATTTGTGCGGTAAAAGTACCCCGGCACAACCGCGTCAAAAGGCGTCCCGCCGGTTGAGGCGGTGTGGTTGTACACCACGTCCATGACCACGCGGATCCCCGCGTCATGGAGCGCCTGAACCATCTGCTTAAACTCCCGTATCCGCGCCGCGGGATCGCGGGGGTCTGTCGAGTAGGAACCCTCAGGCACGTTGTAGTTGAGAGGATCGTAGCCCCAGTTCATTTTCGCCTCGGTAGAGGCGGGATCATCCACCGTAAGCTCGTTCACCGAGGCAATATCGAAACTGGGAAGCAGGTGGACGTGGGTAACGCCAAGATTCACCAGATGATCCACCCCCGTGGGAACGCCGGACGCGGTTTTCGTCCCCCGCTCGGTGAAGGCCAGGAATTTCCCCTTGTTCTTCATGCCCGAATTGTCGTCTATAGAAAAATCCCGCACATGAAGTTCGTACAGAACGGCATCCTGGGCCGCGCCTGAAAAGGCAGGCCGCTGGGCAGGACGGAAGCCGGCCGGATTCGTGGAAGCCGGATCGACAATAGTGCCCCGCTGCCCGTTGGCGCTCACCGCCCGCGCATACGGATCAACCCCGTACCTCACGCTCCCGTCGGCAAATTCCAGCCGGTACATATAGAACATACCCGCCAGGCTGCCCTGTACCGCCGCGGACCACACGCCGGTCTTCCCGTCTTTCGACATCGCCGTCAGATTGCCGGTCTCGTGGCCGCTTACCTTCCCCCCCGCATACACCCCCGCGTCATCGTAGAGGGCGACCTCAACCTTCCGGGCGGCAGGCGACCAGACCTTGAAACCGCAGGCCGAAGCGCCGTAGGTAAGGCCCAGATCATCCCCCGTGTAGACAAACGAATCGAGGATCCCCCGCATAACCACAGGACGCTCGGCGAACACGCCGGATTCATCCCGCACCGTCACCAGGCGCGAAGGGTCCGCGATAGGGGCGTCAAGGGTGATAACCACCTGCTTGTCCCCCCGGCCTTTCGCGGAAGAACCCGCCTGCTTTTGACCGTCAACATACACGGAGAACCCGCCGTACTTTTTAGGCGCTTTAAGGAGGCTTACCACAACCCGCGCCGGGCCGTCCGCGGCGGCGTACTGAATAGGCATAGAACGAGTATCGGGCTTTTCCGTGTACAGCGCCGGGTCGCCCTGCACAATCCAGATTTCCCGCGCCCCGGTAAAGCGGTCATCGCCGGTATCTTTTTCCACCCAGTCGTT
>JAISLX010000118.1 GCA_031277045.1 Treponema sp.
ACGATATCGATACAACCGAACTTCCTTGGGATTCAACTGTATTGCTTCGGTAAAATCCGCGATGGCCCGGTCATAGTCTTGCTTGTTATCATAGGCAAGGCCGCGATTCCAATAAGCAAAACCATCTTGCGGATTTAGCTCTATCGCCTGGGTATAGTCCTTTATCGCCTGGTCAAGGTATCCCTTTTTCTGATAGGCATCGCCGCGGTTTCTGTAATTAACGCTATTTTGCGGATCCAGCCGTATTGTTTCGGTATAATCCGCTATGGCCCGGTCATAGTCTTTCTTGGTTTCAAAGGTAAGGCCGCGGCTTCTATACGCGGCGGGAAATTCGGGGTTTAGCCGTATTGCCCGATCAAAATCCGCTATGGCCTGGTCGTAGTCCTTGTTTTCAAAGGCGATCTTTCCCTGCTCATACAATTTTTGCGCTTCTTCCTGTTTGGCGGGGCTCGGCCCCGACGCGCAGCCGGTCAATCCCTCGGCCAGAACCAGCGTCCCAATGGCGATGCCCCCCAATAATGTGCAAAGCTTCTTCATACTACATCTCCTTGTGCGTGTATCCGCCTAACGCGGATAAATTTGTATTTCCTAAAGGAAATATTGTCGCGGTATATGAGTATCAAATGCCGATATACCCATGTAATACCACAATACAATATATTCTAATAGCCATTTGAACGTCAAGCGGTATCTTTCCTACATTTTTCAGTATGGAAGAAGCCGAATTGCGAAGGGTTTTAAGCGCCAATATCAAGCATTACCGCGGTTTGCGGGGCTGGTCCCAGGTCAAACTGGCGGAAAAAATCGACATTTCCACCAATTTTTTGGCCGATATTGAGATTGGCAGAAGCTGGGTGTCCCCATCAACTCTGACAAAACTGGCGAATATCTTCCAGATTGAGGTGTACGAGCTGTTCAAACCGGAAAAAACGCCTCAGAACGAAACAAAAGACGCGCTCAAAAGCCTTGTAAACGACATTTCGGTTACTTTTGAACATTCGTTACACGAAATTTCCAGAAAATACCTTGCTTAAGAGCTTTTCCCAAAAACCGAAATGTTAGAAAAGCCTTTTAATTGTCGTTTTTAAGCGGTTGCTGTCCGGAAATTTGAAATTTTCGAACAACTCTATTGAACGCGGAGTCCCTGTCCCCTGGCTCGTCCTGCCCTTGACTTAACCCTGGCGTGAACATCTAGAGTTATAACCGGAAACCGCTTTCATCCAACCGGGCTTTGAAAGCGTTCCAATTTACAAGGAGTGTATATGGCTTACACATCACTGAGCGACGGCTTTACCCTGAACAACGGGGTAAAGATACCCTGTATAGGGTTCGGCACCTGGCAGGCCCCGGACGGGGACGTGGCGGTTTCCTCGGTAAAGGCGGCCCTCAAGGCGGGCTACCGGCACATCGACACCGCCGCGATCTACGGCAACGAGGAAAGCGTGGGCAGGGCCATCAGGGAAAGCGGTGTTCCCCGGGAGGAGATCTTCCTTACCACCAAGCTGTGGAACACCGAACACGGTTACGAATCGGCCCTGAGGTCCTTTGAGGAAAGCGCGAAAAAACTGGGGACCGGTTACGTTGACCTCTACTTGATCCACTGGCCCAATCCCGCCAAATTCCGCGCCAACTGGCAGGAGGCCAACGCGGGGACATGGAAAGCCTTTGAGGAACTCTACAAGGCGGGAAAGATCAGGGCTATCGGGGTAAGCAACTTCCACGAGCGGCATATTGAGCCCCTTCTTAAAACCGCCTCCATCGCGCCCCAGGTAAACCAGATTCGCCTGTGCCCGGGCTGTACCCAGGACGCGGTGGTGAACTACTGCCGGAGCAAGAACATCCTCCTGGAAGCTTACAGCCCTCTGGGGGTGGGAAAGATCTTCAATGCCCCGGAGATGAAAGCGTTCGCGGAAAAGTACAGCCGGAGCGTCGCCCAGGTCTGTATCCGCTGGAGTCTGCAGCGGGGGTACCTCCCCCTGCCCAAATCGGTAAATCCCGGCAGGATCATAGAAAACTCCAGGGTCTTTGACTTTGAACTGCGGCCTGAGGATGTGGAAAAGATCGCGGGTCTTACGGGGATAGCGGGCCTGGAACCGGATCCCGATAGCACGGCGTTTTAGTCCGGTGGCGGAAAGGCAATTCGCCGGCAAGCGTTGACCGACGCCCACTGCCACCCCGCGGCCCTGGCGGAACAGCTTCCCCGCGCGGAGGAAGAACGCCGGGACCTTGGGGTAATGTGCGCCGCCAGTTCCACCACGGAGGCGGAATTTCTCCGCCACGAGGAACTTTCCCGCAGGGCTCTCGCGGAGGGGGCGGCGCCGATCCTGCCCTGTTTCGCCGTCCACCCCCAAATGCCCGGCGCGGGGGACGATCCGGAACGTTTTACGCTCCTCCTGGAACTGCTTGAAAAACTGGCCGCCGGCCGGAGACTTGCCGCGGTGGGAGAGGCGGGCTTCGATCTGTACGGCCCGGAATTCCGGGCCGCGGAGAAACCGCAGGATTATATTTTTTCCGCCCAGTTGGAAATTGCCCGCCGCCATGAACTGCCGCTGGTGATCCACGCCCGCCGGGCCATGCGCAAAATTTTCGCCCGCGCCGGGGAGTTAAAAAGGATACCCGCCGTTATTTTTCATTCGTGGTCCGGAACGCAGGGGGAGGGAGAGGCCCTTCTGCGCCGGGGAATCAACGTGTATTTTTCTTTTGGAACAACAATTTTACTGAACCACAAGGAAGCCCGGCGCTGCTGCGCGTCATTTCCCCCGGACAGGCTCCTTGCCGAGACCGACGCCCCCTACCAGCCTTTGCGGGGCCGGGAATTTTCCCGCTGGGCGGATCTGCCCCGCATACTGCGGGGCATGACGGAACTGCGGCAGGGAGGCGGGATTGTGGAGGACGCGGCGGTAAAAGAACTGGAAAAAACCGTGGATGAAAATTTTCACCGGGCCTTCCGCCAAAACTTTGACGCTGCTTAATCTCTAGTGCGCCGGCGTTAAAAAACGGTACTCAGGCCGTCCCAGGCCACGGTAAAACCCTGGGCCTTTTCGCAGAGTTCCCGGTGGTTCAGGCCGCCGTTGTGGGAAAAGTGGTTAAGCACGAAAGCCGTGTCCTCCCCGGCCAGGCCCATTTCCAGCAGTTTTTCCCGTACCAGGACCACGTCCGGCAAGCCCATGTGGTTGGACCCCTCTTGAAAGGCCGCCGTGGTACAATCCAGGCTTGCCAGCCCAAGCCGGGGTTTCGCGGCACGCAGGTAATCCCAGGTTTCGTCCGGGAAAATCCCCGTATCGTGGGCGTAGAGCAGCGCCGCGCCCCCCTGCTCCACCAGGTAAAACAGACACTGTTCCGCCCGATCGTGCCGGGCAAGCAGAGGCGTAACCGTATAGCCGCCGGCGTCAAACTTTTTGAACGGCGTAAGCGGGTGAAACACAAGCCGGTGACGCTCCTGATCCCCCTGCGGCAGCGCGGCCAGCAGGGCCCGTCCCACCGTTTCGTTGCCGTAGATATGCAGCAACGGCGGAGGATTGTGAACATAGCCGCCGCTCCGCATTTCAAATTCCTGGGGAAAAAAGTGATCCGTGTGGGAATGGGTTACCAGAACATGCTCTATCGCGGGCAAGTTGAAACGGTAGTTAAGGTAATGGGCGTAGGCGTCGGGAGGAAAATCGAACAGGAGTTTGCCGTCAAGCAGGGACTGACTCCGGGTCCGAATCTCCCGGCCTCCCCGTTTGGCCGCCTCTACGCAGACCGGGCAGGCGCAAAATGTGGCGGGGATTCCCTCCGCCGCGCCGGTTCCCATGTACAGCAGTTCCATAGGGCAATTCTCCTCTCGCGGCAACGCGCGCTATTCACCGCGGGGCCGCCTCCCCGCCTTGGAAAACGGGGAGGTTCGCTACAAGGATACCGCTTTATTTACGGTAACGCGAGGGCCAAAACCTCGTCAAAACGTTCTACCGGGTGGAATTCGATACCCTTTTTTACATGATCGGGGATTTCATCCAGATCCCGCAGGTTCTGTTTGGGGATGATAATATGCCGGGCCTTGTTCCGCCGGGCGGCGATGGTTTTTTCCTTGAGCCCTCCAATGGGCAGAACCTGGCCTGTAAGGGAAAGTTCCCCGGTCATGGCGAAGCGGTCCGCGATAGTCTTTCCCCGCAGCAGGGAGAGAAACGCGGTGGCCATCGTGATCCCCGCGGAAGGCCCGTCCTTGGGGGTGGCCCCCTCGGGAATATGGAGGTGGACGTGGTTTTTCTCGAACCAGTCCGCCGCAAGGCCGTAACGCTCCACCGCCAGCTTCCGCGCCACCGTCATGGCGATGGCGGCGCTTTCCTTCATCGTGTCCCCCATCTTGCCGGTCAGCGTAAGGCCCTCCTTTCCGGGCACGGAAGTAGCCTCTATGACCAGCGTATCCCCCCCCATGCTGGTCCAGGCCAGGCCCACCGACATGCCGGGGCGGTCGGCCCGCTTAATCTCCCCCTCAGGAAAGATCGGTTTACCCAGATGTTCTTCCACCAGTTTCCGGTCGATAACGAATTTGATCGACAGGGCGTAGGGGGACAGGGACGGCACGGGCGCGGGGGTCTGCGCGGCATCCGCCCCCTTCGCGCCTTCCGGCCGGGCGTTTCCGGCCGGGCCGGGTTTCTTCTCCGGCTGTTTTTCATCTTCCTCGATAATCTGTTTGGCAAGCTTCCTGTGTATCTTGTCCAGGTTTTTCTCGAAATTCCGCACTCCCGCCTCCCGCGCATAACCGTTGGCTATGTAGAGCAGGGATTCGGGGGAATAGCGTACCTGGTTTTTCCGCAGGCCGTTTTTTTCAAGGCTTTTGGGCACCAGGTACCGTTTGGCGATTTCCAGTTTTTCCGTGTCGATGTAGCCGGGAATCTGGATAATCTCCATCCGGTCCAGCAGCGGCGGGGGAATTGTATCCTGGGTATTGGCGGTAACGATAAAGAAGATCCGCGATATGTCGAAGGGCAGGTCCAGGTAGTGGTCCCTAAAGCTGAAATTCTGTTCCGGGTCCAGAACTTCCAGCAGGGCGCTGGCGGGGTCCCCCTGAAAGCTGGCCCCCATCTTGTCGATCTCGTCGATCATAAAGACCGGGTCCCGCGCCTTGACGATTTTAAGCCCCTGGATAATTTTCCCCGGCATGGCGCCGATGTAGGTGCGGCGGTGACCTTTTATCTCGGCCTCGTCCCGCATGCCCCCCACGCTAAAACGGAAAAACTGCTTGCCCAGGGCCCGGGCAATGGAACGGCCCACGCTGGTCTTCCCCACTCCGGGGGGGCCGATTAGGCAGATGATGCTCCCCGTGGGAAGCCGCTCCTCCCTGCCGGAAACTTCGGTCTTCCGGGGCTGTTCGCCCTGCCGGAGTTTCCGTACCGCCAGGTATTCCACAATCCGGCTTTTTACGTCTTTAAGGCCGTAATGATCCGCCTCCAGAATTGCCTGGGCTTCTTTCAGGTCGAATTGTTCAGGCGGAGGCTCCCCCCAGGGCAGACCGGCGATTACGTCCAGATAATTCCGGGTAACAATGAATTCGGCGGAATTCGGCTCCATCAGGTTGAATTTCTCCAGTTCCTGTTCCACCGTCTCCTTGACCTCCCCCTCGAACTTAAAAGAGTCAAATTTTTCCTTGAAACGCTGGTACTCGGAACTCTTGGCGTCGGTGGTCATTCCCAGTTCGCCTTTGATAGCCTTTAGCTCTTCCCGTAAAAAATACTCCCGCTGGGATTTTTCGATTTTTTCGTTGATTTCCTTCTGGATTTTTTTCTGAATCCGCAGCAATTCCTGTTCTTTTTTGATAAAAACCAGAACCTGTTCCATCCGCTTGCGGACATTGAGAATCTCCAGAATCTTCTGCTGTTCCGATTTGTCGATGTTCAGGATACTGGCGATAAAATCGGCGATTTTGCCTGGATGATCGATGTTGATCATGTTCAGCCGCATCTCTTCGGAAAAGAGGGGGTTGTTTTCGGAAATCTGCTTCATCTCGCTGATGAGCGCCCTGGTCAGGGCCTTCACCTCGCTGGTGCCGTCCTCCTCATCATCCAGATACTCCACCGCTGCCACAATGGGGTTGGCCGCATGGAGGGTCTTTTTTACCCGGAACCGCTTGAGGGTGGAAATAAAAATATTCACCCCCCCGTCGGGGAGGTTGATCTTTTTGACGATCTTGGCGGCGGTACCCACCTTGTAGAGGTCCCCTATGGCGGGGGTTTCGGTTTCGTTGGAAAGCATCACCAGCCCGATAAGAGCATCCCCCGCCACCGCGGTATCAATAACCTTCACGTCCATGGGGTTCCCAATCATGATGGGGGTAAAGATCCCCGGAAAAATGGGACGCCCCATGAGGGCCACCAGGGGCAGCTTGTTCGGGAGCAGTTGATCGATAGGCACCACACTTTGTTCTGACATAGACCCGCCTTTTACCTTATTACTGAATGATTCTCTTAAATATCGCAAAAAAAACGAAAAAAGGCAAGAAAAACAGGCCGTAAACGGGAGCGCCGGGCCGGGGGAACGGTTTGACGAGTAGAGGTGATCAGAAACTTCAGCTTCCGCTCCCCGTTGCCCCTTTCGGCCAAAAACGGTAGGCTGGTCCGTATATGGTTATCGCGTCAATCGACATACAGGACGGAACGGTTGTTCAGTTGAAGCAGGGGGCGGAACTGGTTCTCCGGCGGGA
>JAISLX010000127.1 GCA_031277045.1 Treponema sp.
ACATATTTATAATTCTTTAATTTTCCAAAACCATATACAGAACATTTCATTTTCTTTTTCTCCAATACCATTAAATTATATTTTTTTTATTTTGTCAAGTATTTTTTTATAATTTTCAACAAATTTTAGCCCCTCTGGCACATAACGTTCCGGCTGTATGCGACGGTTTGGAGGCCCGGATAAGCGTTTGCGCAGCAAACGCGGGGCCGACAAACTGTGGGTGAGGGCCGGCGTGGGAAGGAGCCAAGCGACTGACCTAGCCGGCCAGAACCCTGGAGCCGCCCAAATAGGGCGGCGGAACGCATACAGTCCTGTTATACGAAGTACCGCCCCTTTCAAATTGTTTTATAGCTATTCACGTTTTTTATTAATATTATGCCTATTATTAATGTCCACCACGTGAATAGACTTGCCGCTAATGCCGAATTTCCCCAGCCTATCGCACTATAAAAATCTCCGGCGTTTGTTCCAAAAAACATACTTGGAACAAATGTTAAATTTATTATTCCTATAACAATTGCCACCCATCCTGTCCATTTCGGAAATAATTTTGCCTTGAATGTTATTATTCCAATTATTCCCATATATGTCGCCATTAACAGCCGGCTAATCGAGCCGTACAATAAATAATTTCCCTGCGCCAACAAACCATCCTGAGTAGCGTCTACGGCAACGCCTTTTGGGTTTAATACCCCGCCAGCCTCCAATGAATGTGCAACAAAATTTATCGCAATACAAATACATACAGTATTGTACATTAAAATAACTAACCAGTTATTTTCTTTTATCATTCTTTTTATTGTTTGTTGAAATCCCGTAAAAAATATCAATTCAAACAAAAGGCTAAACAAAGCCACCAATGTTCGCAAAAGAACATTCCAAACCGGCGGTATACCACTATACATAAAATATAATACCATTGAGACTGGAACCGTCAAAAAAGTCAGAATACCAAAAACGCCGGTAATTTTCACCATTTGCCTGAAATCCATACTGTTTTCCACGTTGTTGTCCTTTTAAGTCAGATTGATTGGATAGTATATTCACGGAAAAATTTTGTCAATGTGTTTTGGGGGAATATTTGGGCGGTATTTCGTATAACGTTCCGGATGTATACGACGGTTTGACAGCCCGAATAAGGGCTTGCTTAGCAAGATCAGGGCTGGCAAAATGTGGGTGTAGTGAGCCGTGGGAATGGAGCGAAATAGTATATGATAGAGAGAAGTACAAGAACCGCTCGTTGATTGAACGGATATTCGGCAAGATAAAAGAGAACCGGCGGCTTACCGTACGGTATGAAAAATCCGATATAAACTTCCACGTCCTTGTAACAAATTCTGTGTAAACGGTACATCATAGGGGAACTCTGTTTTCCCCGTAAATGATTGCAAATTGATTGAGGGCAGTCCCCCAATCCCGTATGGGCATGGTCCATTTTTTGGATATGTTTTTCAAGCCTATAAAAATGAATTTCATTGCCGTCTCATCGTTCGGGAATGACCGGCGGTGTTTTATGATATTTTGAATTGTGTAGTTCACCGGTTCTATGGCGTTGGTGGTGTACGCCACCTTCCTGATGTCCGGGGAAAACCTGAAAAACGGAATAATTTCGGCCCAGCGATTGCGCCAGGATTTGGAAATCATCGGGTATTTCTTGTCTCAGGTTCCGGAGAACTCCTCCGGAGCGAAGGCGGCCGCTTCCGTCTGAGGAACCGGGAAAACGGTTTTAAGGGCGGCGGTAACGGCCCTGCGGTCTTTGCAGGGGACGAACCGTACTGAATTACGAACCCTGTGGACGATGCACAGTTGGACTTCGGTCATGGGGAACACGGCGGCGATGGCGTCGGGAAAACCGGTGAGCCCGTCTTAAAAGATATACTCCTTGCCGCCGTTTTAACGGCGAACCTCCGGTTTGTGGTGCGCAAAGAAAAGACGGGTAAACCGGGCCGCGCTTTGCGGGAGCCGTTCTGCGTATCTTGCGCCGTCCCGGCGGAATGTGTAAGATCGGCTTATGTTGTTCGTAATCATTCCCTTTTCGGTTGTATTGCTGGGTGTGATTGTGTATTTTGCCCTTTCCCCGCGCTCATCGAAGGGCCTGCGCCTGGCCGCCCTTGCCGCGCTGGGGGCTATTATGCTTGCAATAGTGATCTGCGCCGTCATCGTATTCACAAACCAGGGGACCGTCGAGGAGGGGCCGGTAATGCCGGACTTTTACACAGCCAGTGCGCCTCAGTCCGCTCCCAAAGGTAATTCGCTGATTCTTTTGCTTCTAGCCGTCTTCTTGCTGGTCTTCCTGGGGGTCGTAGTATTTCTGGCCATGAAGGAACGCCAGCGCCAGCAGAGAACATAAACCGAAGGGACTTGAAAAACTGAAACTTCGGGATTGGGCGGACCGGCTTGCGGCGCGGCCCTATTCCTCGTAAAGCATAACGCTCTGATCGCCGCGGGCAAGCTTGCGGACTACACAGGACAGGGAAAAGTTAATCACGAAGTAAACCAGGGCTATAAAACAGTACAGCACAAAAACATGGGCGCTTGTGATTGGCGTACTCCGGGACACAACCCCCATCAGGTTTTTGGTATTAAAGAAAAATTCCGCGATGGCGAACTGGGCAAAAAACGACGTGTCTTTGATGGTGGTAATGATTTGGCTCATCAGGGAAGGGACGATGCGGGCGAAGCACTGGGGCAAAATAATGTAAAAAAGGGACTGAAAGAAGCTGAAACCCTGGGATCGGGCGGCCTCGAACTGGCCTTTGGCGATTGAATTGAGCCCTCCCCGCACAATTTCCGCAATGACCGACGAGGTGTACAACGCAAGACCCAGCGAACCCCGGATAAGATAGGTGCCAAAAGGCAGCATAAACACACAGATAAGAATCCACAGAAGCAGGGGGGTACTGCGAAATACCTCGATGTAGACCGAGGCGATCCGTCCCAAAAGGTGCCGCTCGTAATTTCTGCAGAGGGCCAGAAACGTACCAAAGACAATACTCACCAGCACGGTAGAAATGGAAACCAGCAGCGTGGTCCGCAGGCCCACCAGAATAAACCGTATATTGACGGGGGTAAAAATATCCGCAAAAATCTGACTCATGACCGGCCGCCTCCCCGTTCCACCGGGATTTCCGGTTCCACCGCGGCAACGGGGATCATATCCCGGTTCTTTATCCGCGTCTCGTGGCGGCGGGCCCAGGTAACCAGGGGAAAACAGAGGAGAAAATAGAGAACGCCGGTGGTGATATACGCCGGGCCGTAACTCAAGGTTCCGTTGCTGGCCCAGGAGTCGGCCCGGTACATAAGGTCCCCCCCGGCAATCAGAGCCAGGGTGGAAGTGTTTTTAACCAGGTTGACCGCCTGGTTCGCCAAGGGGGGCAGCACAATCGTGATGGTCTGGGGCAGGATGATATACCGCATAGCCTGAACGTAGGAAAAGCCCTGGGACCGGGCCGCTTCCATCTGGCCCTTGGGAATGGACGTGATTCCCGCGCGGAATACCTCCGCCACATAGGCCCCGTGGTATATCCCCACGCACAGCATACCGATAAGAAACACGTCCAACAGGATACCCACATAGGGAAGGGCGTTGTAGACAAAGAACACTTGTACCACAAGGGGGGTGTTCTGAAAAACCTCGACATATACGCGGGATACGGCCCGTAATATTTTGAACCGCGTTGTGGAGCAGAGACCGAATACGACACCCAGCGCAAGCGCAAGGATCAGGGCAAGAACCGAGACAAGAATCGTAACGCCAAAGCCGGCAAGGAATTCCGGCGCGGCCATAAAAAGCCGCCACCAGCGCCAGAACGCGAAGGGACCGGTAGTAAAAAAATCAACAACGCTTTGCATTCAACACCCCGCCGCGCATGTTACGACAAAAAAGCTTTTCCCAAAACCCGGCTGGCTTTGGGAAAGCTTCACGGTTTTAACCGGCCCCGGATTAACAACCCGGGACCGGTTACGGCTTCCCGTTGGCGGGCGGCCGTTACAAATCGTATTTTGTGATCAAGCCCGCGATGGTACCATCATTGAGCCACTTGGTAACCAGGCCGTCCACCCAGGAAGCCAGACCTTTGTTGGAAAGCTTGCTGGCAATGCCGTAGGGCTGGGGCGCGTAGGTGTCGGGCAGAAGTTCCACGGAGGCATCCAGATAGCCCCGCAAAATCGCCTTGTCCACGGAGAAGGCGTCTACGCGGCCTGAGTCCAGGGCGGCTTTGATCTCCGGATACGTAGCGTATTCCAGAAATTTTACCGAGATCCCCAGCGGCTTGGCCCCTTCTTCAATCGCCTGGCGGCTGGTGGCGGACTGGGCGACCCCGATGGTCTTACCGTCCAAATCCTTGAGGCTCGTGTAGCCGCCGGCCTTCTTGGTCAAAAGGCCCACCCCGTCGGTGTAGTAGATCGTCGAGAAGTTGTAGGTAAGCTTCCGCTCCTCGGTTACCGTGAACGTGGCGATAACAAAGTCAATATCGCCGTTGTCCAGCAGGGGACCCCGTGTTTTGGCGGTTACCGGGGTAAAAGCTACCCGGTTCTCGTCCCCAAAAATCTCCTTGGCGATAAGCCGCGCCATGTCGATTTCCAGGCCCTCGTAGTGCCCCGTATTGGGGTCGAGCAGGCCAAAACCGGGAACATCGGATTTTACCCCTACTTTGAGGAGTCCCGCCTTGACGATTCTGTCAAGGTCCGCGATCCCCGTGGACGGGGCCGCCGGGGCCTGTTCCTTTTTCCCGCCGGCAAATACAGTGCCGGCCGCTGCCACCAGAATCAAAGCGGCGCATAACAACTTTGCTTGCTTCATTCTGTTACCCTCCTGTTAGTGCAGAATTTTGCTTAAGAACGCACCCGTGCGTTCATTTTTAGGATGCTCAAAAAATTCTTCGGGCGGCCCCTCTTCTACCAGGGCCCCCTCGTCCATAAAAATTACCCGGTCCGCCACCTGCCGGGCAAATCCCATCTCGTGAGTTACCACCACCATTGTAATGGATTCCTGGGACAGACGGATCATTACGTCCAGCACCTCCTGGACCATCTCCGGGTCCAGGGCGCTGGTGGGCTCGTCAAAGAGAAGTATCTTCTGGCGGGTCGCCAGGGCGCGGGCGATGGCGATGCGCTGCTGCTGCCCGCCGGACAGCGTGGCGGGGTAGTTTCCTGCCTTGTCCCTTAGGCCCACCACGTCCAGGTAGTGGTAGGCGATTTCCTCCGCTTCTTTTTTGGGCTTTTTTTGAAGTTTGATGGGGGCCAGCGTGATGTTCTGCAGGGCCGTCATGTGGGGGTACAAGTTGAACTGCTGAAACACCATAGCGCAGCAGGAGCGGATAAGCTGGGTATGGTTGACACGGGTCAAAAGTTCGCCGTCCAGGTACACCTCCCCGCTGGTGGGCTCTTCCAGGGCGTTGATACAACGGATAAGGGTACTTTTGCCTGAGCCGGAAGGACCGATGATGGTAACTTTTTCCCCTTCCTGAACGATCATGTTGATGTCCTTGAGGGCTTGCAGGGTTCCAAAAAATTTATTGACTTCCTTAAGCCGGATCATTGACGCCCCCTTCTGACTGTAAACCCATTCCCCATTCTAAAACCCGAATCCTTCATTTTGGTAGCCACAAACCATGATACCTGAATAAACATACAAAAAAATGTAAATTTATACAATACTGTCCTGCCGGGCGGGCGGAACAGCTTGTCATGCGCGCGGAGCGGCAGGTATGCTGGGGCCATGACACCATCAACTATACCCTCCCGCGCGGAGCAGCGGTCCGAGCATACCTGGGACCTTTCAAAACTATTCCCCAATGACGAAGCCTGGAACACGGCCCTGGGGGACTACGAGCGTCTAACCGGGCGGATCCCCGGCTACCGGGGCACTCTGGGCGCGTCCGCGGAAAGCCTGGCGGATTACCTGGACTTTATCCGGGATTTCAGAATCCTGGAGGAACGGCTTGGCTATTACGCCGATCTGCGGCAGACCGAGGACGAGGGGGCCAACGCGGGGCGCACCATGACGGGCAAGTTCATGATGGCCGCCGCCAGGGCCCAGGCCGCCAGTTCCTGGGAGGCCCCGGAGATCCAGGCCATCCCCGAAACGGACATGGAGACATTCCTCCGGCACGAGCGGCTTGGGGAGTACCGGATCTACCTTCAAAAACTCCTCCGCTACAAGCCCTATATTCTGAGCGACGCCGAAGAACGGATCATCGCCCTCCATGCCGAGGGGGAAGGGGTGGCTTCGGATACCTTTTCGGTCCTTACCAACGTGGACCTGGACTTTGGGACCATCGACACGCCGGAGGGAAAGCGGCCCCTTTCCCAGTCCACCTGGTCCGTTTTCATGGAAAACCCCGACCGCGATCTCCGCCGCCGCGCCTATGAACAGTTCTACGACCGCTTCGAATCCCACAAAACAAGCCTGGCAAGCCTCTACTCCGGTTCCGTCAAGAACGACGTGATCCACGCCAGGGTCCGGGGGTTTTCCTCCGCCCGGCAGGCGGCCCTGTTCCCCGACAAGGTGGGCGAGGAAGTCTACGACAACCTTATCGCCACGGTAGGCGCCAACCTGGGGCCCCTGCACCGGTACTACGAACTGCGTAAAAGGGCGCTGGGCCTTTCGGAACTGCGCCACTACGATGTCTACGTCCCCATCGTCTCCAGGGCGGTCAAAGAAACAAGCTGGGAGGATGCGGTGGGCCTGGTCTCGGCGGCGCTGGCCCCCCTGGGGGGCGAATACGTGGAAACCCTGCGTTCCGGCCTTATGGGCCGCTGGGCGGACCGCTACGAAAACAAGGGCAAGCGGTCCGGGGCCTTTTCCGCGGGGAGCTTTACGGGAGATCCTTACATTCTGATGAACTACAAGAGCGACAGTATCCGCGACGTGTTTACGCTGGCCCATGAGGGGGGCCACTCGATGCACTCGTGGTACTCCGCCCGGTCCAACCCCTTTACGCACTACAACTACACCATCTTCGAGGCGGAAGTAGCCAGCACCTTTAACGAGGAACTGCTGTTTCACTACTTGTCCAAAAACACGGACAGCCCGGATATGAAACGCTATCTGGTCAACAAGCGGGCCGATGATATTTTGGCGACTCTGTACCGGCAGACCATGTTCGCCGAGTTTGAAAAGATCACCCACGAACTGGAAGAAGGGGGCACCCCCCTGACGGTGGATGTGCTGCGCGGCGAATACCGGAAGCTGCTGGAAAAGTACTTCGGCCCCGCCCTGGTATTCGAGGCCTCAAGCGACCTTGAGGGTCTTAGAATCCCCCACTTCTACCGGGCTTTCTACGTGTACAAGTACTCCACCGGAATCTCCGCCGCTCTGGCCCTGGCCGGGCGGGTCCTGTCCGGGGGCGTTCGGGAGCGGGAGGATTACTTCGCCTTCCTCAAGTCCGGCGGCTCCCGCTACCCCATCGAATCCCTGGCCCTGGCGGGGGTGGACATGTCCAGCCCCGCCCCCGTGGAAGCGGCCTGCAAAGCCTTTGGCCGGCTGGTAGGGGAACTGGAAACCCTGATTTAAGGCCAAACCAAGGGCTTTTAGAACTGCCCTTATGAACAAAGGGGCCGGCAACGAACGCGCCGGCCCGCCGGTACAAACGGCTCACCCTCGGCGCAGCGTCCGGAATGTTTTTTGTTTACGGACGCGGAAAATCCTGGGGATCAGGCTATGAGGGGCTGTTTTACACCTTTTGTAACTATATTTCATTTTCCACGTATGCCGGTAACCCTTATCCAAAGACCGTATTGATAAAACCCGGCAAACCAACAATAATTGCTTTTATGAAACTGCTGAGGATGTGTTTCTACAGCGTCCCGTTGATCCTCGTCTTGGCTGGTTCCGCTTGTTCGATAAACCGGATGGCCACCCGGGCAATAGCGGACGCCTTGACCGGGTCCGGAAGTTCGGCGGTTTTTACCGGTGATGACGACCCTCAACTGGTGGCGGACGCCATACCCTTCGCCATCAAAATGTACGAGGCCCTGCTGGCCAGGGCCCCGGATCACGAGGGGCTTATCCTTACTACCGGCTCTCTTTTCGTGATGTACGCCAACGCCTTTGTCCAGGGACCTCTGGAATTCCTTCCCGTCCCCCGGTACGAAGAACGGCGGGCGGGCCAGGAACGGGCCAAAAAGCTTTACCTGCGGGGGGTCGATATTCTGCGAAACGGTCTTGAACGAAAATACCCCGGCGCCGGCGCCGCCTCCGTGGAGGGGGGAACCCTTGCCCCCTACCTGGCAAAAATGAAAAAAGATGACGTCCCCCTGCTCTACTGGATCGCCGGGGGGACCCTTTCTGCATTTTCCCTGGACCCCTTTGATTATGAGCTGGCCCGCCGGGTACCGGATTCCATGGCCTACGCCGGCAGAGCCTACGAACTGGACCCGGACTTTAATTCGGGCGCCCTGGACGATTTTTATATCCTGGCCTACGCCTCCCTCCCCCCGGCAATGGGCGGAGCGCCGGACCGGGCGGCTCTTCACTTTGAGCGGGCGCTGGAAAAATCCGGCGGCACACTGGCGGGCCCCTACGTCTCCTACGCCCAGGCCGTGGCTATTCCCGCCCAGGATTACGATTCCTTCCGGTCCTGCCTGCGAAAAGCCCTGGATATCGACGTGGACGCGGACAGGGAAAACCGGCTGGTGAACATCCTGTCCCGGCGAAAGGCATTGGCCCTGCTGGAAAGGGCGGGGGATTACTTCTTTCTTACCGAGGACGGGAAACTGGATACGGCGGCTTACGAAACATTTGAGGATGATGAAAGTGAATACGAACATGATGAATTTGCGGATTCTTAAAATGGTTTGGCGTGGAATGCCAAAAATTGCGGCGGCAGGGCTTGCCTTTTTCCTGTTCTTTGCGGGCGCCGCCGGCGCGCTGGAAATCCGGCTGGCTTCCCCTTTGCCCCGGAACTCGGACTGGGGGCTTATCCTTGACCGGATTGCCGCCGAATGGCACGAGGTAACAAACGGGGAGGTGGTGCTTAACATCGCCCACCAGCGGCCCGGTACGGAAGATCAGTACCTGCAATGGCTCAGGCAGAACCGCTTCCAGGCGGCGGTTTTTACTTCCCAGGCCTTTTTTTCGATTGCATCGGAGATCATGACCCTGTCCGCCCCGTTTTTTATCAGGAATAACGAAGAATTTGACGCGGTACTGAGGGAAGTACGGCCCATTCTGGACATGAAAATCGAGGAAAAGGGCTTTAAGGCCCTGGCCTGGGTAAAAGGGGGCTGGGTGATGATTTTTTCCCGCTCCCCGGTGTTCAGCCCCGACGATCTGCGGAAGCTTAAAGTGGGCACCAATCCGGGAGATAAAAAGCTCAATGATGCCTTTAAGGCCCTGGGTTTTCAAATGGTCGGGGCTTCCCTGGCCGATATACCGGCCCTTCTTCTCTCCGGCCGCATCGAGGCGTTTTATCAAAGCCCCATCCTGGTACAGGCGTCTTCCCTCTACCGGGAGGCCCGGCATCTTAGTTCCATCAAACTGGCCCCCTTTATGGGCGGCGTTTTAATGAACAAGCAGGGCTGGGAAAGTATCCCCGAACGGTACCGGGAGCGGCTTTACGATATTGTCCGCCGGGCCGGGGTCGAGTTTGAGGCTTCGTTCCAGCGGCGGGAGGCGGAAGCTATCGAAGCCATGAAGCAGGACGGAATCAACTACAACGTGGTTACCCCCCAGTTGGAACAAGTATGGCTGGATGACATAAGCGCCCGAATTCCCTCTCTGGTGGATAAAAACGTTTTTAACAAGGATATGTATCTTAAAGTCGAGGAAATACTGCGGCGTTACCGGAGTTCCCATTGATATCCACGGCCAAAACGCCCGTTTCCGCTGAAATCACCGGACAAGGCGGCGACTCCGTTCTGTGCCGCGTAGAAAAATGGGCCTGTTTTGTCTCGTTTATCCTTATGGTCCTGCTTTCCGCGGCAGAGACGGTAGCCCGTATCTTTTTTTCCACCGGCGTCCCCCACTCCTCGGGTGTGCTGGTTCACCTGCTGCTTGTGGGGGGGATGCTGGCAGGGATGATCACCACCCGCACCGGGGAACATCTTTCCATCACCCTGGTTCAGTTTTTTCCCCAGGAAAAGGTAAAACGGTACGTTCACGCGGGGACCAGCCTGCTGGCCGCCTTTATCGTTACCGTTATCGCCTGCTGCGGCCCTGCGTTTCTTAAAATCGGCCTTACAGGGGACATGGTGGGTTTTATTCCCGACCGGGTCTTTGCGCTCATTATCCCCGTGGGCTACATGGTTATCGCCCTCCGTTTTGCCCGGCGCACAGGACTGGAAGGTCTCCCCGGGCGGCTGCTCCCTGTCCTGGCCATCGCCCTGGGGCTGGCGGCAAGTTTCCCCTCTATCGCCAAATTTATCTGGGAATACGACATCCCCGGCTGGGCGCAAGGCTTTCAGAATATCCTTCACGCGCTGGCCCTGTTCATAAAAACTCCCGCCATACTTTTGCTGTTAATCTGCGCCCTGGCGGGGCTTCCCCTGTTTGTGGTCATGGGGGGCATGGTTTTACTGCTCCTTGAATCCGCATCCATACCCGTTGACGTGGTACCCACGGATATTTACTCCGCCCTGACCAACGACAGTATCATCCCTATTCCCCTCTTTACGCTGGTCGGCTTTTTCCTTTCGGAAAGCAAAGCGGGGGAACGGCTGGTAACAACGTTTCATAGCCTTTTTTCGTGGATTCCCGGGGGCATGATCATCGCTACGGTGATTATCTGCGCCTTTTTTACCTCGTTTACCGGCGCTTCCGGGGTAACGATTCTGGCCCTGGGGGGCATTCTTTACTCCATCCTTTCGGACCATGTAAAGTACCCGGAAAAATTCTCCATCGGCCTCCTTACCAGCGTGGGCAGCGTCGGCCTCCTCTTTCCCCCCAGCCTTCCCCTTATCCTGGTGGGGGCCATGACACAGACCGATGTATTCCGCATGCTGGCCGGGGGCTTTGTTCCCGGCGTTATCCTGGTGCTGGCGGTTACCGTCTTTGGTATTGTCATTTCGGTACGGTCCGGAATCCCTGTGGAGCGTTTTAACCTTTCCGGCACCCTGCGTTCCCTTAAAAGTTCGATTCTGGAGATACTGCTCCCCTTCCTGCTGGTGGCCGGTTATTTTACCGGCGTCTTTACCCTGGTAGAGATCGGGGCCGCCGCGGTGATCTACATTTTTGTCGTGGAAACGTTGATCCACCGGGATATTCCACTTAAAGCCGTGCCCCGGGTCTTTCTAAAAGCGGCGCCCATAATCGGGGGAGTCCTGGCGATTTTGGCCCTTTCCCAGTCTCTTTCGTACTACATCGTGGATACTAATGTCCCGATGGAATTGGCGGACTGGATGCGGCGGACTATCGAATCGAAGTACCTGTTTCTCCTGCTCCTCAACCTGGCGCTTCTGGTGGTGGGCTGCCTGATGGACATTTTTTCCGCTATCCTCATCGTTCTGCCCCTTATCGTTCCCCTGGGAGCGGCTTACGGCATCGATCCCGTCCACTTGGGCGTTATCTTTATCATCAACCTGGAACTGGGCTTCCTGACCCCGCCGGTGGGACTTAACTTGTTCCTCGCATCGTATCGCTTCAAAAAACCGTTCGTGAGCATCTGCCGTTATGTCTTTCCCTTCCTCATTATCCAGCTTGTCGTGGTTATGCTGGTAACCTACGTGCCCGCCCTTTCCACGTTCCTTGCCCGGTTTTTCTAACGGGGAAACAGACTAACCACAGGAGCCAAAGGCCGGCGCGATGAACTGCCATGCCGGGCTTCCGGCCAAGGCGCAAATGGTTCACCGCGCTTTGGTGAACACGTTTAGGCGTTTCCCCGCAGTTCGTGCAATTCCCTAAGTCCCCGCAGCTTAAACGTCGCCTTTTCCTGGATTTGGCGCACCCGCTCCCGGGTGATTCCCAGGACCTTTCCCGTTTCTTCCAGGGTAAGGGGTTCCTCGCCGGCAAGGCCGTAGCGCATCTGGATGATCCTCATCTCCCGTTCCGAAAGCTGGGAAAGAATATCACCCATCGTTTCCTGAATTGTCATGGAAAAGACCTTTTCAAAAGGTTCGGTCAGCGTATCGTCCTTGATCAGGTCCGCCAGGCGGGTCAGGTTGGCGTCATCAACGATGATGTCGAGACTTGTGGTTTCCTGCGACAGTTTTACGATTTCTTTTATCTTGGAAACCGGCACCCCCAGGTATTCGGAGAGTTCCTCGTTGCTTGGATCCCGGCCCAGGTCCTGGGTAAGCTGCTTGGCAACAAAGTAGCACTTTTTGATGGTGTTAAGCATGTAGTTGGGTATCCGGATAACCCGCCCCTTGTCGGCGATGCTTTTGATAATCGCCTGCCGTATCCACCAGGTGCCGTAGGTAGAAAATCTGCAGCCGCGGGTGTAATCAAAACGTTCCACCGCCTCGATAAGGCCGATGTTGCCCTCGTCAATCAGATCCAGCAGCGAAAGGCCCCGGTGCTGATAGTTCTTTGCGATGGAAACCACCAGCCGCAGATTGGCGTTGATCATCTTATTTTTGTAGGTAAGAAAAAGATTCTCCAGGGCGGCCTTTTCTTCCCGGTTTTTTTCAGGTTCCTCTTCCTTTTCCAGTTGGGCGATTTTTTTTCTCAGTTCATCCAGCTTTTGGCCGATATGCCGTTCCTCGTCAATCGAAAGCAGTGAATAACGGGATATTTGCTTAAAATACAGGGCCAGAGGGTCCGTTTCCTTGAACGGCCGCGCCCGTTTCATCTTCTTCGACACCCGTGCCGGTCCAAAAAAATCCCCCCGTTCTTTCCGCAATGCTGTTGTTTTTGACATGACAACCTCCAGTGTTTTAAATAGATTCTATGCCCGGGGAGCCTTGGACGGATCGATGGGATTGTCTTTCAAAAAAACCAAAAAGAACAACTGAGGTTTATCGGAAACTGCGTCAATTCCCAGTTTCCCAATCTCTGTCCCCGGACTTATCCGGTCCCCTTCTTTTACCGAAAGGCTTTCGCAGCCTCCGTAGACGTACAGATAGCCCCCCGCTACCTGTACTATCGCCACTCTTCCAAAGCCCCGGTACGGTCCCGCGGATATCACCGTTCCCTGGGTAAGACTCCGCACCGCTTCGGCGCGTTCCCCGGTTACCATGACCCCCGGCAGTTTCCCGTCCATGTAAACAATCTCCCTGGGCGTAACCGGCCAGCGGAGGGCGCTATCAACATCCCTTACCGTAGTCTGCCGTACCCCATTAAGAGACCCGGCGAGACCCGCAGAGGTTACAGACCCGGCGCCGGAACTTTTTGTAACCGCCCCGGCGCTTACCGGAACGCGGATCATGTCCCCCTCTTTAAGTACATAACTCTGGGAAAAACCGTTAGCCTCCCGCAGGGTCTGAACCGTGGTGCTGTTGGTCTGGGCAATGCTGTACAAAGTTTCGTTCCGCGATACCCGGTACTCCCGGTAGACCGTCTGTTGCTCCCCCGTATTGGCGGTGATTCCGATAGGATTCACGGGAATTGTAAGGCGTTTCCCCGCCTGCAGCCGCGAGGCATCGGTGATGTTATTCAGGATCATAAGATCTCCGGGATCGATGTTGAAAGACCGGGCGATTGAATAAATCGTCTCCCCCTTTTCCACGATGTGAACCACGTCCTCCGCGGGCAGCGGGACGGATGCCAAGAGGAAAACGGCAAGCAACAGGAGTGCGCTTTGATGATCCATAACATTTCATTGTCGGCTGTTTCCCTTTTTTTCCCGTAAGGCGGCCATGAAAATTTCACGCTGTGCGGGTTTTCGCGGGACCGTCCTTTTACCTACGGACCAATATAGGCCCCAATTCTCCGCTTTTGCAACAGTTTTTAACGAAAGATTGCCGGTTATTGTAACAATGTTCAAAAAGGCAAATATTAGTACAATGCACGGGGGGCCTGCCATCCTTGGCGTAGGAATTGAACCGCCCCAAGGCCCCCCGCCAAAAGGCGGGTTCGCGGGTATTCTACTCCCCTTTGAATGAAATTTTAGACATGCCACACTGCCGCCGTATCGCGCGGGCGCGCGCTTGTGGAAAACGTGAAAAGTTTTCATAATACCGCGATACAGATGGGGAAATCCCCGGCTTTTTGGGAGAATGTATGGGTGATTACAAACGGCCCAGTTGGGATGAGTACTTTATGGAGGTCTGCGGCGCCATCTCCAAACGGGCCACCTGCGACCGGGGCCGTTCGGGCTGCGTTATCGCCAAGGATAACCAAATTCTGGTTACCGGCTACGTGGGCGCCCCGGCGGGGCTTCCCCACTGCGACGAGGCGGGGCACCAGTTCAAGAAAACACTCCACGAAGACGGCAGCGTTACCACCCACTGCGTGCGTACTGTCCACGCGGAACAAAACGCCATCTGCCAGGCCGCCAAACGGGGCATTGCCATTGCCGGGGCGACCCTCTACTGCCGCATGACCCCCTGCCGTACCTGCGCCATGCTGATTATCAACTGCGGCATCGTCAGGGTGGTCTGCCAGCGGCGTTATCATGATGCCCAGGATTCGGAGGCCTTGTTCAGCAAGGCGGGAATAAAGCTTGAATACGTCTGCTCAGAGGTAGAACGTTACGAGGACCAGTGAGGCGGGCAGGCGTTACCCGGCGCGGCTGAACTGCGCCGCGTGAAGTTCCGCGTATAAGCCGTGTTCCGCCAGGAGTTCCTCGTGGGTGCCTGCTTCGCGGATGCCCTCGTCGTCAATTACGACAATACGGTCAGCGTTTCTGATGGTTGAAAGCCTGTGGGCAATGACCATCGTGGTGCGGCCTCTGGACAGTTCTTCCAATGCCCGCTGAATTTTGTATTCTGTCGCCGAATCAAGGGCGCTGGTCGCCTCGTCAAGAATCAATATGGGCGGGTTTTTAAGAAATATCCGCGCGATGGAAACCCGCTGTTTTTGCCCGCCGGACAGTTTTATGCCCCGTTCACCCACGATGGTGTCGTAGCCGTTGGGCATTTCCATAATGTCATCGTGAATTTCGGCGCGTTTGGCGGCTTCCACGATTTCCTCTTCCTCCGCGTCGATTCTGCCGTAGGCGATATTCTCCCGGATGGTTCCGGCAAACAGAAAAACTTCCTGCTGCACAATGCCGATGTTCCGCCTGAGGGACGCAAGAGTAACATCCCTGATGTCGCGGCCGTCAATGGTTATGCCGCCCTGCCGGATTTCGTAGAATCTGGGGAGGAGGTGGCAGAGGGTGGTCTTGCCGCCCCCGGACGGGCCGACAAGCGCAAGGGTGGTCCCGGCGGGAATCGAAAGGTTGATGTTTCGCAGCACGCAGCGTTCGGCGGCGGCGGTATCCCCGGTATAGGCAAACGTAACACCACAGTACTCGATGCCGCCCCTTACGTTTTCCAGCGAAACCGCGCCGGGTTTGTCCTGTATGCCGGGTTTTATGCGCATAACTTCCGTAAAACGGTTAAAACCCGCCATGCCGCTGGTAAACTGCTCGACAAAATTCTGAAGCCGTCTGACAGGCTGGAGGAAGGCGGCGATAAAAAGGTTACAGGTAATAAGTTCGGTAAGGGTGAACTTGTTCCCCATGATAAGAACGCCGCCCGTGGCGATAACAACTACCGTAAGAAAATTTGTCATAAAATCAACTTTACTGTGAAAAGCCGCCATCGCCTTGTAGTAATTCTTTTTTGCGTTTTTGAAATTCTCGTTTCCACCCCTGAATTTGACGGTTTCGTATGTTTCGTTGGTAAAAGCCTTCGCTACCCTGGCGCCGGAAATACTCGATTCCAGTGTGGCATTGATCTCGGCGGTGCGCTCCTTTACGGTTTTTGAGGCCGCCCGCATGGCGCGCCGGGAAACAATGGTAAAACCCAGCATGACAGGAACAAGAACGAGAAGAACCACGGCCATTTCCCACCGTATGCTGAACACCAGCACAAATGAACCGGTAAGCGTAAGAAACGAGATAAAAAGGTCCTCAGGGCCGTGGTGGGCCAGTTCGGTAACTTCAAACAGATCCGTTGTTACGCGGGACATAATCTGCCCGGTGCGGTTATTGTCATAAAACGAAAAGGGCAGTTCCTGAAGATGGGCGAACAAATCCCGCCGCATGTCCGCCTCGATATAAGCGCCCACCGTGTGCCCCCAATAAGTTACGAAGTAGGTAAAGCCCATTCTGAGGAGGTAGAGGGTAATCATAAGGCCAATCAAAATAAAAAAGAGCCGGTAAAGGCCGCCCGGCAGAAGGCGCTCAATGGCGTATTTGGTCAGCATGGGGAAGGCCAGATCTGTTGCCGAAATCATGGACGCGCAGAACATGTCCGCCGCGAAAAGTTTCCGGTGAGGTTTGTAATACCCGGCGAAGATTCTGAGGGGGGATTTGTCAAAACCGGCTGTTGCAGGCATAACAATAGTGTAGCAGGAAAGGATGGCACTGTCAACAAATTAAGCCCTCCAAGGGAGAAAATTATGCTATAATGAGCCTCCGCACGGCTTGCCGTGCGGAGGCTCATTTTTGACCGCGGGTATCCGTCCCATGAGTTGATTAAGTCGTTGCAGGATAAAGAGATAAGATATGTGATGAGGATACAGGGGAGATTTATCCGGGAAAAGGAAACCTGAAGTTTCCGCGCCGCGCCGCTGTGTATTGAACATGTTCGATAACCCGGTTGTTGTTTTTAAGCGGTTGTTGTTCAGAAACTGAAGTTTCTGAACAACTCTATTATCTCACAAGTCCAATGTTTCCTAATCCCGCTACGCTGTTACATCCAGCCCTCCGGGTAGAGCAGCACCCTGGCGGGACCCCGGGGAATAAACAGGCGGCACAGCCGCTGAATGTCTTCGGGCTGTACCTGCTCGTAAAGTTCCGGGCGTTTGTCCAGCCGGGAAAGGGGACTGCGCAGCAGCACCGATGAGTTGGCGTAACTTTGGGCAATGTAAAGGTTGCTCTGGATTGACGCTTCCCAGTTCTTTTTCAGGGCTTCCACGGATTTCGCAAAAACATCCCTGTTAACGGGTTCCTCGGCGATCTGCCGCAGCAGGGCCTCCACAGCCCGGGACAGTTCATCGCTCCGTTTTGGATCGCAGACAAAGTAGACCTGCGCCGCCAGTTCTTCCGCGGGAACCGGGGAAAGGGCAATATCCGCCTGTATCGAATAAACTCCCCCCAGTTGTTCCCGGATATCCTCGGTCAGGCGAATGTCCAGGTACTCCATCAGGACGGAAACCGCCGCGCTCTGTTCCTCAGAATAGGCCAGCGGCGTGAACCAGCCCAGATAAACGATGCTCTGCTCCTCTTTCCCTTTGTAGACCTTTGTGTCAGCCTTCCCCGGCCTTTGCAGGCCGGGATCTGTCCAGGCGTTCCACGATTCCGAAGCCGGTATTGACGCGAGCCATGTTTCCGCCAGGGACCGCATCCGCGCCGGGTCAAGGTTCCCGGCAAAGACAAAGGTGTAGTCGCCGGGGTTAAGACTCCGCTTGAGGAACGACAGCGCCCGGCCTATGTCCGCCTTGTCCAGGTCTTCCGCGGTAAGGGGCTTAAAATAGGGGTGCCCCCCGGAACTGACGCTTAACACCGTGTCGGAAAAAACGGTCCCCGGATCCTCGTTCCGCTGGATCAGGCTGGTACGGTAACTGTCCAGCAGCGCCCGAACAGCGGTTTCGTCCAGCCGGGGCGTGGTAAAGGACAGGTAGAGCATTTCAAAAAGGGTCTCGATATCCCTGGTGGTGGCGGAACCCTGGAAACCCCGATTGTAGTTCCCGGTCCAGAAAGAAAAACTTACCTGCTTGTCCGCGAGAAGTTGTATCAACTGGGACCTGGACCAGGGGCCCATGCCGGAAGCCTCCGCCATTTCCGCCGCCAGAAGCGCGGAAACGTGATCTTCACTTTCCACGCTTACCGTACCGCCCCGGGCCATAGCGTAGAGGGTAATGTCGTTGTTCCGGTTCGCCGTTTCTTTGAGGATCAGCGTGGCTCCGTTTTCCAATTCCCACACCAGCGCGCCGGTTTCCCGGTCAACGGATTCCGAGCGGACGTTTCCGGCATCGGGCCGCCGGGAAACCAGCGTATCCACCGCGGCCGCTTCCTCAGGCGGCTGTAGTTTAAGCCGGACACTTTTCCGGACAACGCGCCGGATCAGGGCCTCCGCGGGCAGCGTTTCTTTTTCGGACTCCGGGGCGATGATAAAGGCCCGTATATCCCCCGGTTCAAAATAGTTCCCGGCCTGCCGTGTTATGTCACCGGCGCCGATCTCCGGCAGCAGTTTAAGCGCCGCCGCGTACTCCCAGTCGATGTCCGGCAGGGGCGCCCCGTCCAGGAAATAATCCGTAAGACCGGACACGTAACTGTCCGACGGCTGCCGGTCCTTTTCGGAAACCGCCTGTTCCAGTTCCGAAAGAAGGGACGCCTTGGCTACGCGGATCTCCGTTTCGGTAAAGCCGAAACGGCGCATGGATTCTTTTATCCGCAGCAGTTCCCGCAGGCTTGCCTCGGTCTTGCCGGATTTCGGTTCCGCCATCATCACGTAATAGCGGGATGATGCGCCATAACGGACATTACCCGCCCCGCCGTATATGTAGGGGGTGGCGGGATCCTGGGCGGCATCCGCGAAGCGCAGGGACAGCATACGACTGATAAGGTTGTCGATAAGGTTTTCCCGGTAACTTCTCAAGTCCTGGCCAAGCGGCTGGGGAACGCGCTTAAAGTACAGGTTAATCTGGCTAAAGGAAATTTCCGGGTCCGTAAAAATCGCCGCCTCAAGGTTCCCCTTTTTGGGGGCGGGAAGATCGTAACGGGGCCGCGTCAGGGGCCCGTCCGCCGCCTGACCGCCAAAATGGGAACCCAGTTCCGCCTCCAGGCTTGCCCCGTCAAAATCCCCCACCACGATTAGGGCCATGTTATCCGGCCGGTACCAGCGGCGGTAAAAAGCTTCCAGGCGCTGGGCCGGGGCGTTTTCGATAATCTCCGGCAGTCCGATGGGAAAACGGTTTTGGTAGCGGGAGCCGCCGAACAGAACGGGCAGCAGTTTCCGCTGAATCCGGTCTATGGCCCCCAGATGGGCCCGGTACTCCTCCATGATAACCAGCCGCTCATCGTCCACATCCTTGGGGGCGAAGGTGATAGCCCTGGTCCAGTCGTCCAGCACTTCCAGGGCTTTTACGGGAAGGCGCTTTACGGGGTTCCCCGCCGCGTTTTCCGCGTGTTCCACCGGAACCTCAATGCCAAAAACCGTACGGTCGTAACTTGTGTAGGCATTTACCTCCGGCCCAAAACGCATCCCCAGGGAGCGCAAATAGTCGATAAGCTCGGATTCGGGGAACCGCGCCGTGCCGTTAAAGGCCATGTGTTCCACAAAGTGGGCAAGTCCCTGTTCATTGTCCTCCTCCAGGATGGACCCGGCGTCTACCGCCAGCGTAAGAAAAGCGCGGTTTTCAGGCCGGGAATTTTCCAAAATAAAGTACCTAAGTCCGCCCGGCAGAACGCCGGTACGGACCTGTTCCATGAAAGGAACGGGGTCCGCCGGTGTTCCCAGACCGGCGTAGACCTTAACCGGAGGCTCTTCCGGTTGTCCGGTGGAAACACAGGAAAGGATAAATCCCGCCAAAAGCAGGAAAACGGCCAACGAAAGCGCGATAGCTTTGTACTTGGAATTGAAGATGTTCATACATCTATTATATAATTTTCAAGGAGGGTTTACATGAGATTACTTACCAGATCGGATTTTGACGGACTTGCCTGCGGGGCGCTGCTGGTTTACCTGGGACTTATTGACGAGTGGAAATTTGTCCACCCTAAAGACATTCAGGATGGTCTGGTAGGCGTAACCGACAAGGATATTCTGGCGAATATTCCCTACGTAAAGGGCTGTAAACTGTGGTTTGACCATCATTCCAGCGAATCCAGCAGGCTGGGGGCCAAAACCTTCTTCGAGGGGGTCTCGCGGCTGGCCCCCAGCTGCGCCCGGGTCGTTTATGACTATTACGGCGGGAATGAAAAGTTCCACCGCTTTAACCAGATGATCGAGTACGTGGACAAGGTGGATTCGGGGAACCTGACGAAGGACGAAATTCTCGATCCCAAGGGCTGGATCCTGCTGGGTTTTATCATGGACCCCCGGACCGGCCTTGGACGTTTCCGGAATTTTACGATCAGCAACTACGATCTGATGAAGCTGCTTGCCAAGGCCTGCGCGGAGAAAACCATCGATGAGATTCTGGATATGCGCGATGTCAAGGAACGGCTGGATGTGTACTTTTCCCACGCCGCCCCGTTCCGGGAGATGCTACAGACCTGCGCCAAGGTGGAAGGAAACGCCGTGCTGGTGGATCTGCGGGGCGTAGACCCCATCTACGCCGGGAGCCGCTTCCTCATCTACACCCTGTTCCCGGAACAGAACATCTCCGTCTGGGTCATAGACGGCCGGGAGAAGCTTAACACCGCCATTACCGTGGGTTACAGCATCATCAACCGCAGCGCTGCCGTGGACGTGGGGAACCTGCTCTACCGCTATGGCGGCGGCGGGCACCACCAGGTGGGCACCTGCCAGGTGGACAACGACAAGGCGGACCAGGTTATCCGGGAAATACTCGACGAAGTAAAATAAGACCGTTTCAAAACCCCGATAGATTAAATTTGAGCCCCGAGGTTTCCCCCAAAACTTCAGTTTTTGGGAACGACAGGCGAAACTTGCCGGGCTGCCCTGAATTTCTATCACTGCCGTATAAATACTGCGTCCGCCAGTTCACGGGCAAAGGCCGCCGTATCCCGCCGGGAGGCGGAGGCCAGGAGGGTGTCGCGGCTCAGCGCGGTGTTTTGCGCGTCCTGATCCCGGAGTTCGCAGAAAACCGCCCAGCCGGGTTTGCCGGCGTTTTCGAATTCCTCAAAATTCAGGGTAAGCGTAAATCCGGCGCTTTGGGCGCCTTGTTCCGGTCTCCCGGCGTTTCGGATTCCCGCGTTTTTCAGCGCTTCCTCGATCCGGCGGAGCGGCGGGGAGGTCCCGGCGTCCGGCATGTTGAGGCGCAGTTCCACCGGCAAGGTAACGCCCCGCTGCCGCAGGGCCCCCGGATTCAGGCGGTAGAGTTCCTCCGCGCAGTACCGGGTCTGGGCGTCCTGGCGGCGGGCGGCGGCGGCAAGTTCGGCGAACCCGTCGGCCATCATATCCCGTTCCCACAGGCGGTCAAAACGCTGCAGGGCCTCCATCGTCAGGGCCGGTTTGTTCATGGTCCGCCCTTCCTCGTAGAAATACCCCGGTTCCGAAGCGGGAATAAGGGGCGTTTCAAAATCGCGGGCGGCTCTAAGATAGCTTAAACCGCGGCGGGGATAGCCCTCAAAGGCCCGGTAATACTGGATAAGGGCGTCCGGGTGAGGTTCCCCGTAGGCGTCCGCGGAAAGGCGGCTGTACTTACGGAACAGGTGACGGTGGATTTCCGCACTGAACCGGTACCGGATCTCCCGGCCTGCGCTTTGTATCCACTCCAGCGGGGCCGGGTAGGGCCTGAGTTTTTCCGTTTGGGCAAGCCCGTCGTAGATTTTGTAGAGAATTTCGTGGATGTCCCGGCTGTAGCGTACCGGATCGATGCCGTAATTCATCATCCATGATTGATCCCCGGCCTTTAGGCAGTTTTCCGCGTAGACCCTGGCTTCTTCCAGGCGGCCGGCGATTTGGTACAACTGGGCCAGATTAAGGCGGGAAAGGGGTGAACTGTCCATGTTGTAGGCCGCTTCGTAATCGGAAAAGGCGGAGCGGAGGTCCAACTGCCGCAGGTAAAGTTCCCCCCTGGCAAGGCGGCCCGAGGCGCGGTTCAGCCTGGACAGGGAAGCGCTGGTCTGCTCAAAGGCCCAGTCGAAATGATAAAAACGGCTTTCCAGGATGGAAAGGTTGTAGTGGGCCACGGCGGCGAACAGGGTGTCCTGCCGGGCAGAGGCCCCTTCTATGGCGCTAAGGTACCACTGTTTGCCCTCGTCGTAGCGGAACATATCGGCGTTAAGGGTCCCCAGGGTCATGGCGTAGTCGGGACTGTTGTCCCCGAACCGCTCCACGGCGGCGCGCAGAAGCTGTTCCCCTTCCCCCTGCCGGTGGACCTTGTAGTACATCCAGCCAAGCTGCCCAATAGCCTCCCGGTGGTCCGGCTCAATCGCCAGAAGCCGTTCCAGGTAGTTTACGGACTGGGCGTCCAGGTTAAGGTAACCGGCGGTCCGGGCCAGGTTGTACAGAAGATCCGGTTCCGCCGGGGTTATTTTCTCCGCCCGGCGGTATTCATCCCAGGCCAGGCTGTAGAGATTCCGGCCCTGGTAAAGATTCCCCAGGGCCCAGGGGAACCGGATATCCTGGGGATACCGCTCCTGCCCGGTGGTGTAAAGCTCAATGGCCCGGTCCCAATACTCCGCGTCCTGGGCATTCTGGGCCCCCTCCAGCAGGGCTTCCGCGGAATCTTCCCCCATGTCCTGGGCGGCCCTGTCCTGAACCGCCTCGTCCTGGGCGGTCCAGCTCTGGGCTTCGCCGGTCCCCGGAACGCCGGCGAGGATCAGCGGGATAAGAATCAGCGGAAGCGGGAAACGGGGCCCCGGCAGGAACCAGGCAGCCGGCGCCGCGATTCCGGCAAACAGCCGCCGCCACAGAGGTATTGTCCGCCTGTAGGCGGCCGTGAATGCGGACCAGTTTGTTTTCACCTGGGCAAAATCCTCCTCCCCAAATTCCGGCGCAAAGCGGGCGGCGCTTTTCCGCCGGTACAGATCGTACAGCGGGCCGTCCGCAGGGAGATCGCCGCCGCCAAGCAGCCTGTCGATTTCCCGTGCCCATTCCGCCTCTCCGCTGTCCCTTGGCCGCCGCAGCCCCGCCAGGCGGAGCAGGTGGAGGGCGCGGTTCCAGACCGCTACGGCCTTTTTCCGCTTTCCCCGGGCCAGACAGCAGGCAAGGAAGGGCCACAGACGGAACAGGGCCGCGAACAGGACCAGCGCGCAGGCCAGGACAAGGGCCCAATACTTCCGGGCCGCTTCCGCCAGACCCGTGTACGGGGAAAGCCGGGACCCGCTTATTGCCGCATCCGGTCTTTCCCTGACCCGCAGGGAACTCCGGTTGCCAAAAATCTCCCGCATAAGCTGTTCAAAAAGTTCCTGGGGTACGCCGGAGATACGGAATTCTTCCTCCTCCGCCAGGTTTTCTGTCGTGGGGTCATATTCGATCCAGCCGTAGCCGGGAAACCACACCTCTACCCAGGCGTGGGCCATATCGGCGCGGACGGGATAGTAGTCAAAGGTGTTGCTGGCGGGGTCCAGGAAAAACCCGGCCCCGATACGGGCGGGAATACCCAGAGAGCGCAGCAGCAGGGCGCAGGAAAACGCGAAATAAGAACAGTAGCCCTTCTTCGAGGTAAAGAGAAAATGATTCAACTGATCCCCGTCCGGGGCTATCCCGGCCCGCAGGCTGTAACGGTAGTCCCCGAATTTAAGCCATTCGTAGATTCCCTGTACCCGTTCCCAGTAGTTTTCTATCCCCCCGGTTATCTGTTCCGCGTAGGCCCGGAGTCGTTTGTCCCCGCCGTATTCGGTGTAGGTCCGGTATTCCGCCTCCCCCATACCCAGAACCGGCGCGGAGGGGGGCCAGATTTCCAAATCAATAAGATCGATGGGGACAACCTCGCTGGTAACGCTGCGCACCGAGTAAACCGAGCTGAAGGACGAGGCGTCCCAGTTTTCGTAGGGGGTTACGTGGACCGGCTGGTTCATGCCGATGAAAGCCCGCGAGTCGAAGTTTACCAGGTAATATTCCTGATCGGTAATTCTGACAGCCCGCAAATTTTCCACCGCCTCAAGAACAGGCAGGCTTAGGCTCCGTTCCGGCAGAAATTCGGGATGATCCCGGCCGTCAATGTCGTCAAGGCGGAAAAAACCCTGCCCCTGGTTGTAGCCGGACAGCACGTAGCGGCGCAGCAGAATGTGATCGTCATCGGGGTCTTTTTTCACGATCAGCACAAGGTCATTGTTCATGCTGATCTGGCTTTCCAGTTTGAGGAATTTTGAGAAGTCAAAGCTGAATAGGTCGGGGGCCAAAAGACCGCCGCCCTGTTCTACCGCCTTTTCCTGCGAGGGTCTGATAAAAAGCAGGCCCCCTAAAACCACGAGAAAAAACAGCAGCGCGGTGGCGCCGGTCCGTTCGGCCCGGCGCGGCTTGTACTCCGCCGGGATAGACCGGATAAGGGCGGCAAGTTCCAAAAACGCGATGATTCCAAAAACGGCGATCATCACCACCGGCCAGCGGTACAGGCCGATGTTCCCGGTATGGGTAAAGGTGTAAACGCCAAGCAGGATAAGCAAATCCACTCCGCAGCTTGCCCGCAGGACGCGGCGGGACGCGGCGGAAAAAAAGCCGCTTAACGCGGCCCAGCAATAGGGGACCAGGAAGACGAAGGTGTTGCGGTCGTAGTCCAAAAGCAGGCTGTCCAGGCCGGGGGCCATGCCGCCGGGGTTGAACAGCCGGGGCAGACTGATAAGGAAACGCGGAATCCAGGGCAGCAGAACCAAAAAACCGGCGGCCAACAGCCCTTTTCCCCGCCGGCGCCCGGCCCCAAAGACGGCGGAGGCCAGGAATCCGGCCAGCAAAGCGGCGGCAAAGACCGGGAGATCGGCCATGTCCCCGGCCAGCAGCGCCACCTGGAACAGGACAAGAAACAGGGCGCTTGAACGCAGAACAAAGGCGAATATCACTGCGGCACCCCTGTTACGCTGGTTCCGGGGACGGCCAGGGCGCGGACGGAATTCCGCGATCCGTAAAGCCGCGCGCAGGTCTCCGCGGCCTCTCTAAGCTGTCCGGGGCCGTTTTCCGCGTAAAGAAAGAGGATGTCGCAGGGCATAGGCGGGAAAGGCCGGCGGTTGAGAAAGCGGTCCAGCGCGCTTGTTCCCCCGCTGGTCCGGGGCAGGGCCAGGATGCAGGTTCCCCGGTCTACAGAGGGAAGCTCCCGCGGGACCCCGCCGGAATCCCCGCCCGGACGCTTCGCCGCCGGGCCCGGAAGGGGCAGAGAAGCGGGCCAGGCCATAGTCCGGGCCGGATCCGCGTCCTCCCGAATCTCCCCGCCCGTATAGCCGGTCAGCACATCCATACCCTGACCGGCAAGGTCCAGGCTTATCGTCAGAGCCTGGACGCAGAGCATATCCACCGCTTCCCGTCCTGCCTCCGCCTTGTAAAGCGCCCTGTCGGTCTCCGTATCCACCAGGATAAGGAGCCTCGAATGGGGCGGAGGCACACGTTCCCCTTCCCGGACAAACAGGGAATGGGAAGGGCCGTGGCTGTAGAGTTTCCAGTTGATCCGGCGGGGATCATCCCCCGGAATGTAGGGCCGGTGGTCTATCAGGTCATCGTTGCGCAGGTAATGGGAACCGGAACGCTGTTCCCGGCCTCCGGGCCGGGGTTTTACCGGGAGCCGTTCTTCCACCGGCTGCGGACGCGCCAGAAGCCGGGCCTCCGCCTCCCGGCGCAGAAGCCAGGAAAAGGCGAAGATATTAAAGGCGTCCACGATCCTTAGTTCATCCCCTTTTGAGTAGTAGGCCCCCCGCAGGGGGATTTGTACCGGTTCGGCGGGCAGACCGGGATCGAAAATATGCTCCACTTCGCGGCCGTCTTTGGTTTCAAGACGCAGACGGCAGCGGACCAGTATCCCCGGAATCCTGAAAAAACGCCCCCCTGTGTAAACCGTCTCCACCGTCATGCCCACAGTAATATCGCGGGGGCTTAGTTCTATCCGCGCGCGGGAAGCCCCTTTCCGGTGGACAAGGGCCGTAGTAAAACCCACGATCAGGCAGTACATCCAGACGGCGAGGAGAATCGCCCCCACAAGACTTAGAGCCAGTTCCTGCCGTATGTTCCCCGCCGCGAAGGCCGCGGCGGTGATAACAAGGATAAAAAACCCGGCGGGGGACAGACGCGCCTGGGGCAGCGGCGGCAGCCGGGGAGATTCCCCCGTTGTCCCGCCGCTAAACGGTTTTGATTCCCTCAATTCGGGCAAGGCAGATCTCCCGGATAAGTTTATCGGCCTGGGAGCGGGGATCGCGCAGTTTAAGCCGGTGGCATAGTACCGGGACGGCAAGGGCGCTTAGGTCTTCATCGGTAACATAGGTTCTTCCGCGCACCAGGGCCAGGGCGCGGACAGCGCCCAGCAGGTGCAGCCCTGCACGGGGACTTGCCCCCAGCGTAAAACCCCGGTGGATACGGGTATCCCGGACTATATCGGCGATAGCCCCTTTAAGGGCTGGATGGCAGAAGACCCCCGCCGCCGCTTCCCGGGCAGCCATAAAATCCGCCGCGCCGCAGACCGGCTGCAAGTCCGCCAGAGCCTTTTCCTGGGGGTTTTCATCGAGAATCGAAAGTTCCGCTTCCCGGTCAGGGTAGCCCAAAGAAAGACGCATCATAAAACGGTCAAGCTGGGCGCTGGGCAGCGGAAATGTCCCCTCGCTTTCGATAGGATTTTCCGTGGCGACCACGAAAAAAGGTTCCGGGGGCCTGTAGGTGCTGGACCCGATAGTAACCTGCCGCTCCGCCATTATTTCCAGCAGGGCGGATTGGACTTTGGGGGTGGCCCGGTTGATCTCGTCGGCCAGCACAATATTCGCCAGTACCGGCCCGGGGACAAAACGGAAACAGTGGGTGGCAGGGTCAAATACGTCAACCCCGGTAATGTCGTAGGGCAGCAGGTCCGGGGTAAACTGGATACGCTTAAAAACAAGGCTCTTTTCGTTCCCGTCGATAAGCTTTGCGAAGGTTTTGGCTACCGTGGTTTTTCCCAGTCCGGGGTTATCCTCGATAAGCGCGTGGCCCCCCGCCAGAATAGCCGCGGTCAGGAATTCCAGGAATTCCCTTTTCCCCCGGATAATCCGGGCGGCCCCGTCCACCAGAGCCGCCGCCAGGGCGGATTCCGGGGCATTGGGCGCGCTGGTCGTGGCAAGCGCAGCTTCCTGTTTTAGCATACCGGGAGCATAGCACAAATAGGACGGGGGGCCAAGAAACACGGACGCTGAGGCCGCCCGCGTTAGGAAAGCCCAGACACACGGAAAAGGAGCCGGCAGGGAGGGCGGGGGAATACTGCCATTTGACCGGGAAGGTCAGATATATCCGGTTGTGTCGCAGCGGGAAATGGTTAAGCTGGCGTTATGAAAAAATCGTGAAACGGTTTTGACTTTTCCGGGGCGGATAGCAGTCTGCTGGAAGTCAGTTCCTTGTGGGTTGCGGGCGGGGGGCCGCCCACTTTGTAGCGGGCTACCGCGCCGTTGTAACGCGGCGGGCGGGGCGGGTGCTTCACGATGACCTGCAGGTACTCGCCGTTTTCCAGCGTGAACGGGACGACTTCCGCGGGGTCGGGGACATCGGTGCGGGTTGTGTCTTTGGGCTGGAGGCCGAAGTCAAGCAGGATTTCAGGTGTTACCGCGTCCAGCGGGTCGGCGTCCAGGTAGGCGTTCTTTATCTTGCGGATGTTTTTCGACAGGTC
>JAISLX010000034.1 GCA_031277045.1 Treponema sp.
ATAAACCACCAAGGCGCACAAAGGTACACGAAGGACCATGTTTCCCAACTTTATCTCTCCTTCGTGCGCCTTCTTCGCCTTTGTGGTAAAATTCTTAAAAATGCTTTTTAGCCCAACCAAGCTACTAGCCCGGAAACTGAGGGAGGTTTTTTTATGTTGAAGACAAGAGAGGATTTACAAAAAATCAGAGCGGCCTGCGGCAAGGCCCTGAAGAACGAAAAGAAAAAAATTATCGTCTGTGCCGGAACCGGCTGCGTGTCATCGGGTTCCCTGGATGTGTACGAAGCACTGATACGGCTGATGAAGGAAAACAACATTGATTGCGCGGTGGAACTCAGCCTTGAATCCGTCGGAATGAATTCCGATGGGGTTCCGCTGCATCCTGCCGGGATAAATCCCGTTGGAATAAATTCCGTCGGGATAAAGCGGAGCGGCTGCCACGGGTTTTGCGAACTGGGGCCCCTGGTGCTTATCGAGGATGAGGGCTTTTTGTACACAAAAGTAAAGCCGGAGGACTGCGGCGAGATAATCGAAAAAACCATAAAACACGGCGAGGCGATTGAACGGCTCTCATACCGGCAAAACAAAAACTACGCCAAACGGAACGCCATTCCCTTTTATGAAAAACAAACCCGGCTGGTACTGGAACACTGCGGCCAGATCGACGCCACCTCCATAAAGGAATACCTGGCGGCGGGGGGATACACCGCCTTTGAGAAGGCCCTCTTTGAGATGAACGCCGGTGAAATTATCACCGAAATCAGCGAATCCAATCTGCGGGGCCGGGGGGGCGGCGGCTTCCCCGCGGGCCGGAAATGGTTACAGGTACAACGCCAGGGGCCGGGGCAAAAATACATCGTCTGCAACGGAGACGAAGGGGACCCCGGCGCTTTTATGGACCGCAGCGTTATGGAAGGGGACCCCCACCGCATGATTGAAGGCATGTTAATCGCCGGCCTCGCCTGCGGGGCGTCGGAGGGCTACATATATGTCCGCGCCGAATATCCCCTGGCGGTAAGCCGCCTGAAAACGGCGATTACCCAGATGAAAGAGATGGGGCTCCTGGGTAACAATATCCTTAGCACGGATTTCTGCTTCAACCTGCACATCAACCGTGGCGCCGGGGCCTTTGTCTGCGGCGAAGGCAGCGCCCTTACCGCCTCAATCGAAGGCAAGCGGGGGATGCCCCGCGTAAAACCGCCCCGCACGGTGGAACAGGGCCTGTTTGACCGGCCCACGGTGTTGAACAACGTAGAAACCTTCACCAATGTGCCGCTGATCATCAACCGGGGCGCCGCCTGGTACAGATCCATAGGCCCGGAAAACAGCCCCGGCACCAAGGCATTTGCCCTGACCGGCAACATCGAAAACACCGGCCTTATCGAAGTGCCCATGGGAACCACCCTGCGGGAAGTGATCTTCGATGTGGGCGGCGGCATGAAGGGGGGCGGTAATTTCAAGGCCGTGCAGATCGGCGGCCCCTCCGGCGGCTGTCTCACCGCCGAAGATTTGGACCTTCCCCTGGACTTCGATTCCCTCAAAAAAGCCGGGGCCATGATCGGTTCCGGGGGACTCGGGGTGATGGACGATCACACCTGCATGGTGGAGATCGCCCGGTTCTTCATGAACTTTACCCAAAACGAATCCTGCGGCAAATGCGTTCCCTGCCGGGAAGGGACCAAACGGATGCTTGCCATTCTGGAACGGATCGTGGCGGGGGAGGGCCGGGAGGGCGATATAGAAACGCTGCTGGAACTGGCGGATACCATCTCCGCCACCGCCCTGTGCGGGCTGGGAAAAACCGCCCCCTTCCCGGTGGTAAGCACCATCAGAAGTTTCCGCGGCGAATACGAGGCCCATATAAAAGAAAAACGCTGTCCCGCGGGGAGCTGCCAAAAGCTGCGGCGGATCCGCATCGACGCGGCAAAATGCAAGGGCTGTTCCAAGTGCGCCAAAATCTGTCCGGTGGGGGCGATCAGCGGAAAAATAAAAGAGCCCTTTGTGATTGACGGGACCACATGTATCAAGTGCGGCGCCTGTACCGGCGCCTGTCCTTTTAAGGCAATCGCGGGTTAGGAGAAAAACCATGACAAACGAAAACTATATGATCATTGACGATATGCCCGTACAAATAAACGGCGAAAAAAACATTCTGGAACTGATACGGAAGGCTGGTATAGAGCTGCCCACGTTCTGTTATCATTCGGAGCTTTCCGTTTACGGCGCCTGCAGAATGTGCATGGTCGAAATGGAAGGGGGCGGTCTGGAGGCGGCCTGTTCAACCCCTCCCCGGGCGGGTACGGCGATTCGGACCAATACCGGGCGGCTGCGGAAATACCGCCGGATGATCCTGGAACTGCTCCTTGCCAACCACTGCCGGGACTGTACCGCCTGTACCATGAACGGGAAGTGCCGGCTTCAGGAATTGGCGAGGCGGTTCAGTATCCGGAACGTGCGCTTTCCGAATACCGCCCCGGAACCGGAGATCGACACGTCATCCCCCTGCATCGCGCGGGACGATTCCAAGTGTATACTCTGCGGGGACTGTGTGCGGATGTGCAGCGAGGTACAGAACGTGGGGGCCATCGACTTTGTTCACCGGGGTTCCCGGATGATCGTCAGTCCTGTTTTCGGGCGGCCCATCGCCGACTCGCCCTGTGTGGGCTGCGGCCAGTGCGCCGTGGTTTGTCCCACCGGGGCCATTACGGTAAAGGACGACATAAAAAAAGTATGGGAGGCTCTGGACGACAATTCGGTACACGTTACGGTCCAGATTGCCCCGGCGGTCCGGGTGGCGGTGAGCAGGGAATTCGGTTTGCAGGACAAAGGCTACGTTCCGGGCAACACTGCGGGGGCGGCGGGAAACGCCGTTGGCCGGATCACCGCGGCGCTGCGGCGCATGGGTTTTGATGAAGTCTACGATACTTCCACCGGCGCGGACCTGACCGTTCTTGAGGAATCAGGCGAACTGCTCAAAAAGCTGGAGGGGAATTCCGGCGGCATGCCGCTTTTTACCTCGTGCTGCCCCGCCTGGGTCCAGTTCTGCGAGAAACATCACCCCGAACTGCTTCCGCATCTTTCTACCGCGCGGTCTCCCATGCAGATGTTCGCCTCGGTCATCGGAGAGGAAACCGGCCGCCTCTCCAGCCGCCGCCGCGTGCATGTGGCCGTTATGCCCTGTACCGCGAAAAAGTACGAAGCCGCGCGGGATGAATTCAAAGTGGAGGGCAGGCCCCGCGTGGATTATGTGCTGACCACCCAGGAACTGATCCGCATGATCCAGGAATCGGGGATTGTCTTTAACGAACTGGCCCCCGAAGCGGTGGATATGCCCTTTGGGACCTATTCCGGCGCGGGGGTGATATTCGGTGTATCAGGCGGCGTTACCGAGGCGGTACTCAGGCGGCTCAGCGATGATACATCTTCCCGGAACATTCTGGCCTGGCAGGGGCTGCGGGGCATGGCGGGAGTTAAAACCGCCGCCGTTACGCATAGAGGACGGGAACTGCGAATCGCCGTGGTGAGCGGCCTGAAAAACGCCTCGGATCTTATCCGGCGGATCCGCGCCGGAGAGGAACGTTACGACTTTGTGGAAGTTATGGCCTGCCCGGGGGGCTGCGTGTCGGGCGCGGGCCAGCCCCTGGCCAGCCGGGAAGGGAAAGAAGAACGGGGCCAGGGCCTTTATTCGGCGGACCGGCTCTGTTACATCAAGCGTTCCCACGAGAATCCGCTGATGAAGGACCTGTATAACGGGGTTCTTAAAGGCCGGGTCCGGGAATTGCTCCACGTGGATTATTTGAACAGCGGCGGGCTTTCCCCCAAAACCTGACCAGTTTACCCCCCGGTTTTTTGCGATTCTATGCGCGGAGCGCGGCAACCTGCTATACTGCCCCCCTATGAATCTTGAAGCGTTTGTCCTGGGCTGCGGGGGCATGATGCCCCTGCCGAACCGGCACCTTACCTCCGTCCTGCTGCGGCGGGAGGGGGATCTGTTTCTTTTTGACGGCGGGGAGGGTACCCAGGTGTCCCTGCGGCGGCTCAACCTGCGCTGGAAGAAGATATCCGTCATCTTTGTCAGCCACACCCACGCGGATCATGTAACCGGCATACCGGGGCTTTTGATGCTCTCCTCCCAGGTGGACAGGGACGATCCCCTCTACATCATCGGCCCGCCGAGGATCGCGGAGTACATCGAGGAGAGCCGCCGGGTTTTGGATATGTACATCAACTACGAGATCGTGGTCCAGGAGATCACGGGGCCGGGGGTGGTTTACCGGGGGGAGGATTTCCAGGTCCGGGCCTTTCCGCTGCGGCATACCAAGCCCTGCTACGGCTACGCGCTGGAAGAGGATATCCGGCCGGGGGAGTTCCACCCGGAACGGGCGGAGGCCCTGCGGGTGCCCCGTGGGCCCCTCTGGTCGAAGCTGCAGTCCGGCGAGGCGGTGGAGGCGGCGGACGGCAGGCTGGTGCAGCCGCAGGACGTGCTGGGGGAGGCGCGGCCGGGGAGGAAATTCTCGTTTGTTACCGATACGCTGGCTTTTCCCGGTATAGCCGCCGAGGCGGAGGATTCGGACCTCTTTGTCTGCGAAGGCATGTTTTGCCGGGACCTTGAAGACAGCGCCCGCGAGAAAAAGCACATGACATCGGAACAGGCGGCCCGTATCGCCGCCGCCGCGAAGGTAAAACAGCTTGCCCTTATACACTACAGCCCGCGCTATACCGACTACGATCTGAAGCAGCTTCTGAAAGAGGCGCGGGACATTTTTCCCGGTACGGTGCTGACCAGGGACCGCATGGTTTTCCCGGTGGAGTACCGCGACAGGTAACTTTGCCGGCCCTGCCGTGTTAACATAGTGTCCGCGCGCGGCGGACTGCCGGAGGCTTGAAAGTTCATGATCGAGGTACACAACCTAAGCAAGCATTACGGCGATGTAAAAGCGGTGGACGGCGTGTCGTTCACGGTGGGCCGGCGCCAGGTTATGGGTTTTTTGGGGCCCAACGGCGCGGGGAAGACCACGATCATGAAGATACTGACGGGCTATCACTTTCCCAGCGGGGGCAGCGCCCTGGTGGACGGCGTTTCGGTAACCGGGGATCCGGTGGAACTCAAACGGCGTACCGGCTACCTTCCGGAAACGGCTCCCCTGTACGGGGAGTTGACCGTGGAGGAGTACCTGAATTTTGCCGCCGCCGCCCGGCTTATCCCCCGGCGCAAACGCCGGAAGGCGGTGGATATGAGCATTGAAATCTGCGGGCTTTCCGGCTGCCGTTTCCGGCGGATAGAAACCTTGTCAAAAGGGTACCGGCAGCGGACCGCCCTGGCCCAGGCCATTATCCACGACCCGCCCGTCCTGATCCTGGACGAACCCACCTCGGGGCTGGACCCCAATCAGATCATAGAGATTCGTTCCCTTATCCGGGAACTTGGAAAGCGGAAGACTGTGATTCTTTCTACCCATATTCTGCGGGAACTGGAGGCGGTGGCCGGCCAGGTGCTTATTATCAACCGGGGGAAGATAGCCGCCCAGGGCCGCCCTGAGGAAATTGCCGGCGCGATGAAGGGGGGGGATACCTGGGAACTCCGCCTCAAGGCGCCGGCGGCGGTCCGGAACAGGCTTCCCGGCCTGGGCTTCGCGTATTCCCAGGCCCGGATCGAGTGCGCGGAAGACGGCACGGCGCAGCTTTCGTTTTTTGTCCCCGGCGCGACGGGGGGCGAGGGGGAGGCGATCTTTGACTGGGCGGTCCGCGAGGGTTTTAAGATACTTATGATGGACCGCCGATCCCTAAGCCTGGAGGACATCTTTGTCCAGATCACATCCGGCGAAGCCCGCGCGGAAGGCGAAGCTCCCCCGGAAGGAGAGGGGCTTGTGGCGGAACCCGCGAAGAATTCCGCCGCGGGAGGTGGGCGGTGAGGGCGGACGGCCTGGTAAGTACCGCCGCGCTGGTACGCAAGGAGATATACTCCTACGCCATTTCCCCGGTTATTTACGGCATAGGCGTGTTCTTCCTGCTCGTTGTGAATATCTGGCTGTTTTACTTCCAGCGTTTTTTCGCCGGGGATACGGCCAGCCTCCGGGGCTGGTTCGCTGCGTTTCCTCCGGCCTTTATCATTGTTATCCCGGCGCTGACCATGAAATGCTGGGCGGACGAACGGCGGCTGGGGACCCTGGAACTGCTCCTTACGATGCCCTTTTCCGAATGGAACCTGGCGCTGGGAAAGTTTATCGCCGCCTTCGCGGTGCTGGTAATCTTCCTGCTTTTTACCGTTCCGCTGCCCCTTTCGCTTGCGCCGCTGGGCGATTTTGACGGGGGGATTATCCTGGGGCAGTACGCCGGCGTTACCCTGCTGGGGGCTTCCGCCACGGCGCTGGGGCTTTTCTTTTCCTCCCTTTCGCGGAGTCAGGCGGGGGCTTTTGTGGGAAGCGCGGCGGCGCTGCTTGTCGTCATGCTGGCCGGCCAGGTAAACCAGCTTCTGAATCTGCCCCGGCCCGCGGCGGAGGTTCTGAACTTCCTGTCCCTCAACTTCCACTTTGAAAGTTTTTTCAGGGGAACCCTGGACAGCCGGGATATGGCCTTCTTTATCCTGAGTACCCTGCTGTTCCTGTTTCTTACCGCCAAGGTAATCCTGCTCAGAAAGTGGAAGTAGGGCGGGCATGACCAAATCTCAAGCACAGGCGCTGTGCGCCCTTTCGCTCATCATTTTCGCGCTGTGCTTCCTCTTGTCCCGGCGGCTGTGGTTCCGCCTGGACCTTACACGGGACCGTTCCCACACCCTTTCCGGGATTTCGCGGAACCTTCGGAACGAGATACCCGCCGGGGAGGAACTGCTGATCACCTACTACGTCTCCGGCAGGCTGGCCTCGATGTACCCCGTCCCTTCGGAGATTGAGGACATGCTCCGGGAATACGCCTCCTGGTCGGGCGGGGCTATCCGCGTTAACGTGCGGAACCCCGCCGGGGACACGGCCGCGGAGGCGGAGCGGCTGGGGGTCCTGCCCCGGCAGATCCCCACCGTGGAGCGGGACCAGTCCGGCGTGGCCACGGTCTACACGGGGATTGTTATCGAATACCTTGACCGCTACGACACGCTTCCCGTGGTTTTTTCGCTGAATACCCTGGAATACGATCTTACCTCCCGGATCCGGGCCCTGTTGCGGGGGACCGGACGGCAAATCGGGGTCCTTGTGGGGGACGCCTACCGGAGCTGGGACCACTACCGGCCCCTGGCCCAGGCTCTGGCCCAGGCGGGATACCGGGTCCGGCTTTTCGATGCCGGGGAGGAACTGCCCCCCTCCGTGCCGGCGCTGCTGGTTCTTGGGGGGGCGGCGGATCTGGACGACAGGTCCCTGTACCGGATCGATTGCTATATCCAGAACGGGGGAAAGGTGTTCTTTGCCCTGGAAGGGGTTTTTGTGGACAGCGAGGGCAGCCTGGAAGCCCGAGTCATCGAGGATCGGGGGCTTCTGGCGATGGTGTCCTTTTACGGCGCCACGGTGCGGCCGGAACTGGCCCTGGACCGGAACGCCCGTACCATGCAGTACCAGATCCAGTCCCCCGACGGGCTTATCCAGGAGAAGCTGGTCGTGTATCCGCACTGGTTCGGCATAACCGCGGAAAACGCAAACGCCGCCCATCCGGTAACCGCGGATTTTTCCGGCCTGGACCTGTACTGGCCCAGCCCCCTCAGCCTTAACCCCCCCCCTTCCGTGGAGGCGGAGGTCCTGGTTACCGGGACGCCGGAAGGCTGGACGCTTGCCGGCGATTTCGCCACCAACCCCGAACTGATCCACCGGATGGAGGAGCCTGAAACACGGGAGCGGCAGGTGTTCGGCCTGAGCCTTTCGGGAACCTTCCCCTCGTGGTTCAGGGGCATTGGGAAGCCTGAGCGGGAGGCCGGGGATCTTCCCGACCTGCCCGCCGCCGCGTCCCCCTCGCGGATCATCGTGGTTTCCGACACGGATATGGCCGGTGATTTGCTGAACTACACGCTGGCGGATTACAACCTTGATTTCATGATAAAGGCCCTGGACTGGCTGGGGAACGATGATGAGTTGATCGCGATCCGCGGCCGTTCCGGCAGAATTGGCCGGCTGGACCGCATCGCCGATCCGGCGCGGAAAGGTTCCGTTATGGCCTTTGCCCAGGGCCTTAACCTGGTGTTTCTTCCCCTGGCCCTGGCCGGGGCGGGCCTCTTCTTCGCGTGGAAACGCGGAAAGAAAAGCGGACGCGGCGCTGACAAGGGGCGCGCACATGACCTATAGGCGGCAATTCTTGATCCTTTCGTGCCTGGCGGCGGCCCTGGCCTGCGTTTATATCATGACATTCGTGTTCGATCCCGCCCTCCGCCGCTCCGGCATGTATGCCTGGCTGGATCCCCGCCTGCGGGATTCCGTTGACCGTATAGATTTTAACGGAGGGGGATCCGGCCGGGAGGGGGCTTTGAGCCTTCTGCGGCGGAACGGCCGCTGGCTGGCGCTCCACGGCGGTTTTGAGTACCCCGCGCGGGAGGCGAGGGTGGCGGACCTGCTGGACCTGCTTTCCCGGCGCGCCGGCTACCCCCGGCGTTCGGCTTCCCCGGCCAGCCACGAGATTTTCGGTCTGTCCGAAGCGGCCGCCTCCCGGATTACGCTGCGGGGCGGCGCGGGGCTGCCCCTTCTGGATCTGCTGGTCGGGCGGGTTGACGCCGGCGGCGGGAGCCTGTACATGCGGAAAGCGGACAGCGGCGAAGTCCGCTCAGGCGGCGGGGGTTTAAGCGCCTATATCGATAACGAGGCCAGGTCCTGGTACGACCTGCGGCTTTTCCCCGAAACTGAGGCTCTGACGGCCGATTCCGTTCAGCGGCTTACCGTGATCCCCCCGGCCCGGCTTGAGGGGGAAGCCCCCGATTCGGAAACGCCCGTAATGATGGTGATAAGCCGCGCTGGAAACGCCTGGCGGATCGGCGCGGGGGACCGGTCCCCGGAAAGCGGCGATATTGAAAAGAGCCGCGTGGATTCGTATGTCAACGGGATTTTTAGCATAACCGGGGATGATTTTGTCCCGGCCGGGGAAGAACCGTTCGCGGACGCGCTGGTCCTTGAACTGGGGGACGGCCGTGTTTTGACACTGCGCCTCGGCCCCCCCGGGGAGGATGGCCGCCGGACAGCGCGGATTTCCGGCCTCCGGAACGCGGGGGCCCCGGAGGGCGCTTACGGCTGCGTACTGGCGGCCTGGGCGCTGGACAGGATCTTCCGCCCTCCTGAATATTTTACCTACGCACGGCCGGAATGATGCCCGCTAACGGCGGCCAGATGCTGCCGGTATTTTTCGGGATCGCTTTTGAAGGCCACAATATGGGACTCCGTGTCCTTTCCGGCTCTTTTGAGCGCCTCCCCGGCTTCCAGCGCGATTTGCCCCGCGTTAATAAGGCGGCCCGCGCGGGAGCTGACGCCAAAACGCAGGTCGATTTTTGTATCGCCCTGCCGGGCAAACTTCCCAAGAACGCGGTTGTTGAATTCTTCCGACCTGGCAAAAGCCTGTTCCAGGCCAAGGCCGGGGCAGATGGCCGAAATCCCCTGCTCCCCGTGTTCAAAGATCAGATCCCGGTGTTCAAAGTACTGAACCGCCTCCTCGCAGAAAAGACGGAACTGTTCGTCCTTCAAATTTTCCGGTTCTTTAATTGTCATCAGGATCAGCGTCAGGTCCTGCTCGCCGGAAGTGCAGCGGCGCAGTTCCGATTCAAGCCGTTCCCGCGTGTAGGCTTCCCAGCCGACGCCGCCGCGCGGGGAAAAAAGGCCCCGGGGCGCTTCGCTGTCAAAATCCGGCGCTTCGCCGTCAAAATCCGGCGCTTCGCTGTCAAAATCCAGCATGTCGCCGTCAAAATCCGGCGCTTCGCTGTCAACCGGACTTTCCCGCCCGGCCAGGTCTTCATCGTCAACATCAGGAATTTCATCAGTCGTATTGCTGCTGCCAAAATCCGGCTCATCAGCGTCAAAATCCGGCTCGTTATCATCAGTCGGCGGCGCCCGGCTGTCCGTGTCCGGGGCTTCTTCCGGCGGATTTACGGGGGCCGCTGTTGTGTCCCCGGACGTACCGGGGGCTGGTTTTTCACCCGGACTCCACCCGGCCGGTTCCCGGTTTTTCGTCAGCAGGGTGTCCATAAGCAGCGTAAAAAAAGCCAGAGTCAGGGAGAGCAGAACCACCAGAAGGGTTTTTTTAAGAATGCCGGTGCAGTAATCGTAATCAATATACCCGCACACCGCCTGGATGTTCACGTTCCGCTGGCCTTCGATCCGCAGGGGCAGGTACTTGGGCGGGTTGGTAACCGCGAAACGGCGTATAAAGCGCGGGGAATCGTTTACCCAGTCGATCACCGTTCCCCGTTCCCGCTCAAAAGCGAACTCCCCCCGCGAACTGCTGATGACCACCCCCAGCACGGTTTGCGATCCCTCAATGGAATCCTGAATGGTTTTTATGAACGGTTCGTCCATAAAACCCAGAACCCCCGCCGAGGAGGCAAGGTCCGCCAGATTGCCGAATTCCTTGTCCGCCAGGGTCCGCCGCTCAATTATGCTGTTGTGGATGCTCAAAGCCCCGTAGGAAAGGCCCCCAAGGTAAAGCATAACGCACAGGGCGGCGATAACGGTGCTTACACCCAGGGTTTTTCCTTCATTCTTTTTTACTGACATACTTACTATCTATTTCGGCGTTATTTTTGTCCGAGTTAATGACGCCTGAACTTGCCCCGCGCGTTTAGACGTGGTTTAATTTTAGATACCGTGACGATACGAGAACCATCCCTGCCCCCCGGCTGGTACCCCCCCGGCGCGCCGGGAATTACCCGTTTTTTGGAACCGTGGAAAACCAGGCGAAGCGCCGGTTTGGCCGCCCTGTCCCCCCACGCGGGGTGGCGCTATTCGGGGGCCCTCGCCGCCGCCGCGTTCTCCTCGCTGGACGGCGGGGCGGATACCGCGGCGATTCTGGGAGGCCACCTGGCCGCCGGATCCCCGGTTTTGGCCTTTACCGAGGATGCCGTTAGGACCCCGCTGGGGCTTATGGACATTGACAGGGAACTGCGGGACGCCCTCTGTTCCGCCCTGTCCGGGGAAGGCCTTTCCCCCGGCTGGGCTCAGGACCAGTACCGGGATAACACGGTGGAGGCGCTTGTCCCTATGGCCCGCTTCTTCTTCCCCCGCGCCCGTCTTGTGGCCCTGCGGCTTCCCGCGGATATGTCCTCCTTTGAAACAGGGCGAAAAATTGCGGAGATAGCGGGGAATCTGGGGCGGAAGCTTGTTGTAGCCGGTTCCACCGACCTGACCCACTACGGGCCAAACTACGGCTTTAGCCCCCGCGGAACGGGAAAGGAGGCCCTGGCCTGGGCGCGGGAAAACGACCGCCGGTTTATCGAGGCGGTCCTTTCAGGCGATCCCGGCGCCGTTCTCCGCCGGGCGGAAGAAGAACTGTCCGCCTGTTCCGCCGGGGCGGCGCTGGGGGTTCTGGGCTTTGTCAGCGGCGCTGGCTCCGGCCGTCCGGGCCAGGCATCCGCCGCCCCGCCTGTCCCGGAACTCCTGGCCTACAGCACCAGCGCAGGCGAATCCGGGGATATTCCCGCTTCCTTTGTGGGCTACGCCGCCGTTAGCTGGAAATGAGCCTCCGCGGAACAAGCTCCGCGGAGGCTCATTTTTACTTCTTGCGTTGTTTTTCGCTTTTGGATAGAATTATTCTGTTATGATCAGTAGGACCTTGAACGCGGATTTCGCGCCGCAAGCAAGCAATTATGGGTCTCTTATAGTTCTTGTCAACCCCTTAACAGCTCAAATCGCTCTTTTTTCGGCTTTTCCCAAAACCCGGTTAGTTTTGGGAAATGTCTCTATAAATAATTTTTTTGGGAGGCAAAAAAATGAAACGTTTGTTTTGCATGACAGCGCTCCTGGCGCTGGGGGTTTTTTTGGTTTTTGCCGGCGGCGGGAGACAGCGCGGCGAAAGCCAGGGTACCGGTTCCGGCGGATTTGTGTCGGCGGCCGCGACCAACATGGAACGGCTCACGGAAAAATATCCGAATCCGGTTACCATTGCTACCGTGCTGGGATACCGGGAATCGGAAAATCCTGACACGCCAAAGAACGTAACGCCCGAAACCCAGCCCAAGATCAAGGCGTTCAAGGATCTTTTCAACATTGACTTTAAGTACAGTTGGATTGTCAACAGCGATCAATACAACCAGAAGTTCGCCGCCGAATTAGCGGCCGGGAATCTGCCCGACATTATGATGATATCCCCGAATGAGTTTGAGGACCTCTACTCCCAGGGCGGTCTCGCGGATTTGACCGATGCCTGGGCCAAGTACAGTACCCCGGAGATGGAGCGCATATACAATGCGTACAATGTGGGCCTGGGCGCCGCAACCAGGAACGGGAAGCTCTACGGTCTTCCCAATCTGACTTTCAACGGTCAGGAAACAAGCCAGACCTACTACAACATGACCAAACTTAAAGCCTATGGTGTCAACTCCTACAAAGATTTGCCCAAAACTATCGCGGAATTCGAGGCGCTGTGCGATAAAATACTGGCCCTCAATCCGGGCCAGCCCGTACTTCCGGCCTGCAAGCAGCTCAGCGGTCAGGGGCTGGCCGATTTCCAGCCCATCCTTGACGCTTACGGCGCCAGCATCTCAGGCTATGTTGATTATGGCACAGGGAACCTTGAATACGCCGGCACCCATCCGAATCTCAAAAAGGCGCTGACCAAGCTCAACGAGTGGTACCGGAAAGGTTACTTTGTCCGGGATTTCGCCGGTATTGACGTATGGGGTGCCAATTCGCCGGTAATAAACGACATTGTAGCCGGCAGATATGCCATCGTGTTCGGTTCCTGGTGGATCCCGAACTGGCCCCTCAACATGAACAAAAACACTGATCCCGCGGCGGATTGGGTGGTGGGCCCGACGCTGACGGAAAGCGGCGGCCAGCCTGTTGTTACTATAAACCGTTACGCGGTTAACAATTTCATTGTTGTAAGCCGGAACTGCAAGAACCCCGAAGCGCTGTTTAAGATGATCCACTACGACATTGAAAACACCAAAAAACTGCTCGATCCGGATTATCTGGCAGGCAGGACGGCCGATCAGAAACGGATAGACGACTCCGACGTGTACATCTGGTTCCCCTGGCGAACCTACGATCCCACATCGCTTGAGGTAAATTATGAATTCTTTCATGACCTGGAAGAACGGGGCATAACCGGCCGGGACAAGTTTCCGTTCGGCGAAACTCCCCAAAACAACGAAGCTTCGGGCGTTACCCAGGCTTTTCTGGATTACCACGGCGGTAAGACGGCGGACGGCGCGGTATGGGGCCTTTACACCAGCCGTGTAGCGCCAAACGGCGGGGTTGCCAAGATGCTGGAACTCTACAACAGCGCGAAACGGTATTACAAAGAGGTATACATCACTACTCCTTCGATGGTTACCAAGTCCGGCCCCTTGGGGGAATATCAGAGCGCCCAGCTCCTGCGCATGATCATGGGCGAAATACCCGTCAGCGACTTTGAAAAGTACGCCGCCCAGTACAACACCCTCGGCGGCAGCGATATACTCAGGGAAGTGAACGACTGGTATCACAAAAAATAAGCGGCCTGCGGCTGCTCCGGCGTTTGCCGGCGGCAGTCGTTCTCCCGGCAAGGAAGCACTTATGACGGATATTGACGCGGAACGGGCTGAATACCGCCGGTTGAAAAAGGAGCGGCAAAGAAAGAGGGCGCTTTTGAGCAATCCCCGTCCGCTTCATATCATGCTGCTCCCGGCGGTGATCTGCGTTTTTATCTTCGCGTATCTGCCCCTGGCCGGGATAGTTATGGCGTTTCAAAATTACAAAAGCCTGTTGGGTTTTTTCAAATCCGATTTTGTAGGCCTTGATCAATTTAAATACATTTTTACAATACCGGGATTTTGGAATTCCCTGCGGAATACGGTGATTATCGCGTTCTTCAAGATTGCCCTGGGTATTCTGGTTCCCCTTGCCATATCGATCCTGCTGAACGAACTGTCGGGGAAGTTTTTCAAACGCTATGTTCAGACGGTTATCTTCATTCCCTTTTTCTTTTCCTGGGCCATACTGGGGGGCATCGTTCTTGAGGTCTTGAGTTACGACGGAATTATCAACAACATAATCACGTCCGTGGGCGGCGAACGGATGCCCTTTCTTATCATGAACAAGTACTTCAGGACCATCGTCATCGGTACCGATGTCTGGAAAGGCATGGGCTACAATACGGTTATTTTTTTGGCGGCCATTACCAATATCGATCCGACCCTCTACGAGGCGGCTATGGTTGACGGAGCGGGCAGGGTCGCCCAGCTCTGGCATATAACCCTGCCGAATATCGCGTCGATTATCATGCTCCTGACCATTCTGGGGCTTGGGGGCATACTGAACGCCGGGTTTGACCAGATCTTCATTTTAAGCAACCCCATAGTTCAGGAGACGGTGGATATTATAGATACCTTTGTCTACCGGCTGGGTATTGTAAACGCCCAATATTCGGCGGCGGCGGCGGCGGGACTCTTCAAGTCGGTGGTGTCCATATTCGTTGTGGGCGGTTCATACCTGCTGGCCTATAAATTCACCGATTACCGGGTTTTTTAACAGGAGGATGCTTTGAAGATAAAAACACCTCCCTCGCGTACCGCGTTTATGGCTTTCAATTATTTTATTCTTTCGCTGATTACTCTGAGCTGCATACTGCCGATTCTGCATATCTTTGCCATTTCCCTGAGTTCCGGTACCGCGGCTTCCGCGGGAAAAGTCGCTATATGGCCGGTGGATCCCGTTCTTACCGCCTATTCCTACCTGGTTTCCAAGAAGGATTTTTTTCACTCGGTATGGATTTCCTTTATGCGGGTGATTACCGGTACCATAGTCAATATGTTCATGATATTTATTACCGCCTATCCTCTTTCCCGTTCCGTTACGGAGTTCCGCCGCCGTAACGCATACATGGTTTATTTCGCTGTTACCATGTTTATCGGAGGCGGCCTTATCCCGACTTACATGGTTATCCGCTATCTGAGCCTGATTGACAACTTTTGGGTTCTTATTCTTCCGGGCGCGGTAAATATCTGGTCGGTAATCATAATGATGAACTTTATGCGCGGTATACCGCGTTCCCTTGAGGAGGCCGCCGCGTGCGACGGCGCCGGGCACTGGCGCGTCCTGTTCCAGATTATTCTTCCGGTGTCCCTGCCGAGTATCGCCTCTCTTACGCTTTTCGCGATGATAAACCACTGGAATTCCTGGTTTGACGGTATTTTCTACATGAACAACGTAAACAAATACCCTCTGGCCACATATCTTGCCACCCAGATTCTGAGCAATAACCGGAACATGACGAATATGACGCCGGAACTCCTGGCGGTCCTGAACCGGCTGAGCGACAAAACGGTACGTTCGGCGGAATTGTTTATTTCAATTGTACCGATATTGGTTGTCTATCCCTTCCTGCAGCGATATTTTGTTAAAGGTATTGTGGTAGGATCCGTAAAAGAATAAGATTTCATTAGAGTTGTTCAGAAATTTCAGTTTCTGGCGAACCAAAGGTTCGACAACAACCGTTTAAAAACAACAAAAAACGAAGGTAATGATATGAGTTACGCTGAAATAGCGAAGTACAACGGTGAACCTGCGCTTATGATAGACGGCAAGGCGTATCCGCCTATGGCGATGACCGCAAGAATCCGCAAACCGGATTACATACGGGAACTCGGCAAAGCGGGCCTGAGGATTTTTTATATCATGGCAAACACCGACTGGCTGCGGCCCGGCGGGAACGGTCAGCCAAGCGGCTTCCAGAATTTTGCCCGGGACGCCGGGACGCTGCTGCGTGAAGTACCGGAAGCCTACATTATTGTGCGTATCGGGATGCACCCGCCGGTAAGCTGGATGGAAAGCCATCCCGATGATCTTATGCGTTACAACGACGGCTCTTTTGAAGAGGCTATTCTTGCATCGGAGGTACATGAGGACCGGGTGCCGGGAATGTACTCCCTCTGTTCGGAAGCGTGGCGGAAAGACGGCGGGAAAGCCCTGGTGGATTTCTGCGATGCCGTGGACGGGTCCCCTTTTGCGGACCGCGTTATCGGTTATTTCCTGGCGGCGGGGGGCACCTCCGAGTGGTATCCGGTAAATCCCCTGACGGTACGCGCAGAGGGAAAGTACGCGGATTTCAGCCCTGCCTTCCGCGGGGAATTCGGCGCGATTTTGAAGGAAAAATACGGTTCCGAGGAAGCCCTTTCCCGTGCATGGAACCGCCGGGATGTTTCTTTTGACAATCCGGTTATTCCGGACATTGATTCCCGGCAGTATCAGTGGGCCGATGAAAAAATACTTGACGCGTTTCTGCACTACGAAAGCGCGGACCGTATCATCGGCAAGGAACTGGAGCTTAATCCCGAAACCGAATACAACCGGGGCGTTTTCCTTAACGCCGACAAATATAGCAATGTGGCGGATTTCTACTATGCCTGGCACCGGGGGACGGCCAATACTATTGTCCACTTCGCGAAGATCATCAAAGCCCGCTACAAGGGGAAACTTGTGGGCGCTTTCTACGGATCATACGGCTGTACAGACTTTTTCAACGCTTCCACCGCCGGGGCAACGCTGGCCATTCTCGACAGCGGCGTTGTGGATTTTCTGGCGGCGCCGGGGGTGTACAACAACCGGGAACCCGGCGGGCTGGTGGCCCAGCGGGAAATGAACGATTCGTTCCGCGTCAGAAACCAGATGTTCGTCGGCGAAGAAGACAGCAGAACCCATCTGGAAAACGACTTCTACCGCGATTCCATGGGCCTGTATGATATTAAGGATACCATCGGTACGCTGAAACGGGATTTTGCCAGAAATATCTGCGAGGATACTTTTGCCTGGTGGTTCGACCAGCATGAACAAGGGGGCCGTTACCAGCATCCCGATATTTACCGGCTCTTTGAAAAACAGGAAAAAATCGCCCGCATGGCCTACAGCCTGGATCGGACAAAGAAAAACGACATTGCCCTTATCTATGACCAGGAAAGCCTTTTTTACGTATCAACCATGACAAACCAGGTCATGCTGGATTATTACCGTACATCGGACCTTAACCGCATCGGCGCGCCGGTGGATTACTATTTTCACAACGACATGGCCCGGGACGACATGCGGGATTACAAAATGTACGTTATGCTCAATCTTTTCTGTCTTTCCGATGCGGACCGCGAGGTTATTCACAGGAAAGCGGCAAAAAACGGCGCCGCCGTGGTCTGGCTTTACGCGCCGGGTTTTATTAATCCGGACAGGGAAAAAAAGATGGACAGCGCTTATATGCGGGAACTTACCGGTTTCAAAACCGGCGTGATCTACGATACGGTCTCACCGCGCTTCACCCTCTGCGGACCCCATCCGGCGCTGCGTTACGGCGATTTTGACAGGCGCTACGGTTATATCGACCGCGACGTTCACAGTAATGTGTGGCTTTCCCCGGTGCTTCCGCCGCCCTACGCCAACCCCTTCTTTTACATTGACGAAGACGGTGAAATACTTGGGCGCTACCTTATAAACGGCAAAGCCGCCTACGGGATAAAACAGTACCGGGGCTTTACCAGCGTTTATTGCGCCGCCGAAATTCTGCGTTCAGAACTTCTCGCTTCCCTGGCCGAATACTCAGGCTGCCATCTTTATTCGACCGGCGATGACTGCGTTTATGCCAATGAAAATTTTGTTGCCATCCACGCAAAAGAAACCGGAGAGCGGACGCTGCGTTTCAAGAAACCTTCGAATCCCTACGAAGTCTACGAAGACCGTTACTACGGCAGGAATGTCGAAAATATTACGGTCAACATGCGCAAAGGCGAGAGTCTGCTGTTCTGCGTGAATTATCCTGAATGAAACCTGCCTGTGAACAGGCGCCGCCCGCCCGCGTGAGGGGATAATTTAACCACAAGGGCGGAACCTGCGGTTTGCGGCGCACAAAGGGGCGCACGGGCACGCTCCTGGCAGGCGCACGGGCATGCTCCTGCCGGGTGCGCGGGCGTATCACTGCCGGTGCATAGGGCTATTCACTGGGGCGTTTCGCTTCCCACGGTGAGGGGGAACTCGTAGGTAATGGCGCGGGGTTCTTTGAGCGTCTGGACGCTGGGAGTAAAGCGGGTAAGCCCCCGCCCTCATACCTGCCAGGTATAAGGGCGTATACCCGCCAGGTATAAGGGCGTATACCCGCCAGGTATAAGGGCGTATACCCGCCAGGTATAAGGGCGTATACCCGCCAGGTATAAGGGCGTATACCCGCC
>JAISLX010000087.1 GCA_031277045.1 Treponema sp.
GAAGAGAAGGTGAAGATACTTCGGGAACTGTTGGAGGACGGCAAACCGGTGAGCCAGGTGGCGGAGAGCCACAGTATACACCCGAATCTGGTTCTGAACTGGCGTCGGGAACGAAGTTCCCGCGGCAGTTATTCGAGGGAGCAGTGAAGACATTCGAGGTAAGGCGGCCTGACATTGCCGGGAAGGCGGCGGAGCGGAAGGCCCAGGCGCTGGAAGAAAAGCCGCGGGAGAAGGACGGGGTTATCGCCGCACTGCGCATTGACCCCAATAAAGTCGAAGCCTATTACAACCAGGGAAATGCGTATGACGACAAAGGGCTGTACGACCAGGCGATTGCCGACTACACCGCCGCACTGCGCATTGACCCCGATTATGACAAAGCCTATTGCAACCGGGGCAATGCGTATGACGACAAAGGGGACTACGACCGCGCCATTGCGGACTACACCGCCGCACTGCGGATTGACCCCGATTATGCCGCCGCCTATTACAACCGGGGCAGTGCGTATTACAACCAAAAGGATTACGACCACGCCATTGCGGACTACACCGCCGCCCTGCGCATTGACCCGGATCTTGCCGCCGCCTATTACAACCGGGGCAATGCGTATTTCACTAAAGGGGACTACGACCGGGCCATCGCGGACTATACCGCCGCCCTGCGGCTTGACCCGGATCTTGCCGCCGCCTATTACAACCGGGGCAATGCGTATTACGACAAAAAGGACTACGACCGGGCGATAGCGGACTATACCGCCGCCCTGCGGATTAATCCCAATTATTCCAACGCAAGAATATGGCTTGAAAAGGCCCGGCAGGCGCGGGGGTATTAGACGTAAACAGGCCGCCTCCGTATGGGGGCGGCAGGGCCGCTCCCCGGAGGGCGGAAGCATAATAACTAACGGTAAGGATAGAACATGAATCAACAGGACGCAAAAAATTTATGGGCGAAAATAATACGGTATTTAAAATCCCAATCATGCGAGATACAAACAATCAAATTAAACGGAACCCTCGGGCTATGGTTTTTAGCGGCATTTGAAAACAATAGCATCCGCATCGACAATGCGGCAGCGCATACGCCGCAGACTCAAATATCCGCATAGGGGTAAACTGTAAATATTGAGGCTTTTCCCAAAACCAACCGTGTTTTGGGAAAGCCCGGTATAAATTGATTTGGATGAATTTCCACAAAGGGAGCGTAAACTTATGTTCAGGAAAAAATTACTTGTTGGCTTTTTTTCCATCGTACTCGTATGTACAATAAACGCCGATGATTTGGCGAATCTTCTTCAGGATTTAGCCGTTCAAACAGCCTGCCTTGGTCAGTATTCTTCCGCTGAAACCGGCGCAATTGTAACTTCCCGTTATGACGATCCCCCTGATTATTACGCTCCGCCATTGCTGGCCAATCGTTTCGCTGAAATGTCCGGGGACATGACCCGTATAACCACTTTTTACGGCATTTGTTTTGATTATGCCCAGTTTGCATGGGATGATATATTGGAATATCAGGAAGCCTATAATGCGGCGGGCATGAAAGATCAGCAATGGTACATAGCGGCCGCTAATGCCGGTGATCCATATACCATTATTCTCTATGACCCTGTTTCCGAAGAAAGAGCCACTACGATCAAGAACGGGGTGTATCTCAAGGAACATTCACGCCACAAGGTTTATACACATGATGGGATATCCGGTCATGCGTGGCTTTGGGTGCAGCACAATAACGGTACCTGGTACTGGATAGATCCAACATGGACAGATAATACCGGCTATGTATGGTGGGGCATTGTCGAAAATGGCAAAGAGGTTCAGTCCTATCCTGATGCCGATTATTGCGTAGTCAGCAATTACCCCAGGCCCGGCATAACCGGCAGCGGAACCCGCAGCCCGGACTCAACCTATACGGCAGATCCCGGGCAGGGTGTTAATTTGGCGCATTTGGGCTACTACCTTGGCTATAGTAAGCCGTTTGACAACGCTTCAGAAAAATGGGGGCTTTCGTTTAGCGTGGAGGATCAATTCCCCAAAGCATTTACCCTGTTCATTCTTTCCGTTGATTGGCTGAATAACCCGCCGGGAATAAAAAAGCCCTGGACTAACGGAAATTCCCATTACGATATACGCTATTCTGAATCATCGTTTATCTTTGGTACGGCATTGGGGTATCCTGTATTTCATGTTTTTACACTGTATGCGGGAGGCGGTTTGGGTTTTACCATGTATGAGTATAGCGGTTATTCGTATAAGTCGGGTTCGGCAAGCGCTACCCCGCCGGATGATAATTCGTTTGAGTTTGCATGGAAAGTTAATGCCGGATTGCGGTTCCAGTTCAGCAGTTTCTTTATTAAAGCTGATGCGTCTTATGGAACAATAATGGGCCCATCTTTCGGCATCGGAGCCGGAATATTTCTGTAAAAGGGATTTGCCTTGTTCGATACCCCCGGTTGGTTACCTGCCAGCCGTATTAGACGTGGAGGCGTATATGTACTATTTTGGAGGGCAAACGTGAAAAAGATTACTGTATCTATTCTTTTACTGGTTGTTTCATCTGCTGTATGGCCATTTGATTTTAATAATTGTTTTTTTGAGGATGTACAGCATTTTGAATGGGTAAGCCAAGAGGCGTGGGTTGAACTTTATGAAACGTTAGACAAGGATTATGATATAGGGCCTCCGCCCAGGTCACTTGTTGTGTTAAGCAGAACGAAGATAAATTCGTTACAGAGCGATCAGATAGTTGCTTTATACCGGATAGATTTTACGGATGGCGATAGCCATGTTTATCGAATATTTATCTGGTATGACGCAGGCGGGAGTGAATATTCCATTGGTTTCGAGGTGGAATGAAATTTATTCCGGACATGGAAAATATATTTTGAACACAGGAGGGAACGATGAAAAAGAAATTGGTTTTGGTTTTTGCGCTGGCTGTTTCGGTGAGCGGTTTCTTACCGGCCTTTGGCCTTTATATGGAAGGCGGATGGGGCTTTTATAATGATGCGAATATCGGACTTGGTTTTGTTGCGACATCAAAGGGGACATATTTTGGCATTGGAACCGGTATGATATTTGGAGATGAGGATTCCGGCTGGAAAATTTCATTGGGAGTGAACATTGACTTTTTGATGAATCCCGAGACTACTTTTGTCCGCGGCGAGGAACATTACCAGGTTCAAAATATAGCCGATGGCGCGAGCTTACGGGTTATGCCGTATCTGGAAATATCCAAAAGTGTATATGATTGGCTCTATGCGGGTTTCGGATTAGGGTATGGATACAATAATAGCTATTTTGGGATGCGCCCGCAGTTGTATGATACAGAATATACCCATTACAAACTATCAAATAATTCATGGACACCGGTCTTGTTTTTACGGGTCTATCCCGGCGGCGGGGCACTTTATATATCACTAAATTATGAAGTTGATATGGTCGTAAACGGTAAATTAACAAGGATAGCAGGAGATCCTTTGGCGGATATGGCAAAAATTGACGGGGCAAACGATATACAGGGAGCCCATCACAGGGGAAGGCTGGTAGTCGGCTGGCTAATGCCTTTTGATTGGGATTAATGATGAAATACCGTATAGCTGTGTTTTTTGCGGCCTTTGTGTTTTTTGCGCTGCCGCTCCATGCATCGGGTAACACGGATACCGGACGGTATTCCCTGGAGGATGCAGTCCAAGCCGCCGCCATAGACATTTCCGGTAGAATAACTAATGGAACCATCGCTGTAGTAAAAATTTTCACGTCAAGCGATAATTTAAGCCTGCAGGCAATAAGATGGCTGGAAAACGGATTGGTGGAAAGCGGAAAATTAACCATTATTTCACGGCAGCAGATAAACGCCGTTTTGAATGAACAGGAATTCGGCCTGTCAGGATATGTTGACGATGAATCGGCCCGGAGGATAGGACATATAGTGGGCGCCGAATATGTTTTATCCGGAGAGATAATAATTGTTAATGGAATGTCTATTCTAAACATTCAGGTTATAGAAACGGAAACGGCGATGCTGGTATATTCAAACAGTTTTCAGATTAAAGACAAACAGGAAGATGCAGCAAGAAATAAGCAGTATCGTTTTTAAAAGAATACAGGTACGGCGCAGCGGCTTTGCTGCCGCGGACTGTTTATGCGCTCCGGCAGGTTCGCGGCAGCAGGGACGTTATGCGGCATAACTCCCTGAAATGTCGGAGAGGAAATTTAGTATACTTGCCGGGTTCATACACCGGTCCGAGAATCGGGGGGCAACATTTTCTGTGGTTGTAAATTTTCAGGAGCAAGATCCGGGGCATGAACCCGGCCCTCCAATAAAAAGCCGGTGAAAAACACTTGACAAAGATTTTTAGACAGGGTAGGATATCAAAAGTATGGGGATATACCGCTTTGAACTAACCGGTGATAAATTGGCCGAACTTGAAAAAATAGTGGAACAAACAGGGAGAAAATCAGAATGACAACAAACCAAAGAATTCGGGCGCATGCTTTGCAGGCCGCTGTACATACAATCGCCTTGTTCCCAAAGAAATATCTGGACGAAATACAAAAACAGAATCAAAGCGCCAAACCTCATGCTGATGTATATGTAGCCGCAGTTACCGCTATTGCCCATAAATATGCGGATTATATCAGCGAAGGTTCAGTCTGAATATGGACAAGGCATTTTTGTTGTATGTGAAACTTTTTGGGGGTAAAGAATGTTTTACCGGTTTGTTAATTCCGGACGGGATAAACTGTAGGGCTTTTCCAAAACCGTGCTGGTTTTGAATTTTTTTATAGGAGAGAACGATGGAAACAAAAGATGTGGTTCGGATGGCGGGGTTTTTTTGCGTGATTGCGGCGCTGGCAGCCTGCGCCGGTTCTTCGGCAAGGAAAGATGCCCCCGCCGGTACTATCGAGGGGACCGGCGCTGCGGCGCCCGGAGTCGCGGCCGGCATTGAGCGGGTCCGCGTGGACTACCAGGGCGCGGTAACGGGTGCGGAAATCCCCGCATGGGTGCAGGCGGCGATTGACTTTGACACGGATTCCCTGCAGAGGCTGCCCGGTTTTGAGGGGAAGATCGCCGTTGTTGACTACGGGACCGGGCAGAACCTGGAGCTTGTGCGTTCCCTGGTGAACAATTTCAATATCCAGGCTTCTGTGGCCCGGCGGATCAGCAACTACGTGGAGGCCAATTTCGGCGGGGAGCAGCTGGGCGACAAGAACACCGCGGAAAACAGAAGTTTTGTGGAAGAGGTGGTCGCCACGTTTTCGCGGGTAACGATCAGCGGTCTGGCAAGAGAAAAGGAATACTGGGTCAAACTCCGCACGATTGACCGCGCCAAGAAAACCGAAAGCGAACAGTATTACTACTACGTGCTATATTCTATCCCCGAACAGCTTTTGAACGAGCAGATAGCCCGCGCGATGGGCAATGTCTCCGCCAAAACCCGGGACCAGGAGGAGATTCGCGCCAGCGTGGAAGACGCGATGAAACGGGCGGCCTACAACAGCGTCGAGGAAGGCATCTGACGGCAATCCGGCCCCCCGGTTACCGGGGGGCCGGGGGGCCGGCGCCGCGGTAAGCCGCTATTCGGCCAGGAATACTTTTGTTGCCCGGAAACGGGGAGCCGCCGCGATCCTGGACTGTTCCTCGTCTTCTTCCTGGTAGAATTTAACCTTCATTCCCGGTCTTAGATCGTTAAAATCGGCGTTTTCCACGGTACTGAAATGAAAAAAAATGTTATTACGGCTTCTGTCTTCAATAAAGCCGTAGCCGTCTTTTAAATTAAGTATTGTTGAATAACGGACATCCTCGCCGCCTGTGTTCTGTTGTGCGGTATTCGTCTCATTGTTTTGTTTATTGTTCACGATATCATTGACGGAGACAATATGTTCCCGGTCCATGACAAACAGGTTTCTGACAGATTCATCAAGGGGGTTTTCCTCGATAACCTGCGACATGTCAATCGGTTCGTATACCTCTTCCAGCAGCGCCTGCGAGGTGCGGGTACTTTCCAGTTTTCCGCTTTCGCTGTAATAGTCAAAATTCCAGCCGATAAGCATTACGTGGGTCCCCAGAGTGTTCAGCTTGCGGACCAGGGGAACATAGTCCCCGTCGCAGACTACCAGCGCGATAATGTCAAAGTGCTTGTACATGGTCATTTCGTAGGCTTCCAGCGCCAGCCACACATCAATACCTTTTTCCTGCAGGGTATTGTTGGGTCCGTTCCGCAGGGGCAGGTAATGGGTGATAATATTTTCCCGCATTAAAATATCCTCAAATATTCGTTCGCTTTGTACTTTTTCCCCCATTTCCCTGGCGGAGGAGCGGCCCTTAAAATAATGTGCGTCCACAATTTGGCACTGCTCAAATTTAGTCTCGCATATTTTGGCCGCCTTGTTCCTGATAAATTTGTGCAGGCCGGAAATACTTATTCGCGCTTTTCTGGGATGTTCGTATTTGTAGTAGTTGCTTACTTTGTAAAAATAGTACCCGTCATAAAAAATGCCAATTCGAACCAGACTGGTTAATGTGTTATTCATATTACCTCTAATTATATCAGAAAACCGCCGGTTCGCAAGGCGGGCGGGTGGTAAATTATCCACATTCCGCGCCGCGCGCGGGAAAAACGGAATTGAACGCGGATCCGGACGCCCCGCGCCGTTAAAACTCCCCGTTTTCCCGCCCGCCGGGGTATCACGCTGTATACGCGGCGGCTTCGGCCGGTCTCTTGCGCAAAGCCATGATGTTTGGTAATTTGTCCTGAAAGGGACTTTGCGCCCGCCAAGATGGCTCAGTCGGTAGAGCGGCGCACTCGTAATGCGCAGGTCCGGGGTTCGATTCCCCGTCTTGGCTAAAGTAATTTTTAACCGGGTTGTACATAAGCGTGCGAAAAGTTATCGTGTGCCGGACGCTAATTGGAGTTTCGTACGGGCCGTTACGTTACATGAGAGGTCTATGGATCTGCGTTCACGCCTATCCCGCGTCAGGGAACTCAAATATTCCGGACGGGCGCCCCGGTCCCCGGGCCGGGGGGAGGCCGCCTCTCCGGTTTTTGAAGGGCTGGGCTGGAAACCCGCGGCGTACCAGACCCTTAAGCACGAACAGCTTGTTGATCTTCCTATTTCCATTCCCCGGACTTTACCGCCGGAGCTGGATATTCTGGCGCCGGGGATAGGGCGGACCGATCCGGAATCCCTTCTGTTTTTTGATCTGGAAACCACGGGCCTGTCCACCGGGGCGGGCACCATCGCGTTTTTGGCCGCCTTCGGTTCCCCGCGAATCCCCTCAGACGGGCGGAAACGGAAAACCGGCGGGGGGGATTACGCGAAGATTCTTGTTACCCGCTATCTTTTACTGGACTACCCCGGCGAGCCCGGTTTTCTGGAAGCGGTGCTCGGGGAATTGGGGAACCGCCCCACTGTTGTAACTTACAACGGCAGGACCTTTGACGCGCAGATTCTGCGAAACCGCTGCCTGATAAACGGCATGACCCTGCCGCCCTTTGAACATGCGGATCTTCTCTACAGCGCCAGGCGGCTGTGGAAACGCTTCCTCCCCAACTGTTCCCAGGGAACGGTGGAAAGCGGGGTGCTGTCCATCAGCCGGGAGAACGACCTTCCCGGCGCGTTCGCCCCGGAAGCCTGGTTTAGTTTTCTTAACGATGGCGATTCCGCCGCCCTGCTGCGGATCTGCGAACACAACATCCGGGACATCCGGGGCCTGGCTTCCCTTTTGGGCTGCCTGTGCAGGATTGCCCGGGATCCGCTGGGGAACCGGTATCACCCGGACCTTGAGCATCTGTGGCTGTGCTGGCAGAGCGCCCTGCGCCGGGGCCTTTGCGGGGAGGGAGAGTACCCTATGGCCAGGGCCCTGCTTGAACGGGGCGCGAAAGAGGGCTATCCCCGCTGCTGCAGGAAATTGGCGGTGGAGGCGGAATGGCGGCAGGGCGACATCGCGGAAGCCCTGCGCCTGGTGGAACGGGCGCTGGCCTTCGAGCCTCCTTCCGGCGAACCCCGCTCCGGCTATTTTTCCGGGCGGCTGCGGGAGGACCTTGAAAAACGGAAGAAACGGCTCCTTGCCAAGGCCCGGCGGCTCTGACTCCGCGCCGCCAGGGCCTGCGGATTTTACTTGTCGTTCAGCCCCCGGATCCGATCCATCCGCCCCCGGTAAAAAGCGGAACAGCCGCCGCGCCTGTCGATTTCCGCTTGCATAAGGGAGCGGACTGCCTGGGCGTAGTCGCGTATCGAGTCCGTTGAAATTTCACCGTTCGCTTCCCGTTTGATATGGCCGGAGGGGTAGACCGGATCCAGGACGACGAGTTTTTCCCGGGGGAAGGCCCGGCCAAAAAAACTGTAGGGCTTGTACTTGCCGCCGGAAAATACCGTTACCATGGGAATTACGGGGATGTCCAGGTGGGCGGAGAGATAAAAGGCGCCGGGCCGGAATTTCCGGATCTTCTGGTTGTAAAGGTAGCACTCCCCTTCCGGGTAAAAGAGCAGGTAGCGCCGAAACCGGAAAGCGGTTGAAGCCGCGGCCTGGAGCATGGCGAGGCTGTTCCCGCCCCGGGGAATGGGGACCCCCCCCAGGAGCCGGATAAAGGTTCCCAGCACGGGAAATTCCACGGTGGCTTCCAGCATGGTTTGATAAACCCGGCGGGGCCAGACCGCTCCGCCCATCTTTACGGGATCAAGAAAAGTAGTGTGGTTGCAGATCAAAATTGCCCTCCGGTGACGCAGCAGCTTGTCCCGGTTTTCGTAGGAAGTAGAGTACTGGATAATGTTGACAATATGTGCGATGGAAAAAACAGGATAAAAAGTCAGGGCGCTGGCAAGACGAAAGGGCAGTGAATTATCAATAAGGGCTTGTCCGTGTTTATAGGGCATGATCTAAGATACCACCCGGTCTTTCCAGAGGAAGCCCCTGCCGGATATTGTCCTGAACCAGGAATATGATGCAACCCGGAGGAAATTGAGGTACAGAAGGGGCCAGAGGAACCCGTAGTACCATTCCAGCCGGTGGCCCAGAAACATGAAGATCCACGTGAGGGTATACAGAATGTTTATCAGAACTGTGGTTCCTAAATTCGGACTTTGGGTAACGATGTTGATGATAAGCAGGGGAAAGGGGAAAAACAAAAAGAAGAACGCCAGCAGCGCCACAAAAAGAAGAAGCAGGGAATTTTTTGCTAAAAAGTCAAAAATGTTTTTTCCTATCCCTTCCAGGGCTTTGCCGTAACCATCGTACATTTTACACCAGGCATGGGCGGTAATATCAAGAAACCGGGTCTGGTAGCCCATCCGCTTTACATGCCGTGACATGTAGATGTCTTCACTGGTTTTTTTCTTAAAAGCCTCGCATCCGCCTATGGCCTTGAATACTTCGTGCCGGATGGCGATGTACTGCCCGATGGCGGAAGAAAAAAAATGGAATTTGGTAAAGCGGTTGAGGAACAGGGGGATAACAAAGCCGGTAAGGAGAAACATCAGGGGTACGGTAATGATTTCCCCCAGGCCGTTCATTTCCTCTCTGATATAGCCGGAGATCATATCCGCTTTGAGGCCGGTGAGATTGGTAACCGCCCAGGAAATACTGGTGGGGTTATGAATGGTATCGGCGTCGGTAAACAGCAGGATTTCCCCTTTCGCTTCTTTGGAAAGCTGATGCAGGGCAAAGGGCTTGCCGTACCAGTCTTGGGGCAGGGAGGCGCCTTTGAAGACCTTAATGCGGCTGTTTTCCGCCGCTAAACGCTCCAGGATGGACAGGGTATTGTCGGTAGAATTGTCATCGAGGACCAGAATCTCGTAGTTTTGGTAATACTGCCTGCAAAGCGACTGAATGCAGCGGGTAATACAGGTTTCTTCGTTTCTGGCCGGGACAAGTACCGAAACCAGAGGGCCGTTGGACATTTCCGCGTCAAGCGTGAAGCGCCACATCTCGTAATGGTTGGCCAGGGAGATAATAAAAAAATAAACCCCCACTGCCAGAAGAATCGGGTAGTAAAATTGTACCATAACAGAAAATATTTCCTGAATCATGTTTTAACCGTTTAGGAGACTCAACACATATTTGTTGGTTGGATAAATTTCCAGGGCTTTAAGAAACCAGGGACGGGCGTCGCCGTGCTTTTTTTGCTGCAGGTAGGCATAACCGATGGCTGAATAAATGTTAAAGAGATCGTCTTTGCCGGGATTACCGGCGGCGGAAAGAATCTCTTCCATCATTCTGATGCCCTTTTTGTAATCGTGAAAAGGGGATGGGGCGTAAACCCAGCGGGCGGCAATCATAAACCGGGCCGCGGCATTCTGCGGATCTTCGGCCAGGGCTTTTTTTGAGTAACTTTCTACTTTAAGCCCGTTCGCCAGGGCATAGGAAACCGACCGTACCGCGCAGGATTGGGAAATGTTTTCCGCCAGCATCTGCCAGCTTTCGGCCCCTGCCCCCTCTCCCTGGGCTTTTTGCGCCCAGAGGATACCCTGTTCATACCGGGCGGCGGCTTCAGGTTTCCTGTTTTCGTACTGGTACGCTCTTCCCAGCATGTACTCGCACCGGGACAGTATGATGTAAAGTTCGCTGCCCGTAAGGTTTTCGCGGGCCTTTTCCATGGCTTCCTGGTACAGGGGGACAATTTCATCGGCGTTTAGCTGCTGGGCGTAGATTGCGTCCCGCAGCGTTACGTAATAATCCGGAAAAGAAAAAAGCGCCGGAACCGGCAGGAACACTAAAAGGGACAGAACAATATGTTTCATTTGACAACTATAACTATAAGAGATTGACGGGGTCTATGTCCACTTCCACGTAAACGCGGCTGTCCCTGCCCTTGTTGTAGCGGAGCAGGGCGGTCCGCGCGGCGCTGTGGAGGGGGCCCATGACGGGGGCCCGGAGGATCAGGTGGCGGCGGTGGTTTCCGGCGATGATCCCGATGGGACATTCCGCGGGGCCCAGGGTGTCGGCGCCGGGGGGGAGCAGGGGGCGGACCAGATCGGCGAAGCGCGCGGCGGCCTTGCCCACGCGGACCGGGTCCCGGGAGCGGAAGTTAAAGCGGATAAGCCGGGAAAACGGGGGGAAATTCAGGGCCCCGCGCTGGACAAGTTCCTCCCGGAAAAAGCCGTCCACATCCAGGGCCGCCGATTTTTCAATGACCGGGTCCCCCATTCTAAGGGTCTGGATAATCACCTTGCCGTCGGGAAAGTAGCGGCCCGCCCGGCCCGCCACCTGGACCAGAAGGGAGAAGGTCCGCTCCGCCGCCCGGAAATCCGGCAGGTGGAGCCCCGTATCCGCCAGAATCACCCCCACCAGGCGCACTCTGGGGAAGTTAAGGCCCTTGGCCACCATCTGGGTGCCCAGCAGGATGTCGACCATGCCGGCCCGGAACATCTCCAGGTTTTCCTCAAGGCTCCCGCTTTTGGCTACCGAATCGGCGTCTACGCGGCGGACCCTTAGTTCCGGAAAGGTACGGCGCAGTTCCTCCTCGATCATCTCCGTGCCGAAGCCCCGGAAACCGGCTTCCAGGGAGCCGCAGTTGGGGCAGGCCCCCGGCGGGACCTGGGAATAGCCGCAGTAGTGGCAGACCGCCCGGCCCCTGTCTTTGTGCCAGGTCAGTGATACAGAACAGTGTTTGCAGGTCAGTTCGAAGCCGCAGGAGGGGCAATGGTAGAAGTAGGCGAAGCCCCGGCGGTTGAGAAAGAGGATGGTCTGGCGGCCCATGCGGGCGGTTTTGAGGATCTCGTCTTTGAGCCGCGGGGTAAGGCAGCCCTCCGTGCCTTCCAGGCTTACCGCGGAGATCTCCGGCGGCGTCCCCCCCGCCAGGCGGCGGGAAAGGCGGAGCCGCCTTATGCGCCCGTCTTCCATAAGCTTCCAGGCTTCCACCGAGGGGGTGGCCGAACCCATCAGGAGCAGGGCCCCGGAAACCGCGCAGCGGCGCATGGCGATCTGCCGGGCGTGGTAGCGGGGGGTGTTTCCCGATTTGTAGGAACCGTCGTGTTCCTCGTCGATGATGACAAGCCCCAGGTCTTTGAGCGGGGCGAAAACGGCGCTGCGGGGGCCCACCACGATCCGGACCTCGCCCCTGCGCGCCCGCATCCACTCAAGCAGCCGCGCGCCGGGGCTCATGCCGGAATGGAATGTCGCCGCCAGCGCGCCGAACCGGGCCTTGATGGCCTCCAGCGTCTGGTGGGTCAGGGCTATTTCCGGTACCAGGTAAATCGCCGATTTCCCCTTTTTTAGGGCGTCCTCCGCGGCCCGGATGAACACTTCGGTCTTGCCGGACCCGGTAATGCCGTAGAGGTAGAACATGGGGGCCCCGGCGGGGTAGGGGGCCGTAATGGTTTCCAGGGCTTTCTTCTGCTCGTCAGAAAGTTCCAGCGGGGAAGGGGCGATATCCTCCTCCGCGCCGTAGAGGGCGGGGTAGGCGCCGGGCCGCCTCCCCGACGGGATCATCGCCGCCAGGGCTTCCCCCAGGCCGCAGAGGTAATAGGCGGCGATCCACTCCGCCAGGGCGATGTCCTCTTCCCCGAAGGTACATTCGGTGTCCACCACCCGGCGGATCTCCCGGATGCTCTGCGGGTCCATGCCTTCCGGAACCTCCTCCCGCCCGGCGACAACGTAGCCCAGGATGTCCCGCTTGCCGAAGGGGGCCATGACCCGCTTGCCGGTTACCGCCTCGCCGGGAGGGGTTTTGTGGGCGGCCAGGTTCCGGTAGGTAAAGCGCTGGTTCGCGGGAATGTCGAAGACCAGGTCCAGGTAGGGGGCCATCAAAGACCCTTTAATTCCTCAAGTTTTGAGCGGAGAAGCTTCAGATCCTCCCAGGCGGGCCGTTTAAGGTCCTCGTTCCGCAGCAATGCGCTGGGATGGTAGGTGGCGAGCAGCGGGACGGGCGGGACCGCGGGTTCTTCCATTTCCAGGATGTCTTCGGGTTTTGTAACGGGGTATTCAAAGAACCGGCCCCGCAGACTGCCTATGGCGGCCCGTTCGGCGTTCTCCAAAAGCAAATTGGCGGCGACTTTGCCCACGCAGAAGATTATCCGGGGCCGCAGGCAGGCTATCTGGCGGCGCAGGAAAGGCTTGCAGCACAGGGCTTCGGCGGGATCGGGGTCCCGGTTCCCCGGCGGGCGGCACTTGACGACATTGGCGATAAAACAGTTTTCCTCGCGGCGCAGGCTGATGGCGGCGAGCATCTTGTCAAGGAGTTGCCCCGCCCTGCCCACAAAAGGACGGCCCGTGCGGTCCTCTTCCTGGCCGGGCCCTTCACCGATGACCATGACCAGCGGATTTTCCACCCCCTCGCCGGGGACCGCGTTGGTCCTGGAGGCCCCCAGGGGACAGGCGCGGCAGGCGCGGATATCCGCCGCGATTCCTTCCAGGGTATCGCCGGGCATTGCGGAAACCGGACCCGCCGGCGCGCGGGGGGCCGGGTCAACATTCCGCTGGTCCGGGCTGTCATCGGTAAAGGCGTATACCTTTCCGGGCCGCCCGTAACCACTCCCCAGATAATCGCCGGCGGTGTCGAGAAACCTGGCAAGGGCCGTCTTTTGTTCCGCTGTCATTTTTCCATTGTCCAGGAAGGCCGAAGCAGCGGCAAGGGGACAGCGCCGTTAGCGGGAAGGCAGCCGTTGGAGCAAAACGTCTGCCTTTTCGCGGTAGCGGACGGGATCGGCGTCGGCGGCGCGGCGCAGGAATTCCGCGGCCCGCTCCCCCTGTCCCGCAGCGGCGGCGTTAAGGCCCAGGGCGTAGTAGATTAGAGCGCCGTCGCTCCCCAGCTCAAGGCTGCGGTTGTAGAGCTGCTCCGCCCTGTCCCAATCCCCCCTGCCGTAGGCTATGAGCCCCAGGTAGTAATGCGGGGCGTAGTGGCCGGGCCGCAGACCGGCCGCCATGGTAAACGCCGGCTCGGCCTTGTCAAAATCCTCCTCCCCGTAAGCCCGGCGGCCTTCGTCCATCAGTTCCGGAAAGGTTTTACGGGCGTTGATGTAGGAACGGTAGTCCCGGTCCAGGTTTTCAAAACCGTTCCAGTCCTCAATTCTCCGCGCCACGGCGGTGGAATTTTCCGGCAGCCCGGCGGCGGGGGAGAGAAGCGCAAAACATTCCAGCAGGGAACGAATGTAATCCTCGTTTCCGCTGTTCAGAAAAAACGACACCAGGGCCCAGGAAAGGGCGCTGTAGTCTTCCCGCGAAAGGGCGGCCCCGGTATCCTGCGCGCCCAGGAGGAGGATGTCCCGGACCGGGGGAATTGACAGTTCTTTTACCCGCTCCAGCCAGGAAAGATTCTCGGCGTAGGCCGTCTCCCCATCTTCTATGGACAGGGTGCTAAAGTAAATGGCGAAACCTTCCTCGATCCATGAAGGGGGATTGGGGATAAAGGCGCGCAGGTACTGGATAAACGACTGATAGGGGAGGGTCCGTTCCCAGTCCGCGCCGGCGTTATTAATTACCAGTTCCCGGCGCTCCGGCTGGCGGTAGTGAAGGTACAGCGCCCCGGCGCTCTCCGTTCCCAGCCGGCTGGCAAGGTATTCGCCGTAGGCCGCCGTATCGCTAATCAGACGCACTTTAAGCGGCGCGGCCAGCAGGTGTGGGTTAAAGCGGAAGAGCCGGGTATAAATCGCAAAACGCCCTTCCAGGTCCTTCCCGATTCTTTCCGCCGCCGCCGGATCCTCGCCGATGATCTCGTAATGGTCCGTGGTCAGCGGAGCCTGCCCGAAAACCGGATAACCCTGCGCGGACAGGACCGTTAGTGTGAACGCCAGATACAAAAAACGCCGCATAATTCCCCCGGTATGGCCCGCGCTCCCGCGGGACAAGAAACAGCTATTGGACTTGTCCGGAAACCTGGCCGGTTCCCTGTCGGCCAAAGGCTGTTTTTAAGTGCTGCTGTCCGAAAACCAAAGTTTTCAAACACATCCTGAGTTTGTTCCAAAAACTGAGGTTTTGGAACAGCCCGTCTATTGGACAATTTTGTCAATAATGATATTCACTTCCTCGATAAGAATGTTGGTATACCGCTCGATATTGTCAATAATGTACTGCTGTAGTTCATGGATGTTTCCGCCCAACTGGGTTCCGTAAGGCACATCAATGGTGATGACCAGCCGGTAGCCTATCTCATCGTCCTTGATGGAAATTTTCTTGATGCGGATTTCGCTGTTGTATTCGTCAACACAATGGATCACCATCTGGCTTAGGGCCGCTTCCGTGATAATCACCTTGCCCCGCTTGGAGTATTCGGGGCGGACCACGGATTTTTCCAGTACTTTTGGGATAGGGCCTATTCCGCCGGGGCTTAGATCGGCCCCCGCGGGACTGATTCCGGTGGTTTTCTTTTTTTTCCGCAATACCCGGATGGCTTCGTAAAAAATATTCGGGTAACTCCGCTTTATCTCGATGGAAGGTATGGGGATCACGTGTTTCCCCTCGATTTTGCGGGTCCTGATGGCCTTTTCAATTTCGTCCTGGGAGGCGATATCCTCGATCCTGATAATTTTGGAGGGAACGGGAAGCTGGAGCCGGACGGCGATTTTTTTCGCCATTTTTTCCGATGTTCCCAAAATAAGGACCCTGCGTATCTTTTCGCTCTGGAGTTTTCGGGCAACTTCGTCCCGGTGTCCTTTGGCGTCGAAAAGGGCCACCTTAACCGCCGCCAGAAAGGTCTTTTCGGTCTTTGCCGAGTGCCCGGCGAGGATCCGGTTGTCCCGGATAAGGAGTCCGTCGTCAATGATGTAATTGATCCCGTATTTTTGGGCTACCAGTTTGGCCCGGAAACTCTTGCCGGTACCGCTTTCCCCCACCAGCGCGTATACTTTAATTTTATAGAACAGCCACGAGAAACCCGGGATCATAGTACCAGTATAAATTATCCCCTAAAACAGGGCTACCTGGCGCCAGAGATGTCCGGAAACCGCGGTTTTTATGGGTTTTTCCAGCGAAAATTCATAAAAATCCGCAGGGACGGCGGCTTCCCCTTTCTCAAATTTTTCCGCCCGTGTTAAAGTACCGGCATGCCGGTTATCGTTGCGGAGAATCTGCGGAAACGCTTCAACCTGGAGGCGGGCTTTTTTGCCCGCTTTGGCCGTTTTGTCCACGCGGTGAACGGAGTTTCGTTCTCCATCGGCGAAAACGAAACCTACGGTCTAGCCGGCGAGTCCGGCTGCGGCAAAACCACGACGGCGCGGCTGCTGGTGCGGATGTACGAATGTGACGAGGGGGCCATCCGCTACCGGGACAGTACCGATGTCCGCGCCCTTTCCGGCCGGGCCCTCAAGGACTACCGCGAAAAGGTAAAGTACGTTTTTCAGGATCCCGCCCGCTCTCTGAACCCCCGGATGAGCGTCTACGACGTGCTGGTTTCCGGCTACCGCGCCTCTTCCCGCTTTCCCGGTGAAAAACAGGCCCGGGAAGAGGCCGCCCGCATGCTCGTGGAAACGGGACTTTCGCCGGAGGACCTGGAAAAGCGGCCCGCCGAATTTTCAGGAGGGCAGCGGCAGCGGATCTCCATCGCGCGGGGCCTTTTAACGCGGCCCGAACTTCTGATCTGCGACGAGATAGTAAGCGCCCTGGACGTGTCGATCCAGGGGCAGATTCTGAACCTCCTGCTGGATATCCGGGGCAAACGGGCGCTCTCGTTCCTCTTTATCGCCCACGATCTCAGAGTGGCCTGTTATTTTTGCGACCGTATCGGGGTGATGTACCGGGGGGAACTAATGGAGGAAGCCCCGGCGGCGGATCTGTACCGGGAGGCCCGGCACCCTTACACGCGGCTCCTGTTTTCCTCGGTAAGCGGAAACCGGACCGGGGGGAGCAATGCCGGCGGGGCTACGGCCGGTGAAATCCGGACCGGAGGGAGCGGAGCCGGGGTGGTCCCAAAAACCCCGGATGACGGGGACGTTCCGCTTCCGCGCTGCCCCTTCGCCCCCCGCTGCTCCCTGGCGGAGGAGCGGTGTTTCGCGGAACATCCCGAACTGGAGGAGATTGGGGACGGCCGCCGGATCCGGTGTTTTAAGGCGGGATAGGGGGCTCCCCGGCCGGGCTGTGGTTCCCTTCCCCTTTCCCGGGAACAGGCCCTGCGCCGCCAAACGCAGACCCGCCCCGTTCGTTAATGTTACCCTCCGTACTGCCGATGATATTCGTATGAGACCCGCCACGAATGCCCCGCGAGGGGAAAAATGAATGCGGTAACAGCATGCAAAAAAACACGCGCGATTAACATGAGAAACATAGCTGTTCTGGCCGGACTTTTTTACGCCGCCTTTGCCAATCCGGTTATTTCCGCTCAAACCTATCTGCGGGTACTCACAATCCCATCAGTACATGTCTATATTGCCCCAATGGAAAGCGGAACCCAGGAAGAACAGGAATACTTCATGGACTTTATGACGATGGAGTTTGTCGGCGCCGCGTACGAGGTAGTGGATACGCTGGAAGAGTCGGATTATAACGTTGTCCTGTCCGTTTCCCGCACGGAACCGGACCCTGACTACGATGGTCCGCTCAACGCCATCTCCCTAACCCTTTTTGATACCAGAAGCGGCCGGGAATTGGTCAATTTAAGCTGGGACTACGACCAGGTTTCCGATATGGATATGTGGAATCTGTACCTAATTACCCAGGCGATGTCAAACGCGCCTATCATAAAAATGCCGCCTGGGGTGGAGATGACCGCCGCGCCGGAGGAGAAACCGGCGTTTAGGCCGAGGTTCTACCTGGGGATGTGGGCAGGCGGTTCCTTCAATACTTCCGTGCTCCAGGATCCCGGCATTCCAACCGCAGGTGAAAAGGGATATGAGTGGGGAGTAGAGCGGGGCTTTGGCGGCGAGGCGGCGGCGCTGGTGGAATTTCGCCCTTTCCGGTTTTTAAGCTTTCAGGTGGAAGCGGTGTTTATGTACGATGCGTTTAACGTGGCAAGACGAACCAGGGATAATGATCTGATCCGAAAAACCGGCACTTTTCAGTCCACGTCTCTGATGTTCCCCCTGCTTGTAAAAGTGCCTGTGGAGCTGGGCAAATTTACCCTGTCTCCCTTTGTGGGGGCCTATTTTATTACGTTCCTGGGGCCAGTAAAGGCTACGCTTGGCGATCCGGTGGAGACGGACACTCTTTCGTATGGCATAAATCCGCCTTTTGGTATAACTCTTGGAATTGATACGGGATTGTCCCTGAAATCCGGGGAACTTTTTGTGGGCCTGCGTTTTGACCAAAATATTGGCACGGCCGTATCAACGGGGGACCGAAAAAATCCGCAGTATTCCCAGTACAGGCTGGGACTGTCCCTGGGTTATAAATTCTCCTTTGCGGTGAAACAGCGCGGCAATAACGCGCAGCAAACGGAAGCCGAACAGCAGACAGAGACCGAGCAGGGAACAGAAGAAGAGGCGATTACCCCGCCCTGAACCTTCCCCGCCGACTGATGAGCTGGTTCCGGGGGCCGTAAACCAAAAAACGGAAGACGGCCGCCACCGGTGCCGCGATCCCCCCGCACATGAAGAACCCAGGAGCAAGCTCCTGGGTATGGACCCGGCTTCAAGCAAGCCGTTAAAACAACACGTCCCCGTCATTTCCAACCGTATCCTTTCGGGGTCTGCCGGGGCCGCGATGGGGCGCGTCGGCGAAACCTGGGGCCTGCGCTGGCTGGGGAGACGGGGGCCTGCCAGGGCCGCGGTGAGGCGTGTCGGCGAAACCTGGGGCCTGCGCCGGCTGGCGAGAGGGGGGTCTGCCGGGGCCGCGGGGAGGCGCCTCGGCGCTACCGGGGTCCTGGGAAGGCGGGGAGGCTGGGCACCTCATGCCGCGCTGCGGCGCGTCGGCGAAACCTGGGGCCTGCGCCGGCGGGGGCGAGGGGGGTCTGCCGGGGCCGCGGGGATGCGCGGCGGGGAGGCCGGGGGCCGGGGGGGGCGGGGGGGGGGGGGGTCGGGGGGGGGCGGCCGGGGCCTCGGTGTGGCGCGTCGGCTAAACCTGGGGCCTGCGCCGGCGGGGGAGTGGGGGGTCTGCCGGGGCCGCGGCGGGGCGCCTCGGCGGAACCGGGTTCCAGGATTGGCCGGGAGACAGGGGACCTAATACCGGGATCCTGCGGGACCGCGGGAAGGTCCGGCCGGGCGGAAACCGGGGGAACGGGCCCCTGAAATTCCGGCGTTCCGGCGCCGGAAGGCCGATCCGTCCCTGTATCGGATTCCGGGGCGGGTCCGGATGCCGCGGGCGCGGCGGGTTTTTCCACGGGGGCGGAAAATTCCCTGCCGGGAAAAATAATCTTCCGCAGTTTTTCCTCGATTTGTTTGGAGAAAGCGGGGTTCTGTTCCAGGTAGTCCCGGGCGCTGTCCCTGCCCTGTCCCACTTTTTCTTCCCCGCAGGAATACCATGCGCCTTTTTTGTCGATAAGCCCATACTTAACCGCCCCGTCAAGCAGGCTGGCCGAGGCGGAAACCCCCTTGCCAAAAATCACCTCAAGGTCCGCCTTGCGGAAGGGAGGAGCCACCTTGTTTTTTACGACTTTAACCTTGACCCGGTTCCCCACCGCGTCCGCGTCCTTTCCGCCCTCGATGGTTTCGATTCTGCGGACCTCCAGTCTAAGGGAGGAATAAAATTTCAGGGCGTTGCCCCCGGTGGTGGTTTCAGGGTTTCCAAACATGATCCCAATTTTCATGCGGATCTGGTTGATAAAAATAAGCACTGTCCGGGATTTTCCGATGATCGCGGTTAGTTTTCTCATGGCCTGGCTCATCAACCGGGCCTGGAGTCCCATCTGGGCGTCCCCCATGTCCCCGTCAATTTCCGCCTGGGGAGTCAGAGCCGCCACGGAATCTACCACAATCACGTCCACCGCCCCGGAACGGACCAGGTTTTCAGTAATTTCCAGGGCCTGTTCGCCGGAATCGGGCTGGGAAACCCACAGTTCGTCAATGTTGACCCCCAGATTCTTGGCGTAAACCGGGTCCAGCGCGTGTTCGGCGTCCACAAAGGCCGCGATACCCCCCATTTTTTGGGCTTCCGCGATGGCGTGAAGCGCCAGGGTGGTCTTGCCGGAGGATTCGGGGCCGAATATCTCGACAATCCTGCCACGGGGATAACCGCCGATTCCCAATGCCTCGTCCAGCAGAATAGCGCCGGAGGGAATAACTTCTATTCCCGTGGTATTAGCGGCGTTGCCCAACTGGATGATGGAACCGGCCCCAAATTGTTTGTCGATCTGGAGCCGGGCGGCTTCCAGAGCCTTCTTTTTTTCCTCCACGGAGGCCAGAGGATCGCCCCTGGTTTTTTCGACTTCGTTAGCTTTCGCCATATTTACCCTCCCTTACTATAAGGCTCCGCCACGCATGGTGATTCGGTATTTTCGGAAAAATACCTTTTTTTTGTGTTTTTTTCTACGGCCCGGCGCGCGTATACAGGGCGGCTTAAATTTTAGGCGTCTTCCGTGTAAACTTGGACAATAGGGGAAGGTACATGAATGACTTTATCATCACCGCCACCCGGTCCATGCGGGATTACGCGGAGCGTGTGGTAGGACATCTTTCGAAATTCACCACATTTCATCCGCCGGCGGAGGAAATGAACGGGGTGGAACTGCTGCGGACCGACCGTTTTGCCGATGGTGAGATGGAGGTGGCGCTTATCAACTCCGTTCGGGGCAGGGACGTGATACTTTTTACAAGCTGCGCCAGAAACAAGGCGGGGATTGGGGTAGAGGAAGCCAAGCTTGAGCTGTACCATACGGTGGATGCCTTGAAGCGTTCGCAGGCGGACCGGATCATCGTATTTGAACCTTACGTCTCCTGCGCCCGTTCCGATCGTACCACCCGCCGCAGTTCTGTCGGACTTTGGGTACACCTGAAGATCCTTACGAGTCTGGGAGTCAGGCAGTACGTTACGTATCAGCTCCATTCGGACAAATCCCGGTCCATGGTGGACCCTACCATCTGCATCGTGGATGACGTGCCTGCCCTTACCCTGCTGAAACGCTACCTCTGTGATGTTTACATCCAAAATCTTGAGCGTCTGGAAAAAGTGGTTCGTCCCAACTGGGCTTTCTGTTCGGTGGATGCCGGGGGGGAAAAACTCGCCAGGGATTTCGCCAATACTTTCGGGGCTCCCCTGGTAGTGGCACACAAACAGCGGGACTATTCCAAAGCCAACGCTATCGAATCAATCAATATCCTTTCCGCCGAGCCCCTGGAAGGAAAGGTGCTGTGGATTGTGGATGACATGGTGGATACCGCCGCCTCGGTGGAGAGCCTGATCCGGGCGCTGGGACCCCACAAGCCCCGGGAAATCAACATTATCGCGGTTCACGCCCTGTTTTCCCCTCCGGCGGCGCGGCGGCTTATCAAGCTTTCCGGGGAAGGGCTGCTCAACAGGGTCATGGTCAGCGATACGGTTTACTGTCCCCTCTCCCTGCCCGATGATTCGGGGCGGGACGCCGCGCTTAACATACCCAATCTGGAGGTCGTGCCCTCGGCGGAACTTTCGGCCAGAATTATCAGGACCATTATGACCAACAGTTCTATGACCAAGATGCTGCGGCCCTTTGACGCCCGGATATATTTTAAGTCCCCCAAGTTATTTAACCAGTAGAACGGGGACGGGCCCGATGTCGTTTAAGCGCGGACTTACAGTTCTTGTGAATCGAGGATGATGGTAACGGGGCCGTCGTTGGTGTAACGCAGTTCCATGTGGGCCTGGAAAACCCCGGTCCGGCAGTCAAGACCCCGCTCACCGAGTTTCCGCGTAAAGCACTCGTACAGGACGCGGGCCGCGCCGCTTTCCGCCGCGCCGCCATAGAAAGGGCGCCGGCCTTTGCGGGTGTCGGCCAGGAGGGTAAACTGCGACACCACCAGGACCCCCACGGGGGCGGGGATTTCCCCGGGAACCGGGATCCCCGCAAGGGCCGTTTCCCCGGCCTCCCGGCTAATGTCCTTGATCGACAGGTTCATTTTCCCCTGGTCATCGTTAAATATTCTCAGATAGGCGATTTTTTCGGCCAGCTTGCCGGCGTCCCGTTCCGTATCGCCCGCGGCAACCCCCAGGTAAACCAGAAGCCCCCGGTCCACCTGTCCGTACAGGGTCCCCCCGGCGCGGACGGAAGCATCCAGAACCCGCTGGACCACGGCTTTCACAGGGCGCCGTCCACAACCAAACTCTGGTGAATGGCAATGCCTTCAAGCCGGATGGTCTCCCCCCGGTCGCCGGCTACGGGCACGATCCTCCCCAGAAGCTCCAGGGGCTGTTCCGGGTTGACCGCCAGGGCCTTGTCGAAAACCACGGGCACGATGCCTTCCAGGGACTGGCGGGTATCGTACCCGATAAGAAATTCGAACGAAGTCTGGGACGGGGACGACTGAATATTGGCGGCCATACCTTTCCAGATCACATGGCAGCCCCGGTAAAGTACGGGATCCTTGACGGCGTCCGCGTAGGCAAAATTATCCTGCCGCTTAAAGCTGTCGAAGCCGGGAATCTCCATGTAGGACATTACCAGCCGGGCCTTGTTTTTGATTCCCTCGGACGCGTTGGCTTCGATAAGCCGGTTAAAGTTAAGCCGGGCCAACTCGTCACGGTATTCGGTAAACAGGGAAAGTCCCCGCTCGTAAATCTCCAGCACCTGGTTCCGGGTCAGAATGTAGCGGTAGGTCCCCCCGGTTTCCACGGGCTGCCGGCGATCCTCGGCCTCAAGGCCTGCGCCGGCCACAAGGGTTCTGGGGCCCCTGCTTCCCGGCAGCGTGATAACCCGAAACCGGAGCAGCGTGAAAAACCCCGCCGCGAGAATCCCGGCGACGACAAGGACGGCAAGGACAATCCGCCGCGGCTCCGGGGAAACCCGCGGCAGGGGCGGGTACAGCCTGCGGAGTTCCCCGGACTCAATCCATTCGGTAAGCTGGTCCTGGCCGGCGTAACGGCGGATAATGGACATGGCTTTTCGCGCGATGGAATTTGCGGGGTCTATATCCTGAACATCCAGGTAAATATCAACCGCCCTGTCCGTTTCCCCCCGGCGCAGGTACAGGACCGCTATCCCCAGGAGGACGTTTGGATCCCTAAGTCTTACGTCTCTGGCCAGTTTGAAATAGGTAAAAGCGCCCATAAAATCGCCGACCCTCAGACAGGAAACCCCCAGAATGTAGTAATACCGGAATGAATCGTGAAACCGGTTTACTTCCGGCTCAAGGGTTTTGATGGCGGCATCATAGTTCCCCTTCCGGGCCAGGCGGACGGCCCTGGTCAGGATTGGATGAAGCTTCATACGGACTCCGTTAAGGATAACGGGATTTTATACGGGCCAAATCCTGTTCAAAACCGGCCATCTCGTCATCGCTCATGGGGGTTCCCAATTCAAGGTGTTCCTCTATGCGCGCGGCGATATTCCTGAGAGCGTTGTAGTCGGAACGGATAATGGCGGTATTTGCGTTCGGCGGGGATGCCGTTTCCGCGGTTTTCCCGGCCGGCCGGACTTCGGGGACAGCGGGTTCTGCCAGGACAAGGGAAAGGGGGAGCCCCTCCGAGGGGCGGAAGGAAACAAAACCCTTCGTATCCCGAAAAGCCAGAAGCAGGTAGAAAGAAACCTGTTCCCCCCCGTCGATTCGTACCGGTTCGTAATAATAGGCCACCGCGGAATCCCTGATAGAATAGGGGGGATTGTTGAATTTCCGGCCCTGGACAAAATCAAGGGACCAGGGGACATCGTTCAGCCGCTTCCAGTTGGCGATATGGACCGAATCCGGAACCCGGTCCACGCCGGCGGCAAGGCTTCCCATCAGCGCCGGTCCGTCGGCGCTGCCTGAAACCCAATACCCGTCAAGGCCGTCGCCGGCATTAAAGACGCTCTCTTCCTGGATCATCCGGTTGTCGGTGATAAAAGGGGTTATGCTGGTTTCCCCCAGCTTGGTGTCCAAAAGAAGACGGAGCCCCGCCTGGATCCGGCGCCTGCTTTTGTTTTCAATGTGAAAACTGATCTTAATTCCGTTGGCTGCCAGGGAATTGCCGGTACAGATAAAGCTGAATTCTTGCCGTACCACAAGGGTGGAAGATTCAAAAATAAGACTGGGCTGCCTGGCCGTTCCCCCCTCGCGGATGTTGAACTCACGCGATTCCCCCAGACGGTAGGTTTTGTTGTTCAGCTTCAGGGTTAGTACGCTGGTCCGGGGGTCCTGGTCCATAAACAAGGCTTCGTACTTCCGGTACGCCGGATTGGTCAAGTAGTACAGGGAAAATCGGCCAAGAGCAGGGTTAAGCGACAAACGGATAAAACCGTCTTCGTACTCGGCGCCGGACGCGGAAAGAACCGGCGCGAGGGCGAGAAAAACCAGAGCAAGACGTTTTATAAATGTCATCTAATACTCCTCCCCAGGAGAAGCCTCGTCAAAATAACCCTGCAGAGTATCGGCCAGCTTCTGGGCGGAAGATTTAAGGGTTTCCAGCCGCCTGCGCCGTTCCGCGTCCCCGCCGGACTGGGTACCCGGCTCCACAAAACCCCGGTATTCCATCAGTTCCGTTTCCAACTGGCGATTTCGTTCTTCCGCCTCCATAAGCTGCCGGCGGTACTGGGTGTTCGCGGTGTCCAGGTCTTCCAGCCGGGAATCTTTAAGCAGATCGGCAATCCGTTTTTGATAGGCGATAAGGGCCTGATCGTAAGATCGTTCCCGGCGCTGATATTCCTCGATAGCTTTAAGGGATTCCTCGTGGCTCCATTTGAGCAGGTTAAGGAGTTCCTCCTCGATCTTTTTTTGGTGGATCAGGGCAAGCCGGTACGAAGACGCCTCGAATTTGGCGCTTCGGGGGTAGTCCTGGGTAATGATGTTGAAAATCTCCCTGGCGTAGTCCAACTGACCCATAGCGTAGAGACATTCCCCCATCCAGTAGAAGGCCGCCGATTTACGGGCCGCCGCCTCACTGCCGGCGGGGAGCGGGGAACTTCCCCCAATGCTGTCCGTGTAGAGTTTGAGGAGTATCAGGGCTTCCTCGTAACGGCCCAGGTAGTACAGGGCCCGGCTTTTGTGGTAGGGAACTTCCCTCAGGCGTTTGCTTTCCGGGGAGATACGTTCCAGCATCTCAATGTCCTGAATGGCCCCGGCGTAATCCCTGGCGGAAATTTCCGACAGGGCAATCCAGTACAGGGCTTCCGCTTTTAACTCCGGGTCCAGCGCTTCTTCCTGGGAACGGCGGAATTCGGTTATAGCCTCCCGCCAGCGGCCCTGCCCGTAGAATTCCAGACCCTGGCGCAGCTGAATATAACCGGGGGCAGGTTCCGGACTCTGACTTTCCTCCTGCGCGGCGGACACGGCGGTCAGACGGGCATTCTCTTCAACAACGGGAGATTGCGCCCCACACCATGCGGCCGGCAGTAAAAAAACGCACAGGCCACAGAGAGGAAAGAGGGCTGCCCGATTCATCATCCTAACTCCTAAAGGGTTTTCCATTGAATTTTCGGTATATAATGGGTGAAAGATAAGGATTTAAGCGCCCGCGAGAACCCTGACAAGCCCTTTTTTATCCGGGGTACGGAAAAAGGCCGATCCCACCACCAGTACATCGGCCCCCGCGTCCCGGACCGCGGCGGCGGTTTCCCGGTTTACCCCCCCGTCCACGCCGATTCGGTAGGCGTAGCCCTCTTCCTCCCGTAGTTTCGCCAGAAGACGGACCTTGTTCAGGCACTGGGGAATTAGGCTTTGACCGCCCAAACCGGGATTAACAGTCATAACCAGGACATAATCGACAAACGGAAGCAGTTCCCCAATGGCGAAAACAGGGGTAGAAGGCACCACGCTTATGCCCGCCTTCTTCCCCAGTTCTTTGATTCGCCGCAGAAGATCGTGGGCGTGGACGACAGCCTCAATGTGGAAGCTGATCTGATCCGCCCCGGCCCTGGCGAAAGAGGGGATTAGGCTTTCCGGATCCGCCGTCATCAGGTGGACATCAAAAAAGGCCCCTGTCAGGGGCCGCAGATCCCCCGCCAGCTTGGGTCCAAAGGTCAGATTCGGCACAAAGCGGCCGTCCATCACATCCAGATGTATCCAGGGGGCCAGCGAATCATCAATTTTTTTGACGGCCCCGGCAAAGTCTGAATAATCCGCGGAGAGGATCGATGGGGCCACAATGACGGTACTCATAGGCGGAATCATACGGGCAGGGGGCGGCCTTGTAAAGCTTGGGGGAAGGCGGCAGACTGGGTAGCGCTATGAAGTACCGTTGCGTGTTGTTTGATCTGGACGGCACCCTGGTGGATACTATCGCCGATATTGCCCTTTCCATGAACCGGGCCCTGGAAGAATCCGGCTTTTCCCCCCGGGATCCGGGGGAGTACCCCGCCCTGGTTGGCAGGGGAATACGGAAGCTGGCCCTGGACAGCCTGCCGGAGAAAGAGCGAAACGAGGAAAACGCCGCCCTGGTGGCGGCGGCGGCGGCGCGGTTCTACCAGGAACGGCCCGTAGTCCATTCCAAACCGTATCCGGGGATTCCCGTGCTGTTGTCCGAACTGGCCCGCCGGAAGATACACACGGCGGTTCTTAGCAACAAGCCCGATCCGGTAACCGGCATGGTTATCGCGCGGCTTTTTCCCGCGGGAAGCTTTGACATAGTCCGGGGGGAGATTCCGGGGGTTCCCCGGAAGCCTGACCCCGGCGCCGCCTGGGACATACTGGCACAACTGGGCCGCGCCCCCCACGAAGCGATTCTGGCGGGAGATTCGGAAGTTGACATGGAAACCGCCCGGAACACCGGCTGTTTTCCCCTGGGCGTAAGCTGGGGCTTCCGTTCCCGCCAGGTCCTGGAAGACGCCGGGGCCGCCCTGATTATCAACGAGCCACTGGAACTTTTGCGTTTGCTCTAGCGGTTTGCCTCAGCGCGGCTTGCCCGCAAGCCGAATTACCGCAGTTTGGCAAGCGCCGGAGCGTCGCTGGTCAAAGGCTTCATTGCCCAGCATCCGGTAGATGGCTGCGGACTTTAGTCCGATGCCTCAGCCCGGTTTTCGCTTGTCTACCAGATAGATTTATCCGGCTGCTTAAAGAGTGTTTCCATTGTTTGGATAAACCGGTCTTCAAGACGGCTGGAATGGAAATCCCATCCCGCAAATTTTTCTTCCATGTCGAACCGTTTCCCCGCTGCCATGTTCCCCTTCCCAGAGTTTTTGGCTCACCAGGAAAGTATACTATGAATGAGAGAAATCTGTGGGTCAAGTTTAGCACAAAGGGCGGGGTATCGTGTAAGCGTTGCTTTATTACAGAGGTTCGTTCTGCAAGGAAATTTATCATCTGTGGGGTCTACTACCATATTTTTGTAATTGTTACCCACTCGAACTGCCGCAAGCGGCGGGGTATTAGACCCCACTGCGAATAAAGGCTTTGCGCAGCATCGTACCAAAGGTACGCGACCAGAGCTGCAAAAATGTGGGGGAGCAAGGATGCCGCTTGCGCGGCAATCAGAAAGTGGGAATGTTCAGACCGAAGGTCTGCGCGAAGCGTAATGACCTAGCCAAAACAGAACCCGTGTAAGCAGTCCGCGGCAACAAAGCTGCCGGGTTATGCACAGTTTTTTTGCTTTATATTTATCCCTATTATATTTGGCTATTTACGGAGTTTTTTTAACAATTTTTTTTAGTGTGTCCCGTATATCCAAAATGAGAGCCAATCCACCAAAAACAATAGCATCGATTATAAAACCACACAAAGCACCAAGGGCAACACCCCAAAACCAGCCATCTTTGTATAATACGTTGTTTTCAACATAGTATCCAACAATTGCACCAAAAATAATAACCAACCAGAGTACAATCTCCAAAATTACCGAATAAGCTCCAACGATCTTAAAGACATATCGGTTCTCCTAATTATTGGCAGATTATAAATAGAGTTGTTCAGAAACTGAAGTTTCTGAACAACAACCGCTTAAAAACAACAAAAAACACGAATTCTCGGCAAAATCCGTGTTTTTTGGGAGACTTGTGAGATAACCAACCGGGTTATCGAACAAGTCCAATATTCACCTATCTAATAGAAAAATAATAAACATAATGATACCAGCCATTTGAATTCAAATAATGTGAAAACACTATCCAGCCATCAAAACCATTGTTTGTTCCTCCCCTTCTAACCGCATATGAATATGCATCGCCATTTTCCAATCTATATTGAGTAGGGATATATGCCTCTAAATCATTAAGCATTTGTACATCTTCTTCATCTACATCATCCTCCCCTATTGAAAATAGTTTTTCTATTTGTATATTTTGCCCAAATGCATTTCGCAAGACATTTCTTGCTAAATTTATATCCGAAGCCTGTTGAATAAAAGAGTACCTGGTGAAATTTCCATCATATCCACCAGACACAGTCCCATCATACGCAACAGCATTAGGTGTTGTAAGAATAAATAAAACAACTATAGCCCCAAAATATTTTAAGCTATCAATTATTGATCTTAAAGACATTTTTCGTTCCTTCTTTCACCAACATAACGAAATCAAGAATTCTCGGCAAATTAACCTTCGACATTAGATTATCTCATCTTTATTCATTTGTCAATAATTTCTGCATAAATTTCAAAAAAATTTCGCATAACGTTCCGGCCGTTTACGACGGTTTGGCGGCCCGAATAAGGGCTTTGCGAAGCAAAGACCAGGGCCGGCAAACTGTGCCGGAGCAACGGCGTGGGAATGGAGCGTAGCGGAATGACCTAGCCGTTGCGGAGACCGAGCCGCCTACCGGCGGCGAAGCGTAAACAGCCTTGTTAGGCGAAGTGGGGCTATTATACCTTTTCCAATTCCGCCTTCATCCTTCTACTGTTTTATGTAATTTCTTAAATACTTTTTACCTTGCGGGTTTGCCCTCTTTCCAAAAAAATGTAAAACATCATAATATTTATCATACCAGTATTATGCAAGTTGCCCATCTATGGGATAACTAATTACGTTTACAAAAAAAGCCAAACTATTATCTGCTTCGGATAATTTACCGGGCAGGCCTCATCAATCAAACGGCGTCACGGGGAAACGTAACGATCCTGCCGGAGAACCCCGGCAATTTGTACCAAGGCGAATGGTATTTTCAGGCGACCGTTGTTCGGAAACTACGGTTTCCGAACAACACTTTTATCTAAACAATATAATTTCTCTAGCGCGCCATATCCGTCAAACAGCGCTGTGGGAGAATGTAATACATCCATCAAACACTCCTGGCAACTTACGCCAACGCATGGGACATTATCCCGCAAAAAAGTTAAAAAAATATTTTACGGCGTTATTTTTATAAAAATTTATTCAGTTAAATTTGTTAAAATTTAACAAATAATTTGAAAATATTTATATAACAATTTGCCCCATTTCGCCTAACGTTCCGGCTGTTTACGACGGTTTGTCAGCCCGAATAAGGAAATGCGTAGCATTTCCAGGGCCGACAAACTGTGCCGGAGCGACGGCGTGGGAATGGAGCGTAGCGTAATGACCTAGCCGTTGCGGAGGCCGAGCCGCCTACCGGCGGCGAAGCGTAAACAGTCCTGTTATGCGAAGTGGGAAGTCCTACGTTAGCTGTGCGCCATGGAAGGCGCACAGTCATTTATTATAATTTATCAATAAACAAAACATCCCTGTTGCCATCTTGAAATACAAGCACTGCAAAAGATTTACCAACAGAATCTGCTTTTTGAAATAATGTATTTATTTGTTCCCGCGAAAGCGAAGTAACCTGTAATAAAGCATCGGTAATTTGCCCTTTGGTTAAATCTCGAGAAGGTGTAACTTGAGCACTTGTGTTTACTGTTATCCATTGCTCAAATTGATTCAAAATTGCTTCAGTTGGTTCACCATCACCATAAGTTTCCATTTGTATTTCACATTTTGCATAATCACTTGAACTTACGACATATTCCATCATATCGTATTTTTGTTCAAGTGTACCAGTTGGTTGCTTACAACTGATGAACAAAATAGAAGCCAAAAGCCCCAATGCAAATAAACTCTTTTTCATTGCCAACTCCTTTAGTCGGAAACCCAATTATAGGATCCTATTAATTACAAAATAAACCAAATAAATGTTCCTGTCAAGTGGTTTTTGTATAATATTTCTTACGCCGCATGGATGCGGCGTTTATACAAAATTTTAGACTTCCCATTTCGCATAACGTTCCGGCTGTTTACGACGGTTTGGCGGCCCGAATAGAAAAATGTGGAGCATTTTTAGGGCCGACAAACTGTGGGTGTAGTGAGCCGTGGGAATGGAGCGTAGCGGAATGACCTAGGCGAACGTAACCCCGAGCCGCTACTGCGGCGAAGCGTAAACAGTCCTGTTATGCGAAGT
>JAISLX010000131.1 GCA_031277045.1 Treponema sp.
TTCATCAACAAAGATACGGTCCTTATCGAACCTACCAGCGGAAATACCGGCGTCGGGCTTGCCTTTGTGGCGGCCTCCAAAGGTTACCGCATCATTCTCGTCATGCCCGACAGCATGAGCGTGGAGCGCCGCAAGCTCGTTCAAGCCCTCAACGCCGAACTGATCCTTACCCCCGGCGCCCAGGGAATGAAGGGCGCAGTCCGCAAGGCCGAGGAAATCCGGGCCCAGATTAAGGGTTCCTATATCCCCCAGCAATTTGACAATCCCGCCAATCCCGATGTCCACAAAAAGACTACGGGCCCCGAGATATGGAGGGATACGGACGGCCAGGTGGACGCCTTTGTGGCAGGCGTCGGAACCGGCGGTACGATCACGGGGGTAGGGGAATTCCTCAAAGAAAAAAATCCGGATGTAAAAATATTCGCCGTGGAGCCTTATGATTCGGCGGTCCTTTCGGGGTCGGCGCCTTCCCCCCACAAGATACAGGGAATAGGCGCGGGTTTCGTGCCGAAAGTGCTCAACACAAAAATTTACGACGAGATTTTCAAAGTGCGTGCCGAAGAGGCCTATGAAACCTCGCAGCTCCTTGGCGCCAACGAGGGCCTCCTGGTGGGCATTTCTTCGGGAGCGGCGGCTTTCGCGGCGACGCAGATTGCAAGGCGGCCTGAGTTTGAGGGTAAGACCGTGGTGGTTCTTTTGCCGGATACGGGGGAACGTTACCTTTCTACCCAGCTTTTCGACAGTCTTGAGAGGCCCGTGTAACATGAAAGCAGCCGCATCCACCCCGCTGACCGAACTCAAGGCGTCCCTCAAACATCCCTGCTTTTCCGGCGAAGCCAACGCCAACAGGGGAAGGATACATCTCCCGGTAAGCCCGGCCTGCAATATCCAGTGCCGGTTTTGCAGGAGGGCTTTTAACAAGGTTGAAAACAGGCCGGGTGTAAGCTCAAAGATCCTGCGCCCCGAAGAAGCGGTTGAAGTCGTCAGGAAGTCCCTGGAACTCTGCCCCGAAATAACTGTTGCGGGAATCGCGGGGCCGGGAGATACGCTGGCTACGGATAACGCGATCAAGACGGTTGAGATCATCCACCGGGAGTTTCCGCAGCTTATCAACTGCATGTCCACCAACGGGCTCCTTTTGGAACGTTACGCGCTTGATTTGGTCCGGGTATGGGTTAAAACCCTGACAGTAACGGTCAATGCCGTTGATCCGGTCATTCTGGACAGGATAGTTTCTCACGTCCTTTGGGAAGGAGAAACCCTCAAGGGTCCTGAAGGCGCGGCGGTCTTGATAGAAGCCCAAAAGCGGGGGATTAAAAAAGCCGCCGATCTCGGGCTGGTGATCAAGATCAATATAGTCCTTATTCCGGGCGTAAACGACGATCATATAGGGGAAATCGCAAAAACCGTAAGCGGCCTGGGGGCGTCCATTATCAACATTATCCCGCTCCTGCCCCAAAACGAATTCTCAGGATGGGATACCCCTGACTGTGAGGCCCTTAACCGGGCCAGAGAGGATGCCGAAATGTATCTTCCGGTATTTAAGCACTGCCAGCACTGCCGGGCCGACGCAATCGGTATCCCCGGAAGAGGGGATATTTCTTCTCTTGTTTACGGAGAAGCGAAAAAACAAACGGAAACCGTGGAGACCTTTTCACACGGATAATATTTTGTGAGAACAACATACCGCGTGGCTCTGCCACGGCGCTTGTTGATTAAGGAGATGTTTTTATGACTACATTTATTGACAGGCCGAGGTTCTCCTGCGCTTTGGGCGGCGCGATAGGAACCCTTCACGCCCTTTCCAGGACAGTTACCATTGTCCACGGTTCCGCCGGGTGCGCGGGTAACCTGAATAACGCCATCAATTCCAGCGCCGGTTATATGGGTTCCGGGTACTGCGGCGGACAGGCCATGCCTTCGTCCAACGTGGTGGAGCAGGACGTGGTCTTCGGCGGCGAGGCCAGGCTGAGGGAGGAGATCCAGTCTACCCTCGAAATCGTTGACGGCGATCTCTTTGTGGTGGTTACCGGCTGTATGGTTGACATGATCAACGATGATACCGAAGCGATAACCTCCGAATTTAAAGACAGCAAAGTCCCGGTCCTGGGCATCCCGACGCCGAGCTTTAAGGGGAACAGCTTCTACGGTTACGAACTTGTCATGCAGGGGCTCGCGTCCAAGTATATCAGCCCCCAGGCAAAAAAAGACCCCGGGAGCGTCAATATCCTCGGAATCGTACCGGCCTTCGATATTTTTTGGAAGGGAAACCTCCGCGAGATCAAGCGGCTCCTCTCAAAACTCGGGCTCAAAGTAAATACCTTCTTCGGCGAAGGCGAGACTTTGGAAAACCTCAAAAACGCGGGGAGCGCCGCGCTCAATATCGTTGTTTCAAACAATGCCGGCATAGACAGCGCCCGGCATTTCCAGGAAGTCCACGGTATTCCCTACCTGGTTACGCCTTTCCCCATCGGCGCCCTCGCTTCGGAGAAGTTCCTGCGGGATGTTGCCGGGGCCCTCGACATTCCAAACGAGAAAGTCGAAAAGATCATCAGGGAAGAAAAAGAAATCTATTACGATTACTTCTTCCGCATCGTCGATGTCCTCAACGACCAGGACTTGCAGCGTTACGCGATCATTGTGGCGGACTCCAATTACGCTCCGGCCATTACGCGCTTTATTTCGGACGAATTAAGCTGGCTGCCGGAACTTGTGGTGATCATTGACGGCATTCCCGCCGACAGGCAGGAATATGTAAGATCGGTTTTCAAAAATCTCAATTCGGGCCTTGAACCCCACGTCTTTTTTGAAACCGACGCTTCTTCCGTAAAGCGGCATCTTGCGGATATCTGGCCCCGGAATGACGGCAGGCGTTATTACGACGCCATGAGCCCGGCGGTGGTATTCGGGGGAAGCATCGAGAGGAACTTTGCGGAAGAATTTAACTATACCCTCATCCCGGTAAGTTATCCGCTGACAGGAAAATGCGTCATGAACAAGGCCTACGCCGGTTTTAACGGGGGGCTGTCTTTTACCGAGGATACTATTTCCAATCTGGTATCTAATTTATAACTGCTGCGCTATTTAGGAGGAAACTATGGATTATTTGGATGCGAAGGGACCACCTTCACGGGAAGATCGGCTGAGGGCGGCGATAGCATTCGGCGGCGTGTGCTCCCAGATCAAGACCTGCGATAGGGCCGCAAGGAACGGCTGCACCAACCTGGCCCAGAGAAAGTTCACCGAATCCCAGGGCTGCCAGTTCAATCTGTCTCTGGGTACGATCAATTCCTTAAGGAATTCAGTTACCATCCTGCACGGGGTGGTGGGTTGCGGAATCGCCTCGGTGCAGCTTTGGGGCCCCAACAGGGCACGGAAACGCCTCATCGATCCCAAGGCCGAAGGCATCGTTACGATAAGCACCAATCTTGACGAAAGCGACGTCATCACCGGCGGCGAGCGGAAACTGCGGGAAGCGGTTCTCTATGCGGAAAGGGAATTGAGGCCCGAAACCATCGTGGTGGCCGTAAGCTGCGTGCCCGCCCTTATCGGCGACGACGTTGACGCCATTCTCGATGACCTCCAGAAACAGGTTTCGGCAATTCTGATACCGGTTCACTGCGAAGGTTTCAAAACAAAGCTCATGGCCACGGCTTACGATTCTGTTTACCACGGGTATCTCAAAAAGCTCGTGCGGCCGCCCAAACGGCGCAGAAATATATGGGAACAGGACGAGCAGCTCGCCGTTGAACGATTCAGGAATAGCCGCAAGGTCAATATCCTTAACATGGGCTCCTTGAGTTATCAGGACGAGGTGGAGATACGGCGCATACTTGAATCGCTGGACCTCAAAGTTACGTTCCTTCCGGTATATGCGGAGCCTGAGGATTTTCAATATATGCTTGAGACAAGTCTCAATGTCAGCCTCTGCGGAACCCACGACGACTACTTTATCCAGCATATCGAAACAAAATACGGCGTTCCCTTTATCGTCGATTCAATGCCCATAGGCAGGAAAAACACGGACCAGTGGCTGCGCCGGATCGCGGAGCATTTCAAACTTCAAGAGGAAGTCGAGGCTCTCATCAAAAATGAAAACGAAGAACTCGAAAAAGCCCTGGTTCCTTTCCGCGAAAAGCTCCGCGGCAAGAGGGTTTACCTGCTGGGAGGGGAGATCCGTATCGTGTCATCAGGCGAAATCATGCAGGACCTCGGAATGGAGATCGTGGGTTTTAAGGCCCACCATTACGACCGTTTTGTGGAACCCATGTTTGACAACCTCCACGACATTGACGACGTACTCTATTCGGTGGCAACGAGCCAGCCCTTTGAGACCTCCAATATCATTACCAAAATCAAGCCGGACATCTGCGTGGTTCATCCCGGAGGCCAGAACGTTACCTCCCGCCACGGGCTTCCGCTGCTCCCGCTTTTTGGCCGCCAGTATAACTATGTCGGTTACAACGGCGTATTTGAATTCGCGAGACGTATTGTAAGGCGGTTCCGCAATTTTGAATATAACAAACAGATACAGGCCAATGTACCGCTTCCGTTTAAAAAAGAATGGTACGAAAAAGATCCCTTCAGTTATATCAAGGCCGCTCCGCTTGAGGAAGGTTCGGCTGAAATTGCAAAGATGGTGAGTGGGGAATAACATGGCGGCAATAAAAGCAAAGCAAATCGCGATTTACGGCAAGGGCGGCATAGGGAAATCGACGACAACGTCGAACCTCAGCGCCGCCCTGACAGAACTCGGCTACAAGGTGATGCAGTTTGGCTGCGATCCAAAAAACGATTCCACCAACACCCTTCGCAAGGGCATCTATGTGCCCACGGTTCTCGATACGCTCCGGGAAAAAGGCGCCGTAAACGCCAGGGATGTAATCTACGAAGGTTACAACGGCGTTTACTGCGTCGAGTCGGGCGGGCCTCAGCCCGGCGTAGGCTGCGCCGGCCGCGGTATTTTTACGGCGATAGAGCTTTTCAAACAGCAGAGGGTCTTTGAAGAACTGGATCTGGACTTTGTGATCTACGATGTTCTTGGCGACGTCGTCTGCGGCGGCTTCGCCGTCCCAATCCGTGAAGGGATAGCCCAGCATGTTTTCACTGTTTCATCTTCGGATTTTATGTCGATCTACGCTTCGAACAATCTCTTTAAGGGAATCACAAAGTACTCCAAATCGGGCGGGGCGCTTTTGGGCGGAGTCATCGCCAATTCGATAAACCTGCCCTACGCCAAGGAGATCATCGATGATTTTACCGCTAAAACACAGACAAAGGTGATGGAGTACATTCCGAGGTCCGTAACCGTTACCCAGTGTGAGCTCCAGGGGAAAACGACCATAGAAGCCGCTCCCGATTCGGCCCAGGCGAAAGTCTATCTCTCCCTGGCCCGGAAGATTGCGGACCATACCCAGTCAAAAACTCCCTCGCCCCTGGGGGTTCAGGAGCTCCGGGATTGGGCCGACTATTGGGGGAAGTACCTGCTCTCTCTTGAAACCGGCGAGGTGCGTCCTGAACTGGCGGTAAATCTGTAAAATGGGGAGCTGCTCCCAAGACCCGGTTGGTTTTGGGAAAGCTTCTGAGTTATGATTAAAATAGGTAAACCCCTGGCTTTGCCGGGGGACTCAAAGGAGGAATATCTCATGCCGAAAGAGATACTCGTTATAACCGGAAGCCCCCGCCGCAAGGGAAACAGCGATCAGCTTGCGGACGCCTTTATCAAAGGCGCCTCTGCGGCGGGTCATACAACGTACAAATTTGAGGCCGCTTACAAAAAAGTCCAGGGCTGCAGAGGCTGCGATATGTGCTGGGCTTCTACGATTAAGCCCTGCGTGGTACAGGACGATTTCTTTGAACTTGTCCCGCTCATCGAGAAATGCGCCGTCCTTGTATTGGCAAGCCCTGTTTATTTCTGGGGCTTCAGTTCCCAGATAAAAGCGGTAATCGATCGCTTCTACCCATACGGTAAAACCGAAGGAAAAAAGCGTATCGCCGTTAAAGAAAGCGTCTTGCTTTTAAGCCTCGGCGACACCGAAGATTCGACCTATAGCCACGCGGCGCTCTCATACAAAGACATAGCGGATTATATGGAATGGAAAGATCGCGGCATCATCGCGGCAAAGGGTGTGCATAAAAAAACGGACATTTTAAAGAGCGAGGCCCTGGCGAAAGCCGGAGAACTTGGCCGGACGATTTAGTGTCTGTGTTGCCGGTACAATCCGCGGCTTACCATCCTGGGGGGATCAATGCGTTTACGCGCAAAACACGGAGCGGCTGGCGGTGCATTACTTTTGCTGAGCGTCCTTATCTTCATTAGACTAAAAGCATAGTTAATACGTTTTTATAGACATAAAAAAAGCGTCTCCAAAATAGTATTTTGAAAACGCTTTTGCTTTTAGCGGTATTTCCCTGTACCCCTTACGCAATCACCCGCGATTGTATCGGTGAGGGCGGCCCCAGGCGGCCCTTCTCGTTCTGCCAGTACAGCGCGATGTACAGCGTCTGCCCCAACTGGGTGTCCTCGAAGGTGAGGATTTCACGCGGACGGGTGAGCAGTTTGCTCTCGGTCAGATCCTTGTGGCTCGCGGGGGCGTCCCCGCCCACTTTGTAGCGGGCCACCGCCCCATTGTAACGCGGCGGGCGGGCCGGGTGGTTCACGATAATTTGCAGGTATTCGCCGCCTTCAAGCGTAAACGGAACGACCTCCGCCGGGTCGGGAACATCGGTGCGGTTGGGGTCTTTGGCGCGGAGGCCGAAGTCCAAAAGGATTTCAGGCGTTACCGCGTCCAGCGGGTCCCCGTCGATGTAGGCGTTCTTGATCTTGCGGATGTTCTTCGTCAGGTCTTCGCGCTTTTCCCGGCGGTCTTCGCGGTCAAGCTTGCCCGCGTTGGGGGCATCGGCGGTGTGATAGGCGGCGGTGTAGGCGGCCAGTTTCTCCGTATTGCCGGCCTGGAGCGCCTGAGGGATGCCCAGCAGCGTCCCGTGGGCGCTTACTCCGGCGTTGAAAGTCGTCGCAAAGGAGAGAAATTCCGCTTCGGAAGCGGGAATAAAATCGTTGCCCATATTTACTCCTTCTTTTAGGTTGTAGCTTGTATTGTATAGGCCGTGGCCTCTGTTTTCAAGGCCAGGGCTTCAATTTTTTAGGCCAGGGCCTTTTTTCTTTAGGCCACGGCCTTTTTTTCGCAGGCCAGGGCTTTAACTTTTTAGGCCAGGGCCTTTTTCCCTTTAGGCCGTGGCTTTTTTTTCCTGGGCCACGGCTTTTTTTCTTTAGGCTATGGCTTTTTTTTCGCAGGCCAGGGCCTTTTTTCTTTAGGCCAGGGCGTAAAAACGCGCCGGACGCGCGCCGCAGTACCCTTTTGCCGGGGAAGTCAGCCTACATACCGCTTAAAAACCTCAGTCATTGCCAGATTGACGGTCTTTGTAAGATCTTCGGATATATGATTGAGCAATTCTTTATCATCATCGGGGGCAATATCCTCCAAAAAAAGCTTGTAGACCTCCACGCCAAGGGCATTTGACAGCTTTGACAGCATTTCCGGCTGGGGGAATTTAAGGCCCCGTTCAATATTGCTTAAAAAATTGATTGAGATGTCCGCTTTTTCGGATAGATCGGCCTGGGAAAGCCCCCTTCTGGCCCGCAATAACTTGATATTTCCGCCTAGGATATCTTTTATAGTCTGTCCGTCCATGCCTCACAGCCCCGCAGCCTCCTCTATTGAAGTACACTTTGCCGCTGTTGACAAAACCCTAATAGGACAATAGTCTATAACCCTAATTGGGTTTCCCGTGGTTTGCCGCGTTTCGGTGGCGGCGATTACGCCGGAAAACGGGGCGCCGCGGCCGGGCGCGGCGACGCCGTCTGCGGGCCCGGCCGGCGCTTCCCCGCGAGGGGACGCCTGCCCCTGCGGGCGGGAATTTCAGGGGGCTGAAGGCCCCGCGAGGAGTTTTTCACATGAAAAAACTTGTGCTGTTTTCGGTTCTTGCGGCGGCGGCCGCGGCGGGGGCGTTCGCCCTGCCTGAGTTCAAGGCCGGCGCAGGCGCGGGCGGCTTTTTTACCAGTGATTCAGGCGGAGGGGTTGAAGTATCGGCCGGGGGGCAAACCATGTCGATGAAAACCCCCTATGCCGGCGGCGGCGGTTTCGCGTTTGTGGACCTAACCTACGCGGAACTGTCGCTGGGCGTTTTCGGCGGCGGCGGTACAACAAAACTGAGCGTGGGGAGCATCTCCCTGGGAGCCGGTATGTCCGTTACGGGGCTTGATATTGGGCTGCTGTTAAAATACCCCTTTGCAATCGGCGAAAAGCTTTCGCTGTTTCCCCTTGTGGGCAGCACCTGCCGGGTTATGCTTTCCGCACAAGATACGGACGGAAACAAGGTGCGGCATATTACGATTAACGATCATGCCGGTAAAGAAGCGGATCCGGGGGATTTCAGCGCGCTGTGGTTTAACTTTGGCGGCGGTCTTGATGTTTTGTTCACCGATCATGTTTTTTTACGCGGGGAAGCCCTGTACGGGCTGCGGACCGTGAACAAATATGAAAAAGACTTTGATAAGGTTATTTCAGATATCGCTATTCCGGGGGTGGATACCAAGGCCCTGCCGGGGCACGGCTTTTTGGTAAAGCTTGCCGTGGGATACCGGTTCTAAAAATTTTTTTACGCGGCTGCTGTTCAGACGGCCGCGGCTTTTTTTCTTTGGGCCGGGGCCTTAATTCTCCGGGCCGGAATGTCCTCCAGGGCCGCCTTTTCCGTTTCTTCCCGGTGACGGGCCGGGGCGGTCTGCGGTCCTGCGGGCTAGTCTTTGCAGGCGCCTGAGAGGGTTTCTTGTATGGCGTCCCGCACAACCTGTTTCATGTCGGTAACAATCTCCCGGCGCAGGCGTTCAAGCGCTTCGTCAAAGGTATCGGATGCGCTGAAAAGCCGGTGGGGCTCGACTTCCAGGGCTTTGGCAAGGCGTTCGAGCATTTCGGGCTTGGGGTATTTGTTGCGCGTCTCGATCATGGCGATGTAGTGGGTGGATACGTCGGCTTTTTCCGCCAGTTGTTCCTGGGTTAGGCCCAGCTTCAGGCGGTTTAGCTTAAAATTCCGGGCCAAAATTTCTCTAATGCCTGTCATGTATGTTCGTACTATGACCTCTTCGGCAATGTTATATGCTTTATCCTCCTTGACTAATTTCCTATGTGGTCATTATAATTTGCCTAAACGTGCATTTCCTGGAGAATTTTACGGTCCGCAGGCCGTAGTTCGGGGAAGCGCGCCTAAAAACGGGCTGTTTTGGCCTGTTTGCGGCAACATCCGCCGGACGGCTCCGTATAGGGCTAAACCGGCTGTTGCTTCCCCGCAAGGGGAAACCTGCCCGTGCGGGCGGGAATTTTACGGGGCAAAGGCCCCAGGAGGAGTTTTTCACATGAAAAAACTCGTGTTACTTTCGGTTCTTGCGGCGTTTACCGCGGCGGGGGCGTTCGCTATCAGCGCGGGCGCGGGCGGTTACTTTACCAGTGATTTCGGCGGAGGGGCTGAAAGCTCCCTCGTTTCCGTAAAAACCCCCTATGCCGGCGGCGGCGGTTTCGCGTTTCTTGACCTAACCTACGCGGAACTGTCGTTCGGCTTTTTCGGCGGCGGCGGTACATCAAAAATGAAAATAACCATACCGGGGGTGACCATAGGAGGGGTTAGTATCGTCGAACCAACGGAAGTGAAAACGGAAGGCAAGACGTCCATTTCGGGACTTGATATTGGGCTGCTGGGAAAATTCCCCATTGCCATTGGCAAAAAGCTTTCGGTATTTCCCCTTCTGGGCATTACCTACCGGGTTGTGCTTTCCGAAAACGATAAGGACGGAAAGAAGGTAAAAAACTTTGCTGGTAAAGAAATCGACCCAGGGGATTTCAGCGCGCTGTGGTTTAAAGGCGGCGCCGGTCTGGATGTTTCGCTCACCGATAAACTTTATCTGCGCGGGGGGCTCTTGTACGGGCTACGGGCCGCGAACAAGTTTGAAAACGACCTGCTTGATACAAAGGCAGCAAATATCATTTTACTTGGGCACGGGCTTGATGCAACGCTCGCCGTGGGGTACCGGTTCTAAATTTTTTAAGCGGGTGTTGCCGAACCTTTGGTTCGCCGGAAACTGAGGTTTCCGGACAACTCTATTTCCGCCGTCAGTTCCAAAAGCGCCCGGCGCCGAATCGAAAGATGTGGCGCCGGGCGTTTACTTTCCAAGGGCCGGAATTTACCAAAACATTGAAGAATTTTTAACCACAAAGGCGCGCTACGCTGCTCGCGGCGGAGTTCTTCATTCCTTCCTTCTGCGCCTGGGTATTAAACCGGACTTTGCGAATGATGGGCGCCGAAGTAGGGTTTAAGGGTCCGGTAGAGTTCCCGGTACATGCCGAAACGGTCCCCGTAGAGGGTTTCCGCGGCGGGTTCAAAGACCCGCTCTATTCTGACCAGGGCGGCGGAAGCTTCCGCCGGGGAGGCGTAGCTTCCCAGGGCCACGGCGCTGAGCATGGCCAGGCCCAGAAGTTCCGCGTCCCGCTGGGCGGGGAGCAGCACCGGGCGGCGGCTGATGTCGGCTTTAAGCTGGTTGAGGAAAGGGCTTTCCGAGGGGCCGCCGGTAACCCGAAGCTCCCCTACCCGGACTCCGCACTCTTCCATCACGGTAACAACATCCCGGATGGCAAAGCAGACTCCCTCGCACACGGCCCTGGCAAGTTCGGCCCGGCCGGTGGTAAGGCTTAGGCCCTGGAACACTCCCCTGGCGCGGGGGTCCCAGAGGGGGGCCCGCTCCCCCGCCAGATAGGGCAGGAAGATAAGCCCCCCGGCGCCGGGCCGGGCTTCCGCCGCCAGTTTATAAAACGATTCGTAGGGCAGGGCCTTTATGCCCAAAAGTTCCTTGACCCAGGAGATGGCCCTGCCGCTTGTGGAGATGATCCCCGACAGGTTCCACAGGGGTTTGATGGGGTGGCCGTAGCTCATAAGGCGGCTGTCCGTGATCCGCGTTTCGGTACAGAGGTTTATTCCTTCGGAACTGCCGGACCGTCCGCAGGCCTGCCCCGCCCTGGTTACGCCGGTTCCCAGGATGGACACAAAGAAATCCGGGCCCCCGGCGAATACTTTGAGGCCCCGCGGAAAGCCGAAATGGGCGGAGGCCCCGGCGCCGACGGTCCCGATAAGTTCGCCGGGAGCGGCGGGGGGGGGAAATTTGGCGCTTTCCAGCCCCAGCCCCTCCAGCATCGCCTTGTCCCAGTACCAGCGTTCAAAGCCCCGGGAAGGAATGACGGTGCGGGCTTCCCCGGTCAGGGCAAAGACCAAATACTCCGGGGCGAACAGAAAGTACCGGGTTTTTTCGTAGAGTCCAGGTTCCCGGTTTTTTATCCACAGGGCTTTGGGGACAAAGAAACTGGGGTCCACATAGGCGCCCGCCAGTTCCGAGACCTTCGCGGACTCTTCCCCGGCCCGCCGGTCCAGCCACAGCAGGGCCCTGCCGGCGGGGAGGGAGAGTCCCGCGCCGCCGCACGCGGGGTTCCCTGTTACGGGAACCAGGGTTGGCCCGTTTCCGGAGACAGCCAAGGCTTCCAGCCCCCCCAGGTCGCCCAGGCGGGACACGGCGGCCCCAAAAGCCTCCAGCCAGACGCCGCTTTCCGCCTCCCCGCCGCTTGCGGGCGTGGGGACCGCCGTCTGCTGAAGGCGGTCCCCGTTGCGGCTAAAAATCGCCGCCTTGAGGGTGGAGGTTCCAATATCGACGGTAAGTATCAAGAATTCGCCCCTGTCCGGCATTTCGCGGCGGTTCGCGGGGTAAAAAACCGGCTTTCAGCCGGATTCCGCGGGATTCCACGCGCGAAACGCGGCGCGCCGCCGTCAGCGCAGGCAGCTCTTGTAGAGTTCAACGTACTTTTTCGCGGATTTTTCCCAGGAAAAGTTCTTTTTCATCCCGGCGATCCGCATGGCCTGGATCTGGGGCCGCCGGTTGTACCAGGCCCACACCGCCCAGCCTACGGTGTCGTAGATAGCCTGGGGGCTCAACTCATCGAACACAAAGCCCGTACCCTCCCCGGTTTCCTGGTTAAAATTCTCCACCGTGTCCGCCAGGCCCCCGGTGTTCCTGACGATGGGCGGAGTGCCGTAGGCCAGGGAGTACATCTGGTTAAGCCCGCAGGGTTCGTAACGGCTGGGCATCAGAAAAAAGTCGCTGCCCGCCTCGATAAGGTGGCTTAGGTCTTCCCGGTAACCGATATGGCACTTGAAATTGGGGAGCCGGGAAGCAAGGTTCCGGATTTCGTGTTCGCACCAGGATTCCCCGGAACCAAGCAGGACCAGTTGGACCTCCATGTCCCGGCAGATGGACCAGGCGGAACCGTGGCCGGGGCCGAAAAGATCGCCCACTCCCTTTTGATCGGTCAGACGGGTTACCATGCCGATAACCGGCAGATCCGCGTCAACGGCAAGGCCGAATTTCCGCTGCAGGGCCTCTTTTGCCCTGGCTTTGCCTTCGGTAAGGCTGGAAACGCCGTATTTTTTGGGAATATAGGCGTCCCTGGCGGGGTTCCAGACCGCCGTATCAATGCCGTTAAGGATTCCCACGTAGTCGGCGGAACGGTAGCGCAGTACCCCGTCGAGGTGGAAACCCTGGGCCTGGGTCTTGGTTTCTTCCGCGTAATGGGGGGAGACGGTGCTGAGTTTGTCCGCGCTGTAAAGGCCCGCTTTAAGAATGTTCATCATGTTCCAGTCTTCAAAGCCGGCGTTGTAAAACACGTCCCAGCCCAGCCCCACGCAGCCGTAGTTGTCCTTGCCGTAAACACCCTGGTAGCCCAGGTTGTGGATGGTCAGTACCGACGCGGTTTTGGCGAATTCGCCGCGCTCCCCCAGGGGCCGTTCCCAGAATTTGAGGTACACGTTCACCAGGGCGCTGGGCCAGTCGTGGGAGTGCAGCACGTCGGGGAACCAGCCTGTTTTGCGGCACAGTTGGAACACCGAGCGGCTAAAAAAGCTGAAGCGCCGGGGGTTGTCCAAAAAGTCCGGTTCCCAGGGGTTGCCGTAGATTCCCTCCCGGCCAAAGAACTTTTCGTGGTCGATAAAGTAAACCGGGACGGGATTTTTGGAGGGAGAGCCCGGCAAAACGGCGGTGTAAACGGCGCACCATTCCTCCCCGCCGCCCACGGGGACGCCCATAGCCCCCTCCAGCGGGGTAAGGCCTGACCGGTCGATACCGTAGTACCGGGGCAGGACTATCCGTACCTCATGTCCAAGTTTTGCCAGCGCGATGGAAAGGGCGGAAACCATGTCCGCCAGTCCGCCGGTCTTCGCGTAGGGGTGGGCCTCGCTGGAGGCCATGAGAATCTTCATAAGCTAGAACTGTTCCACCACGGAAAGGCCGTTATCCTTGATGATGCCAAGGCCCTTTTCATGATCCGCCAGTTTGAAAATGACCACCGCCTTTCCCGCCGTTCCTTCCAGCGAGGCGTACAGGTATTCGATGTTTACCTTGGACTTCTGGAAAAGCTCCATAATCCGGGCAAGGCTGCCGGGATTGTCGTCAATTTCCACCGCCGCCACATCGGAAACCCTGGTGGTAAAACCGCCCGCGTTCAGGGCCCGCAGGGCGTCGTCGCGCTTGTCCACGATGAGCCGCAGAATGCCGAAATCCGCCGTATCCGCGATGCTGATGGCCCGGATGTTGATCCCCGCGCCGGCCAGGGTCCGGGTTACTTCCGCAAGCCGGCCCGCGTTATTCTCCAGGAAAACCGATATTTGTTGTATGCCCATGTTATCCCCCTATATTTTCCGGTTGTCGATGACCCGCCTGGCTTTGCCGATGGACCGCTCTATGGTTTTGGGTTCTACCAATTTTACCTTAACCCCAATCTGAAGCTTGCTTTTCATAACATTTTCGATTCGGTTCCGCAATTCTTCAAGGCCCCTGGTTTCGTCGCTGAAAAGTTCCCGCTTTACCTCCACCTGGAGTTCCACATCGTCCAAATGGCTTTCCCCCCGGTTCACTACGATAAGGTACTGGGGTTCGGTTCCCTCAATTTCGATAAGGGCCTGCTCGATCTGGCTGGGGAACACGTTGACCCCCCGGATGATGAGCATGTCGTCGGTACGGCCAAAAAGCCGGTGCATCCGCACGGTGGTTCTGCCGCAGGAGCAGGGCTCGCTCATCAGACAGGTGATGTCCCTGGTCCGGTAGCGGAGCAGCGGCGTGCCCTCTTTGGTCAGCGTGGTAAAGACCAGTTCGCCCTTTTCCCCGTGGGGCAGGACCTTTCCCGTTCCGGGATCGATGATTTCCGGGTAGAAAAGGTCTTCGTTGACGTGGAGGCCGTTCTGGGCTTCGCACTCAAAGGAAACGCCGGGGCCGATAATCTCCGTAAGGCCGTAGATGTCGTAGGCCTTCATGCCGTAGCGGCTTTCGATTTCCTTCCGCATATTTTCGCTCCAGGGTTCCGCCCCGAAACAGCCCTTGCGGATGGGGAGCTTGTGAAGGTCGATTCCGGCGTCCGCCGCTTCTTCCGCCATGTAGAGGGCGTAGGAGGGGGTACAGGTAAGGATGGTGGAGCCGAAGTCCTGCAGAACCATAAGCTGCCGGGCGGTATTGCCGCTGGACATGGGCAGCACCTCCGCGCCGATGGTCAGGGCCCCGTAGTGGGCGCCCGGCCCGCCTGTAAAAAGGCCGTAGCCGTAACAGTTCTGCACGATGTCGTCCTTGGTGCAGCCGGCGGCCGCCATTGTCCGGGCCATAGCCTCCCGCCAGATGTTAATGTCCTTCATCGTGTACTCGTCCACCACGGGTTTGCCGGTGGTGCCGGAACTCATGTGGACCTCCACAATCCGGTCCTTGGGGCAGGCGAGAAGGCCGTGGGGGTAGTTAAGCCGCAGATCGTCCTTGGTAGTAAAGGGCAGATGTTCAATGTCGTTAAGGCTGTGGATGTCCACGGGCTTTACCCCCAGGGCGTCCATCTTTTCCCGGTAAAAGGCCACGTTGGCGTAGAGCATTTCCACCAGGTTTTTAAGGTTGGCAAGCTGAAGTTTTTGCCGGACAGCCGTGTCCATACATTCGTATTCGGGATTGAAAATCATGGCGCCTTCCTTTTTTCGCGTTGTTTGGATATACGGCAGACCCGGCGGTTTACCGCGCTTCGCGCATACGATCCCTAAAAACCGGCTGAAAGCGGACTTTTACCCGCAAACCGCCGCGTGTAACAGGCCCCAGTATACCATAACACAGGGGCGTTAAAGCAGCCGGCGGGGAGTTTACAGGTCCCGGGGCCGGTTGTCGATAACCCGCATGGCCTTGCCCTCCGCCACGGGGAGGCTCCCCCCCTCGTGAAGCTCCACTCTGGGGTTGATCGTTATGGAAGCCTGGATAGTCGAGCGGATCCGGTCCCGCAGGGCGTTCAGGGGCCGGGTGTCGTCCATAAAGATGTTTTTCCCCACCTCTACCTTGACGGTAAGCCGGTCAAGCGCCCCCTCTTTTTCCACCACGATAAGGTAGTTGTTTCCCGCGTCTTTCACGGACATAACCGCTTCCTCAATCTGGCTGGGGAAGACGTTTACCCCGTTGATAATCAACATGTCGTCGGTACGGCCTGTGATCCGGCGGAGCCGCCGGTGGGTACGGCCGCAGGCGCAGGGTTCGGTATAGAAACCGGACAGGTCCCTGGTACGGTAACGCAGCAACGGTGTGGCCTCCCGGCACAGGCAGGTAAGGACCAGTTCCCCGGTCTGGCCGTCGGGGACCGGTTCCAGCGTATCGGGATCGATGACCTCCCCGATGTAGCGGTCCTCCCACAGGTGCATGCCGTTCTTGGCCTGGCACTCAAAGGCGACGCCGGGGCCGTTCATCTCCGAAAGGCCGTAGGAATTGTACACGTCAATCCCCAGCAATTCTTCGATCCTCAGGCGGGTGTCCTCCGAGTAGGGTTCCGCCCCGGCGAACGCCTTGCGGAGTTTTAGGCTTTCCCGGCGTACCCCTTCCTCCTTCATCCGGGCCTCCACGTGGAGCAGAAAACTGGGGGTGGCGTGGACCACGGTGGTGCCGAAGTCCTGCATCAGCCGGAACTGCCGCGTCGTATTGCCCGGCCCGGAGGGAATCACCAGCATCCCTACTTCCTCCCCCCCGGCGTGGAAGCCCAGGCCCCCGGTAAAGAGGCCGTAGGTTATCATATTCTGGAACACGTCGGCCTTGTTACAGCCCGTACCGTAGATGCAGCGGGCCACATTGTCGGTCCAGCGTTTTATATCGTCCCGGCTAAAATATATCGTCGTGGGGACCCCCGTGGTACCGCTGGAGGCGTGGAGCCGCACCACCTCTTCCTTGGGAATGCTTAAAAAGCCGTAGGGAAAACCGTCGCGGAGGTCCTGTTTGGCGGTGTAGGGGATGCGCCGCAGGTCCGCCAGGCTTTTGATGTCGCCGGGGCTTGTAATTCCCGCCTTGCCCAGCCGTTCCCGGTAAAAACTCGTCCGCAGGGCCCAGCCCACGGCCTCCTTAAGCCTGGCAAGCTGCAGGGCCTCAAGGGCGGGGCGGGGCATTGTTTCCAGTTCCGGGTTCCAGTATTGATAATCCATGCCGGTTTTCTCCGTAACATCATGGATACAGGAAGCGCCGCCCTTTGTAAAGGAAGCGGCGGCGACGGCGCTTTTAAGCGGCTACCGGCGGGCCTTTGCTTCGGCGGAAACCGGGGTTCCGGACAACGCTGTTATAGTAATGCGGCAGAAACGTTATAATGACAGGAATGAAACCATTGATAAACATCGGCATCATCGGGCTTGGCGGCAGGGGCATGAGTTTGATGGAGGTCTGCATCCTCCCCCGGCCGGAGGTAACGGTTACGGCGCTCTGCGATTCCTACGAGGACCGCCGGTTGGAGGCCGCCGCGAAAGTTGGAAAGGCCGCCGGCCGGCCCAAGCCCCTGGTCACCGGGGACTACCGGGAAGTTCTGGACATGAAGGGCCTGGACGCGGTCCTTATCGCGACGGGCTGGGCGCCCCATGTGGAAATAGCCTGCGCCGCCATGGAGGCCGGCGTTTACGCGGCGGTGGAGGTGGGGGGCGCCTATTCCGTTGACGATTGCTGGCGCCTTGTCCGCGCCCAGGAAGAAACCGGCGCCCAGTGCATGCTCATGGAAAACTGCTGCTTCGGCCGCTACGAGCTCATGGTCCTCAACATGGCCCGCCAGGGCCTGTTTGGTGAAATAGTCCACTGCCAGGGCGGTTACCGCCACGACCTAAGAGCGGAAATAACGGGCGGCTGGGAAAACCGCCATTACCGCAAGGACAACTACCTGCTGCGGAACTGCGAAAACTACCCCACCCACGAACTGGGCCCCATCGCCGAAGT
>JAISLX010000099.1 GCA_031277045.1 Treponema sp.
GCTTCGGCAAAGGGGAACACATGGGAGATCTGACCCTCAATTTTGATCCTGCCCTCTTTGTAGGCGTTGATCACTTCCTCAAATTTGTTGTTCTGCAGCCGGGAACCCCGGACATCCAGTTCCTTGGCGGTGATCTTGAACTGCTGCACCGGGGAGGGCTCCTCCAGGAAGGCCATAGTGATGACCCGGCCCGCGTTGCAGGTGAGGTCCGTCAGCAGGGGCAGGGAGCCGGGGAAGCCCGCGGCGTCAATGGAGACCGTGGGACCCCACCGCGTGTATTCCTTTAATTTCGCGGCCAGGTCCTCCTTTTTGGAGTTGATAACCCGGGACACCCCCAGGGCCGCGGCTTCCTCCAGGCGCTGATCCACCACATCGGACACGATAAGCCGGGCGCCGGTCAGCAGCACCGCCTTAATCAGGCTTTTTCCCAACGCCCCGGCGCCGAGGATGAACACAATGTCGTCCCCGGTGATCTGCGCCCGGGAGCAGGACTGGAAGGCGATGCTCATGGGCTCTATCATCACCGCGTCGGTAAAGGCGAGACCCGGGGGAAGGAGGTGCATGGCCTCCTCCCCGGCAACCACGTATTCCCGGTAGCCGCCGTCGATATGCACACCCCGCACCTTCAGATTACAGCAGATATTGGGCCGCCCTATTTTGCAGGGGTAGCATTCCCCGCAGGCGACAATCTGGTCGAGGATCACCGGGTCTCCAACCTTCACTTTGGTGACATCCTTCCCGGTTTCGGCCACTACTCCCACAATCTCGTGGCCCATCACCCGGGGGTACGTCGCCACCGGGGAGGTCCCGTGGTAGATATGCACATCGGACCCACAGATTCCCGCGGCCTTCATCTTAACCAGCACGTCCCCGGAACCTTCGATTTTCGGTTTTTCCACGTCGAGCATCTTGAGAACCCGGGGCTTTTCCGTCAACAGTTGTTTCATACTGCCCTCCATAAAAAGCAGTGGTTATGTTTTATCCTCATCTGAAAAGTCCCAGGATTGAGGGAACCGGTACCCGGGGCGTATAACCGGCAAACCATTTGAGGGGTACCATGATCAGCTCGGGAACCAGAGTCATGGTCAGCAGGAGCAGGCACTGGACGATGAAGTACGGCAGGGTGGGCATCAGAATCTCCTCCATTTTGATCTTCCCCGTCGCGCAGGCGACATTAAGCACCGGCCCCACCGGCGGGGTGAGCAGGCCCAGGACGTTGACCAGCACAAAGTTGATGCCAAAGTAGACCGGATCGATTCCCGCCGCCCTCAGCAGGGGAATAAAAATCGGGGTCAGGATAAGAATCGTGGGAACCACGTCCATGGCGGTTCCAACCAGCAGAACCACCGCCATCAGCATGACGTTTAACAGGATGGGCCGGTCGGTTAACCCGCTCAGGGCGGCGGTGATCATCTGGGGCATCCGGGCGATGGTCATAACGTAGGCCGCAACCTGGGCGGCGGCCGCGAGGAACATGACCACGCTGGAAGTCTTCGCCGCGCCGATAAGGGCCTTGAATATATCTTTGGGCTTGAGTTCCCGGTACACAAAGACCCCCACGAGGAGGGCGTAGACCACGGCCACGACCCCCGCTTCGGTGGCGGTAAACACCCCGCCCCGCAGTCCCACAATGATGATGACCGGGAGAAGCAGCGCCCACAGCCCGCTTATGAACATTTTGAAGGTTTCTTTAAGGGTCGGTTTCGGCGCGTTGCTTTTAATCGCGTCTTTGCGGGAAATAAAGAACCAGCAAACGCTCATAATTATGGTGAGGTATATTGCCGGCGCGATACCCCCCAGAAAGAGGGACTTGATCGAAACCCCGGCGGCAACACCGTATACAATCATCGGCACGGAAGGGGGCATGATGGGGGCTACCATGTTCCCCGCCGCCACAAGACCCGCGGACTTGGCGCGATTGTAGCCGGAATTTGCCATCATGGGGATAAGGATAGCCCCCAGGGCGGCGGTACTGGCTACAGCGGAACCCACGAGGCTGGCGAACATAAGGCAGGCGAGAATCGTCACATAACCCAGGCCGCCCCGGACCCGTCCGACAAAGATGTTACAGAAATCGATGATCCGCCTGGTAAGGCCGCCCCGGTTCATCAATTCTCCGGCGACGACGAAGAAAGGCAGGGCCATCATGGTAACGCTGTCAACCCCCCGCAGGAGCTGGGCCGCCACAATCTGCGGATTGGTGGAGGTTCCCCCCATGTGGAGGACCGTGGCGGATGAACCGAACAGCAGAGAAAAAGCGATAGGAAGACCAAGGAGCATCGACCCGCAGAGGTACACCAAAAATAAAATTATCAGAGACATCGTTTTCTCCTATTGTATGCTCTCCTGCATTTGATCCGATTCCGGGTCGTCCCGGATCTTAAGCAGATCGGTGACCGGCATTTTCAAAACAACAAGGCGGAACAGATTTGCCAGGGCAATAATCCCAATGGCAATGCCGGTTACAAGCCCCGATGCGTATACGAGAAAAGTCGGGAATTTAGTGGCTACCCAGTTGTCATTCAAATTCTGGATAACCAGTCCCCAGCTTCCCCGGGTCAGAATAATCATGAGCCAGATAACCCCGATCTGCACCAAAAAGTAGATGATCCGCTGGGCGATGCGGGGTACCCGGGACAGGATGCTGTCGATGATAAGGTGCTGGTTGTCCCGCATGGCCCCGATGGAACCCAAGTACACCAGGTATATAAAGCAAAGCCGGGCAATTTCCTCGGACCACGCAAAACCCTTGCTAAAGAGGTATCTAAAAACCACATTCATAAAGACAAGGATTATCATGGCCGCCAAAAAGAAGGCAATGAGAATTTCAACACCCCTGAAAAGGGTATTCAAAAACTTTTTCAATAGAACCCCCCTTGTTAGTTATATATAGTGAGGAGTGAGGAGTGAAAAAAAGAGTGTCACCTAACTCCTAACTTCTCCCTTCCCTCTCCTCACTTTAGCTCCTCCTCCTACTGGACCGCTTTTATCCGGTCGGTCAGGGGTTTGGCCCAGGCGTGTTCCGCAAAAAGCTTGTCGGTAAGGGGCTGAATCATCTGGATGATCCGCGCCTGATCCGCGGCGGTGGTGGGGGTTACCGTTACTCCCTTGTCCTTGAGGAACTGCCGGTCGTTGTCCACGCTCTTGATATAGTCGTCCCAGGCTTTTGTCCCGGTGGCCTTGGCCGCGTCGCTCACTATCTTCTGCTGGGCGGGGGTAAGTTTATCGTAGAATGGGGCGCTGACGATGATCTCCAGGGTGGCGATGATGTGGTTGGTCTCGTAGAGATACTTCTGTACTTCGTAGAAGGCTTCACTGATAACCGTTACCATGCCGTTGTCCTGGCCGTCCACCACGCCGGTTTCCAGGGCGCTGAAGAGTTCCCCCAGCGGGATAACCTGGGCGCTGGCCCCGAGGTTTTCGGCAATACCTACGTGGATGGGGTTACTGGGCATACGGAATTTCTGCCCTTTGAAATCGTCCACCGAGGTAAGCTTTTTGTTGCTGGTAAAAGTCCGGGCGCTGTTCGGCCCCCAAGCCAGCATATACACCGTGGGGAATTTCTGCTGGAATTCCTTGTTGATCTCCTCGGCAATGGGGCCGGTCCAGACCTTCTTCGCGTGGCTCAGGTCCCGGTACAGGAAGGGCCAGTCAGAAATCATCATAGTGGGGTATTCCTGGTTCATGGGAGTCCCGACAATGGCGATCTCAATGGTCCCATTCCGGACGCCGTTCCAGAGATCGGCTTCATTTCCCAGGGTACCGGAGTGGTAAATGTCCACCGTAATTGCCCCTCCCGAAGCCTGTTCAATCTGCGGCTTGAACACCGTGTCCAGAGCCGCCGCCATGGGATGGCTGGCGCCCCAGTTGTCCCCAACCTTGATGGTCAGCTTTTGCTGCGCGGCGGAGCCGCCGCTCCCCGACTGGGCCCCGCCTCCCGCGAATACACTTCCGGCGGCAATCAAAACCACCAGAACCGTCACCAAGAAACATTTTGTACTTTGCATATTTCCTCCTGAGAAATTGAATTATAAGTATGGTAGCATGGTAGTATTCAGCCGTCAAGTTTTTTTGTTCTTTTTTGTAATTTTTTGCTATTTGAGCCGGTCACCATAACCGATTTGGGAACCGGCTCATTTATCGGAGAATTTTATGGCGCCCTTCATCCGCCCAGGGAGAGGGCCGTGTTGATCTTGGCGTTGAATTCCCCTTCGTCCATTTCCCCTTTCAGGTAGCCGCTGATGATAAGCTGTACCACACGGGGGAAAGCCTTCCAGTAGCGATCCGGCCAGGCGCCTATTTCGGAACGGAGTTCCCGCTCTTCCGCCGGGTCCATGGTTCCCCGTGAATAGGCGACAAACTGGCCGATCATGGCAAGCAGAAGGCCGGCGGGCGGGGCGTTCCCGGCGGAAGAACCCTGCCCGTCCGCGCCGGGCACCCAGGCACGGAGGAGGCCCTCTACCTGCCCGTCGTCCAATTCGGGCGCTTCCTGCCTGATGATACGCGCCGCCATGCTCCGCACCGTACCGGCAAGACCATCCATGGTGGCATTCACGTTTATCTGGGACGCGAGTTCTTTCGCCGTTCTTTTGGGGTCCGGCAGTCTTTCCATGCCGCCAAACATGGCAAGGTCCCGTTTCCGCCGCACCACCGCCGCCGCCACCGCCTCGATAGCGCCTTCGTCGCAACGGTTTAAGATATAGTCCAGTACCTTTACCAGTTCGGGATCTGCCATATCTTTAGTTTACCCCCCGCCTATATCCCTGACAAGACGCCCCGCAAGGCAACAACACTTACCTGCAGGGACTTAAAAACATCAAAATATTGAAGAATTTTTCTCCTGTAAAACACGAGTTTGGAATCATTTTATGGGTCAAGTTTAGGTAAAGAATCCGGGTAACTTTAAGGATATACCCCCAGGATCTTCGGTTCACGCAGACGCCAGAGCAGGGTCAACTGGCAGGGTATCGCCTCGCCGGTCTTTGTGATGAGCCGGGCGCTTATGATTAGAGCGGGGCCCTGTTCCTCCCAGCCGGCAAACTCAATGCGGCGGATTTGGGCGGGGTTCAGCCGGGGGGTTTCCACACCCACCGGCACGGAGGCCCTGTCCCCGGAGAGAGGTCCCACACGGTAGAGCAGGGCGAGGTAGCTTTCCTCATCATATCGGCCCCGGTTTTCGGCCTCGAACTGGCTTTCCCCCTGGGCCAGGAGGAAGTCCCGATCCGCCGTGGAAAACGCGCGGGCAAGGGCCTGAAGGTATTCTCCGGCTTCCACGGGAAGGCCCGGGGGCAGCTTCGGCGAATAATCGCTGTCTTCGCCCGCGGCCGGGGATTCCGGTGCCGGCGTGGACACGGCTTCGGGAACGGCCGTTTCAGGCGGCAGGCCCGCGCAGCCGGCAAAGACCAAGAGCAGAACTACCGCAAACAGGGCAATTTTCGCGGCGCTTATACGGCCGCGCGGAATCAAGATAACCATGTACTTATTATACATTACGGAGCAGGGTTTAACTACCATATAATTCAACCTGAAACGTGGTTCCGCCCTTACCGCTTTCGGCTTTTATGGTTCCGCCGTGGGCAGAAACAATGGCGGCGGCTATGGCCAGCCCTATTCCCGCACCGCCGGTGTTCCGGTTTCGGGATTTATCGGTGCGGTAAAGGCGTTCAAAGATATGGGGCAGGTCCTCCGGGGCTATGCCGATGCCCGTATCGGCAATAGAAATACGCCGATTCTTTGAAGACGGCTCTATGGAAACTGTAATACTCCCCTCATCGGTGTACTTTATGGCGTTGGACAGGAGATTGATGAATACCTGTTTCAGCCTGTCATAATCGGCGTTAATGGGGCCGGGAATCAGATTCAGTATTAGATTGATGCCCTTTTTATCCGCCGCCGTCCTGAATTGTTCTGCCGTAAGGCGGAGCAGTTCCGCGAGATCAAAAGTGGTTTTGTTAAGGCTGATAGTTTCCCATTCCAGATTGGTCAGGGTGTTAAGGTCCTCTATCAGCCGGGTAACCCGCATGATCTCTTCATGGCAGCTTGCAAGATGTTCCCGGTCGCTCTGCCAAACGCCGTCAAGTATGGCCTCGATAGAACCCCGCAAGTATGTGAGCGGGGTACGCAGTTCGTGGGCTATGTCGGAAATAAGCTGCCGTTGGCGGCGATCCCCCTCTTCCAGTTCGCGGGCAAGTTCATTGATGGAACGGGAAAGCCCGGCCAGTTCCTTCGTCCGGTAGTGGTCATGGAGGCGGATTTTGCGGTTTTGCCGGCTGCCGCTCCCGGAGGAATGCAGCGTGGCGATTTGACGGGCCGCTTCCTCAGCTTTGAGGATGGGCCGGGCTATGGTACGGGATAACCATATCGAGATAACAACGCTCAAGAGGACCAACACAAAACCCGCTATAACAAAAAGACGGTTTACCGAGGATAAAAACAGCGCCTCCGCTTCACTGTAGAAAAA
>JAISLX010000101.1 GCA_031277045.1 Treponema sp.
TATTGCTACCCCTTGCCGCTCGACTTGCATGCTTAAGACGCGCCGCCAGCGTTCGTTCTGAGCCAGGATCAAACTCTCCATGATATTATTTTCTCACGAGCCGAAGCCCGAAAGAACTCATTTCAAGCTGGCCGGTTGCCCGGCCTTCCTGCTTCTTGACGGAGGATCTTGTGTTCCGGCCTTTCGACCGAATGTACAGGACCCTCGATGAACCCGGATTTTACCCGAATTCATCATGCGCTTGCTGGACGCCACGATTTCCCGTGACGCCCTTGGCATGCGAAAATCAGTTGCGAAACTAATTTTCGCGTTTTCTCTCTCCCTTCCCTAAAATGCCAAAGATCATTGAAGTCTTCTTATTCAAGGAAAACTTCTTTATTTTCGTCTTTATGACGATTTATTAAAGGTAATACATCCGCCGCATTTTGTCAAGCCCCGGCAACCGGTTTTTTTACAAAATCCGCACATTTCAGCATTTTTTTCAAAATGCCGTACTGGATGCTTTTCATTGTATATAGAAAATTTTGCTGTCTTTCAAACCTGATGATCTAAAACCAGCTTTGTCTCTATACACTTTGTCAAAAGGGAAATACCGTTTGCTCCGGTCTGCCCAAAATTGACAAATTATCATGCAGAAAAATTCTGCGCAATAACCAAACTCACAATAACGTATCAAAGAGCAATTCTGCAATCACGTTAATGATATAATAACAAATCTAAAAAAATTATTCAAGTGGTTTTTTAAAATTTTTGCAAAAAAAATAAAAAACCGAATGTTTTCAGGGCTTCTTCGGCTGTGCCGTTTTTAAGACGGTTTGTCAACACGCCGCGCTCTGCCCCTCGATTGATAGAATATAATCAGGAAGTGAAATAATGTCAAGTGTCCGCGCTGAATTATTTTCTGCCGGCGTTGGTGAAAGGGGGGTATGTTCCCACGAAGGAAGTTGTCCGGGATATGGAGCCGCGCAAGGGATTGAAGCGGTATCCTTTTGCCCGATATGGGTGTTGGGCAAAAGATACAAGCGTAAAGCCCGGTTTTTTGCGGCGTTCCAGGTTTGCCGCCGCAAAAAATGCGCCCAAATTCATAATAATGGCGGTGAGCGCGTCACGGTATTATGCTGTATTCCTGAACTACCTGGATGCCGGAACGTACGTCTACCCCTTCGGCGATTTCTTTCGCGGCGTTTACGGCTGCTTCTACGAGCGCGTGGGAGTTGACTACGCCAAAGAGAGTGATGGTATTGCCGGTGACGGCCGCCTCCAAAAAATGAATGGGTATGCCTTTTTCGTAGAAGATCCGGTGTACTACTTGTTGAGCCAGGGTGAGTTCTTTGAGCCGCGCTTCATGCTGGGTCTCGATCTCGGGGGTAAAAAGTGTGTCCCGTAAGTATTTGATGCTGCCGGCTATTGTTCCGGGGTGAAAAGTCCCGGTGTTTAATGTTATATGGTAATTGGAGGGATCTTTCCAATCTATGTCGAAGAAATAGCGGTGAAAGCCCTGGCGGTCGTTATCGCTCTGGTTGATTATTTGTCTGGCCCGCTTGTCATCGCAGTGAAAATAGCTTTTGACCCGTTCCATGCGGATTTCATAGGGGGTTACAAGATATACGGAAAGTACTCCCGGTACATCCCGGAAGATTGCGTTTGCCCCCCGGCCGATGAAGATGCTGCTGCCTTTGCCAGCTTCGTGGAGCATCGCGGTTTTGAGGTAGTGTAGATAGTCATCCCGATTCTGCGACAGTGACGCGAGTAATGTGGGTTTCCGTTCGTCGTATTTGTCGAACTTTGCCCCCGCTACGCCGTAGGATTTGATTTTTTCTTCCAGGGAATGTTTGTCCACAAAACGATAATCCAAAAGTTTGGCCAATTCCTGGGCGGTTTCATCACCCAGACCGGCCAGTTGACGTGAAATGGTTATGATTGACATGGTTGTTTCTCCGTTTTTAAGTATAAGGCTTTATTGTCCGGCTGTCAAAAAACGCCGCGACTTCCGGCGGCGGCTCCGCGCCGGATGAACGGTAGAAGTGAGGCGGAAAATGGGGTATTATCCGGAAATGGATTTGATATGGAAAGAAGAAAGCGGTAGGGTGGTTTTTGAGAATGGGATTTTTTCGATAAGGGAGAATCTTTGCCGTTCCCCTTCGGGAAAGACCGGGCTTTATACGACGATGGAGGCCCCGGACTGGGCTGTGGTTGTTCCGGCACTGGACGGTCCGCAGGGTAGGCGTTTTGTTATGGTGCGTCAGTGGCGGCACGGGGCCAGGGAGCTTTCCCTGGAATTTCCCGGCGGCGTTTTTGAACGAGGGGAAAATCCGGAAGACGCGGCAGCCCGGGAACTGGAGGAGGAGACGGCCTACCGTCCGCGCAAAATGACCGGATTGGGGGAAATGAGTCCTAATCCGGCAATTATGGGAAACCGGGTTCACTTCTTTTTGGCCGAGGATCTAACGGATACGGGAAAACGGCATCTGGATGTGGATGAATATCTGGATGTGGAACTTTTTCCCGCCGAAGAGGTGATCCGCGGCATGGGAAAACCGCCCTATATCCACGCGCTAATGGCCGCCGCGCTGATGTTGTACCTGCGGCGCGGCGTAGCGTCTTAGTTGGCCTTAAAAGAAGGATAATCCGTGTCCGCGTTCCAAAGTCCTTCCCGTTCCTCGCCGTTGATGCTGGGGATGTCCAGAATAATTCCGGGCTGGATTATGTTTGGGTTCGCGGGATCGGTCAGCTTTTTCCGGTTGGCCTCGTACAGGCGCTGCCAGAGCTGGCTGTCCCCATAGGCCCAGGTTCTGCTGGCTATGTTCCAGAAACAGTCCTGGGAGACTGCCCAGGAACGAACTTGATATTGAGACGGAAGAAGTATGCCGGGGATGTCTTCTACGAGTGCCAGCGCCTCCAGGGCCTCCAGTGCGGCTGAAATGGCGGCATCCCAATTTTCCGCGTCACGGTAGGCGACCGCGTTATCCCGCGAGGCGGCCGCCGCGGAAAATTCCCCGGGGTAGCGTTTGTCCGCCTTAACGCTGAGTGCCCATTCGATCCGCCGGCCGGCTGCCTCGATGGCGTCATCGGTTTCGGCGATTTTAAGCTGCAGGGCGATGTACTCATCCGAAAGCCGGGCCTGTTTCTGGGCTTCTTCCGCGTATTGCCGGGCAAGATCGTAATCGCCGTAATCGTAGGTTTCCTGGGCCAGTCTGGTCAGCCGGAGGCTCTCGCGGTAATATTCGTTATCAAGTAGATTTTGATGCGGGCGCGGCGTCTTCCGGGAAGAAGGGGTCCCCGCCGTGTCGTCAGCCTCTCCGGGAGAAGCGGGGGCCTGTGCCGTGCCGGCTGGCTCTCCGGAAGAAGCGAGTATTTGTGACATACCGGCGGCGTCTCCGGAAGACGGAGGCTCCGCCGCCCGGACGCCCGCGGGATACTCGGACATAGGCCGGGCAAACAGGGCGGGAACAAATAAAAGTGCCCACGATAAAACAAAAATGGTTTTTCGGCTCATAGATCAATCTTCTCCTTTTGTTACAGCCCTTCGGCGTTCCGGGCGGTGTTTTCAGTTGCGGCGGTAAATTCTTCCGCCTTTTTTATCGCGTCTTCCGCGAGCAGCCGCTTCCGTTCAGCCGCCGCGGCCGCTTCCACAAAGGCAAATTCCGCCTGGAAATATAGTCTGGAGGCTTCCAGGTACTCTTCTTTCTGAAACCCCTTCTCGGCCGAATCGAAGACATTCTGAGCCGCGGCAAAATCGTCCTTGACCGCTACGTTTGCCTTCTTTTCCAGGGAGAAACGCCGTTCCGTGTCCGCCGCCGCCCGCCGTTCGCCGGCGTATGTCTTCATCCCGGCATTGAGAATAACCGTGTACCGGACAAGACACTCCTCGGCGGCATCCAGAGCCGCTTCCATCTTATCACCGTCATAGGCGTCAATCGCCGCAAGAGCTACGTTATCGGCCTGGGTAAAGCCTTCAGGGTCATAGCGTTCAAAATTGTAAAATTCGACCTGCTCCCGGACCTTATATGCCCGGGTTCCAAGCGCCAAAGCCCTGTACTTGTCTATAGCCTCGTGGATAGCGTCGGCGGCGGCGTAATAATCTTCGTCCTCTTCGTACAGTTTCCGGGCTTCTTCGGCCTGCCCGTCCGCGACCAGGGTTCTTTCCGGAGTTAAATCAAAAGCGCCCTCCCGCATGGCGTTGTCCCGGGCTTCGGTAAACTCTTTTGCCCTGTCCCCGGCATACAGGGGAAGGGAATCCCTAAATATCCGCTCGAAAGCCTCCGCGATATGGGTACACTGGGTTATCGCGTCCTGTATCTCTTCGGCTGTGCCGGTTTTTACTCCGGTTTTGGCGGAAGTATAGGCGGCCTCCGCGTCACCGGTCTCATCTTTGAAATAAACTGGTCCGTCAAACGCGAGCGCGTCGTTTCTTGCCCGCTCCGCACGGACAAGTAGATCGTTCAGAGTTACCAGCAACTCTTCGGAGGGATCAGGGGGCGCGGGTTCCGGGACCGGAGCAGGTTCCGGAACGGGCGCGGAGGGCGGCGGACTCTCCGGGACCGGAGCGGGTTCCGGAGCGGGCGCGGAGGGTGGCGGACTCTCCGGGACCGAAGCGGCGGGTTCTTCCGGGGGTGGGCTACTCTTGCACGCGGCAGCCGCCAAAATCAATACCACACTCAAGGGTAACAGCCATGAACGTATGAAATTCATAAAAACTCCTCTGTATTTTTCACCCTGTTTTCATCTTGATTGAAGCAGATCGGCAGATGAAACCCATACATATATATTAGACTATAACGGATTACTTACAAGTTTTTCTAAAAACTTTTCAATTTTTGAAAAGGAAAATTACTATTAGGCAGAGGAGTTAAATATGCCGGACATCACTTTTGACATTTTGAAGGCTTACGGTGTTCTTTCGGAAGAAAAGGGCGGCTGGAAAAAGGAGTTTAACCTGGTATCCTGGAACGGGAGAAATCCCAAACTGGATATTCGGGATTGGTCTCCGGGACACGACAAGATGGGAAAGGGCGTGACCTTTACCCGTGAAGAAGCGGAAAAATTAGCGGAAATGCTCAACGCCGCCCTGAAAGACCCGGCCCTTTGAAAGGCGAGGCCCCCGCCCGGCGGGTTTTGCGATACCGCGAAAGGCACTAAAAAAACAGCCGCCTCACGGCGGCCGTTTTTACGCGCTAAAAATTGCTGTTACGCGAGAGGCTTTCCCAAAACTTTAGTTTTGGGAAAGGCCCGCGATTCTTTAGTAGTCCATTCCTCCCATGCCGCCCATTCCGCCGCCGGGCATGGGCGCGGCTTCTTTCTTTTCGGGAATGTCGGTGATGGCGCATTCGGTGGTAAGAAGCAGGCTCGCAATGGAGGCCGCGTTTTGCAGGGCGGAGCGGGTTACTTTGGCGGGATCGATGATGCCGGCCTTTACCATGTCCACCCATTCCAGTTTAGAGGCGTCAAAGCCGATGCCTTTCTTCTCGCCCTTGGCCCGATCCGCGATGACCGCGCCGTCAAGGCCGGCATTTTCGGCAATCTGGCGGATAGGTTCTTCCAGCGCCCGCTTTACAATCTTGAAGCCCACCTTCTCGTCATCGGTGAGGCCGGAAAGATCGGCTGTTTCAAGGGCAATGGCGGCCTGAA
>JAISLX010000147.1 GCA_031277045.1 Treponema sp.
CCCATGAGGCCGCAGCGCTGCAATTCAAACCCTAGTTCCTCCGCCCACCGGGTGTAGAGTTCATTCCCCCGAATGTTGAGTTTGGCCTTGAGGGTTCCGGGCTTTACGACGTGCCCCGGGTGTATGTTGCCGTTGTTCGCTTTCGTCGCCCCGCAGGCCAGGTCATCGCCCGTGTCCACAACGAGGATACGCAGGCGGTATTTTGAAAGTTCCCGGGCTATGGCGCAGCCGGATATGCCGGCCCCGATGATAAGCAAGTCAACAGTATCGACGCGCCCCGCTTTCAGCCCCTTTTCCCGGTCCGGGGCATAGTCCCTGCGGGGGGCGGGCTTTCCCCGGACGGAAAGTTCGTTCACCACGTTTTTGACCTCCGGCGGTTGAGCCGCCAAGTGCCCCGCGGCGACTACCTCCTCCCAGGAAGCGCATTCCCCCCGGATAGTCAGAATACCCCGCTCGTCCATGGAGAGTTCCGGCGTCAAATCCGGAAACGCCTCTTTCAGCGTCTTTTTGATTTCTTCCAACATCCGGGATACCCCTTTGAATGTACATTAATTTGTACATATAATAACCCTGCCGCCGCCGGCCTGTCAAGAAAAAATTCAGGGCTCAATAAATCTGCATTTCCTTGCGGTGTTTCAGCACGGCGTTTTGACTTTCGGCGATCAGCGGGGGGCGGAGAAAGGCCCTGAGAATATTCCCGATATTGTAGTTGTTTTTGTTGATAAGAACCGCCGGAAGAAGGTAGCTTGATCCCCGTCCGTATTCAAGGGGAATCGACGGAACCTTGTATTCCTGTATCCACGCTTCATCCCGGTGAATCAGAAAATCAATCCCGCCGGAAATAAAAAGCGCCCGGCAGGTAACGTAGGGACGCTCAATGATCCGCGCCTTTTTTCCCCGGCAGAACCGTTTGGTCAGCCTGTACTGATCTATGCTGGAAGGATCCGCCGCGATGGTATTGCCGTCGGAAATATTCCAGACTCCGGGCTGCCGGCTGCACAGGACAAAGGGCGGCGAATAGACGCAGCCGTCCAGAAGCATCATTGTTTCCAAATCGGGATACCGAGTGGCAATCCGGCCCGCGGCGGACTGGGAAGTAACGGCAAAATCGTAAACCATTCGGGAGAGGGCGGCGCCCCGTTTGTCCGCTCCGTGGATAAAGGCGAAGTTGAAAGGGGCCGGACATTCTTCCATGGCATCGCAAATTCCTGTGGCAAGCCCGGCAAGGTCGCCGGTGATCGCCGGGGGCATGGTGGCGGTAATATACTCAAGCCCCCCCTGCCGGAAAAGGGCCGCTGGGTTTACGGCGCTGATGTAGGTTCCCATTTTTCCCCGCTTTTCCAGGCTGATGGCCCCGCTGTCCTGTAAACCGTCCAGGGCTTTTTGCACAATCCCCCGGGAAGAACAGTGTTTTTGGGTGAATTCCTGAATCGTCGGCAGCCGGTCCCCGGCGGAAAAACCGATCAGGTCCCGGGCGATGCGGGTGTTGATTAACCAGGATTTTTTGTATTTATGGGAGAGATGTTCATCCACAGAACACCGTCCCCCGAATATACACAGCCATATAAACCGATACTATCGTATGTAAATAAAAAATGTCCATTACGGCCCGGATCGGCAAAAAAATACAAATAAAATTTGACAAGAACGAAATTTGACTGGTAGAATGGAGAACATCGGATAGTACATAAAAATGTACATTCAATAGTGCCGCGTGGTTATTGATCCGAAAAAACACATCTCATGGAGGACCAAATGGAAAGTAAAACCAGTGGATTTTTCAGGAAGCCGGATAAACCTACAGTGCTGGTAACGGGGGCCGTATGTCTGTGGGTATTTATCGTGAATTTTTCCAGCGTCTCGTTCATTTTTCCCGCCATTGACAAAATTTTGACCGCCAGCGGTAAATTCTTTCCCAATGTGTACAATTCATTCTCGCTGCCCACCTGGCCCATGTTTTTTGTTACTATCCTGTACTTCATCATGGGCAACGATCCTAAACGGAGCCCTGAAATATTCCTCGGAGGCCTGTTCGGGTTTTTGATGTCCCTGCTGCTTTTTTGGGCATGCTGGTATTTGATGGGACAAAGCGCGGTATTCAGGGGGGAACCGGGGATGCTGGAATTTAAATACGCCTTTATTCCGGTCATCTTTGTCATACTGGTCCTGATCATCATGGGCGGAACCGTCTGCCCTCTCGTCTGCAACAACGCATCCTTTACGTACTTGATCGCCGCCACGATCTCTATTGGGAAGTTTTTCTATACCCCCGATGGTCTGGCGCTTTACACCCGGGAGATAGGTGTCAATGTCCTGGTGTTCCTCATCGGCGGCGGGATATTCCTTGCCGGTTGTATACTGATTCAGAAGGTAATGATTAATTGGCTGACGGCCCAGGCGATGAAGGCCGCCGCCCAGGCCGAAGCCAAGTAGAAGGAGCCGGCGGCACACAACAAAAAATCCGCCTGTGTCTCACAGACGGATTTTTTTCTTTGACGGGACGGCCCTCATCTGACCGCGGCGTACAGGAATTGTTCCACCGCCGGGGTCCACCACTCCAAATAACCCGCCTTTGTGGGGTGGGTCTCGTCTTTCATCCAGAGTTTCCGCTGCGCCTTGGTGATGTTATTAAAGTCCGCGTCATTCCAGAGGTCCAATACGCCGATGTCCCATACCCGGGCCAGTTCATTCAGCCGGTCAACCATTTTTGCGTACCGTTCGTCACTGCGCCGGGAACAGGCATAAAACAGCACCGGGCAGCCCCATGTCTGTTGGGCGTAGGTGATGATATACTCCATGGCGCCGGTTATCGTGGTCTTATCGTAGGCCCCTAAATCCCCGGTGGGACCCGCCATGTCGCCCAGGTTAAGCATATCCACCGTACCTCCCCCCGTATCATTGGTAGAAAGCTGGCAGATAAACAAATCCACCTTCGCGGTTTTGTCAAATTTTGAGCCGAATTCCATGCGGTGGACATAGGAATTATCGTTCTTATCCATCAGGGTTGTACCCGTAACGGCTTCCACCACGGCGGTACATTGATTACGTTTGGCGATATAGTGGGGAAACGCTATCCCCTGGCTCCCATAGCCAACCGTAACGGAGGAGCCCAAAAAATAAAGGGTCTTGCCCTTCAGCGGGCTGTCCGCCAGGACTTCGATTTTTTCCACATCGTAATCCGTCGAATTACCGTTCGGGCCGCACCCCATAAGCGCGGCCGCTGACAACACAAACAATCCCGCCAACCATTTTTTCATCATTTTCCTCTGGATTGTTAAAATACCAAGATGATTATCGCGCGGGGCGATGAAAAATTCAAGAACAAAATGGCGGGAAATTGAAAAAAATTGAAAAAAAGTTTGACAGATCCAATTTTTGCCTGATATAATAAATAATTCCGCCGCAGAGCTTGAACCAAAGGTTCGGCGGGGTATCTTCGTTCGAGAAGAAAAAGTCCTGCGGACTTTTCTCATTTTGCACAGGGGAGGTCTCAACCCCGCCATCATTGGTGTAGAAATTGAACCGCCCCAAAGTTCCCCCGCGAGCCGGCGAGCGGATTCTTGAGCATTCGACTCCCTTCGAATAAAGCTTACCGGATTGTATATAAAAATGTACATTCAATGTTTGAGCAATCCGGCGTTCAGGACAGACATGGGTAACCTGGTTATCCAAAATTGAAAGGGAAGAATTAGGAGGGTTTTATGAGCGGGCAGTATATTATCGGCATAGACAGCGGCACCCAAAGCACACGGGCGATCATGTATGACAGCAAGGGCACCCTGATTGCGCGGGGCGCGGCGGCTCACCCTAAACTGCTTTCTCCCCATCAGGGCTGGGTAGAGCATGGGACGAATGACCTTTGGGATGCCCTGCGCGGCGCCGTGACGGATATGTTCGCCCACTTTACGGGGAACAAAGCGGATATAGCCGGCATCGGCCTGTCCAGCCAGGGAGCCTGTTTTTTGGCCCTCGACAAGGCGGGGGAAGTCATCTGTAACCCCATCAGTTGGCTTGATGAACGGTGGCGCATGAACATCCCCTCTCTGGGGCAGGTAACCAATGACATTGCCGATCCCCTGTACAAAATGTTCTGGCCCTACTACTCAAAGGCGAACTGGCTCAAATTCAACAGCCCCGAAGTGTACGCAAAGGCGGCGAAGTTTTTAGGTATCTCCGGTTACCTGGGCTATAAACTGACCGGCGGCTTTTACGAATCCATTTCCAACAGCATGGGCTGGCCCTATGACATTATCAACTGGAAGGGCTTTGACGGGGACGCGGAAATTGAAGCCGTGGGAATGCGGCGGGATCAAATCGCGGAGCCGGTGTTTGCGGGTACTGTTATCGGCACAATCACCAAAGCGGCGGCGGCCCTTACCGGCCTGCCCGAAGGCTGTCCTGTAGCGATGGCCGCCAGGGACAAACAGTGCGAGCTTCTCGGCGCGGGCGCGGTACAGCATGGGCAGGCCT
>JAISLX010000155.1 GCA_031277045.1 Treponema sp.
GTGCAACGGGGGTATAGGGCGGAAAAGGATGTCCGGCAATGTGCGGTACGGGCGCTGGTGGATACCGGCGCGGGGACTCTGGTTATCAACGAGGCGGTGCGGCAGCAGTTGGGGCTTGAGATAAAAGGATTGCGCGGCGCATACCTGGCCGACGGCCTGCGCCAGGTATGCCGGGTAACGGAGCCGGTTGAAATCCACTGGAAGGGCCGTGAAACGGCGTGTCCGGCCCTGCTTTTGCCCGGCGCGGAGGACGTGCTGCTGGGGGCGATTCCCCTGGAGGACATGGACCTGATTGTCGATCCCACCGCACGGGAACTCAAGGGCGCCCACGGCGACGAGGTGGTGTGTCTGGTTATGTGACAAAGGACGCATGGCATCCTTGCGCTTCATGGGTTAATAGTTCGTGTGTCTAGTGCCAAGCCGTTCAGCTCATATCACATTTCGGGGGTTGTAGACCTATTTATACGTGTATTTTTTTCTATCGAATTGCCCCGGCGGTCTTGCGCCTTTTTTACTCAGCGCTATGAACCAGCCAGAATTTGAGATGTGTCCCGGTCCTGAGGAGTCTAATCCCCCTGCTTCCTATATCCTTACGGTTTTATCATACAAAGCGGAGACGATACACCTCCCGCCGGTTGGTTCTTTCACATTACAATGCGGCTGCCCTGCCCGCCCGCCCCCTTGATCATCAGCCGCGAATCGGATATGTATAGAGTTCGTCTTTATCCGTTTTAGGTACCGGACGGCTGCGTTATGTGTCGTTTTTACCTGACCGGGAACTGTCCGAACTCCGGAACAGGATATGCCAAACGGACCTTTCGCCGGATTGCCGGCGGAAATTGCAAGGAGGACCTCTGATGAGCGCCAGAATTAGGTTAAAGAAATTCGGAACCAAGAAACGTCCCTATTACCGTATTGTGGTAATGGACCGGAAAGCTCCCCGGGACGGGAAAACTATCGAGGAACTTGGGTATTATCACCCAATCGAGGCGGACGGCCAGCAAATCCATATTGAGGAAGACAAGGTAAAGACGTGGCTGAAAAACGGCGCCTCCGTAAGCGATACGGTCCGTGGGATTCTGAATAAAAAGAGTATTTCCCTTTGAAATGAGGCTTTCCAAAAACTGAAGTTTTGGGAAGACAAGCAAAACTTGTCAATCTGCCCTGAATTTATATGAAAAAGCGGGCCGGATTTTAGTCCGGTTACACCGTTTTCCGGAAGTTTTTTCCAAAACTGACCGAAGTTTTGGGAAAAACTCAAGATTCTTCACGGTTTTGCGTCTTTAGGCGCAAAACATGTTGTGTTTAGGCGGGGTTTTGCCCTGTTTTCGCGCTTTTTGGCCAAAAGGTAACGTTATGGAAAAGGATCTGATTGAATACGTGGCGAAATCCCTGGTGGATGATCCGTCCCAGGTGCAGGTAAATGTGGTGGAAGGGGAAAAATCTACAATTCTGGAACTCCGGGTGTCGCCGGAAGATATCGGCAAGGTGATTGGTAAGCATGGCCGTATCGCCAGGGCCATTCGGACGGTTCTCCAGGCCGCCGCTGCCAGAAGCGGAAAACACATGGTACTGGAAATTCTGGATTAGCGGTTTCCCATGCCGCGTGTTTAGCCTCCCCCTGGCATCTCCATGACGGAACGGTTTGTCGCGGCTCTGGTGGGCCCCCCTTTCGGTCTGGAGGGCTTTGTGAAAGTGCGATCCCTTTCCGGGGAGATTCAGCACCTCCTTAAACTCAGGCGGTTTACGCTGCGCCGGGGGGGGCGCGAGCAGGTTTGGGAGCTTGAGGCGGCGGAAAAGGCGGCTTCTTTCTTGCTGATGAAATTCCGGGGCATTGACAGTCCCGAAGCCGCCAGAACCCTTGGGGGAGCGGAAATTCTGCTTGACCGGGAAGATGCCGCCCCGCTGCGGCCCGGAGAATACTACATTGAGGACCTTAAAGGCGTGGAAGTATACGCCGGGTCCGAGGCGCTGGGGACGATTACCGGTATCATCGAAGGGGGGGGCGGTAATTTGGCGGAATTGTGTCTAAAGACCGGCGAAATCCGGCTGGTACCCTTTCGGAACGAGTTTTTTGGGGACATTGATGTTGAAGGACGGCGGGCGGAATTGTTATGCCGCTGGATTCTTGAATGACTTATACCGTTCTTACCCTGTTTCCTGAAATAATCGACGCCTACTTTGCCGCCTCCATTATGGCAAAGGCGGTTGAACGGGGAATTGTGAGCTACCGGGCCGTCAATATCCGGGATTTTGCCCTGGACCGGCGCCATACCTGTGATGACGCTCCCTATGGCGGCGGGCCGGGGATGCTGATGCTGCCTGAACCTCTGGGCCGGGCCCTGGAGGCGGCGGGAGTGGAACCCAAAAAAAACGCCGGGGCGGCGGACCCCGCGGCCCGTCCCGCCGTGCCCCCCTCGCTGGCGGACCCAATGGCGGAACGCCAAGTGATCTACCTTTCCCCTTCGGGCCGGACACTTAACCAAGCCCTGACCGGGGAATTGGCCTCCTGCCGGGAACTTGTCATCCTCTGCGGCCGTTACGAAGGTATCGACCAGCGGATCATCGACCGGTACATTGACGCGGAAATTTCCGTGGGGGATTACGTGCTGTCCTCAGGGGAAACGGCGGCGCTGGTGCTTATTGACGCCACTTACCGGCTGGTGGACCGGGTGATCGCCTCCGAATCTTTGATAGAGGAGACTTTCTCCAGGGGGCTTCTGGAATACCCCCAGTATACACGGCCGGAAATTTATGATACGTTGCAGGTTCCTGATGTACTGCTTTCCGGTCATCATGAGAACATCCGGCGCTGGCGGCTTCGCAAACAGGTAGAAAAAACTTGTGTTGTGCGGCCGGATCTGATACGCCGGGGTTTGGAACTGGGGCTTTTTGACGGGGAAACCCGTGGAATTATACAGGAGATACAAGAACATGAATGAGATTCGGGCCATTGAGGCCTCCCAGATGAAACAAGAACCGGATGATGTTAAGGTTGGGGACACCGTTAAGGTTCACTTCAGGATTATCGAAGGCAAAAACGAGCGGATTCAGATTTACGAAGGCCTTGTGATCGCGATAAAAAATTCCCGGGTTGGAAAAACTTTTACCGTAAGAAAAAATTCCTACGGTGTGGGAGTGGAGCGGATATTCCCCCTTCATTCTCCCCGGGTTGCCAAAGTGGAACTGGTCCGGTCCGGCAGGGTAAGGCGGGCCAAGTTGTATTACATCAGGGAAAAGATCGGTAAAAGCGCTAAAATTCGGGAACGTATTGTCAAAAAAGATACCAGGGTCAAAACCGGCGTTCCCGAAACGGCCAAAACGTAAGGGCTCCGCCCGGTTGTCCGGCTCTTAAACATGGCGATTCTTGGTCCCGGCCAGGCGGCCGGCCCGCTTTTAGGCCCCGGCGGAAGGCGGGTAGACGCGCCGCCTGGGGAACCCAAGAATCGTTTCGGGGCGGGGGACACGTCAATTCAGGAAACGCTTCCCCGGAGGGTGCCGCCTCTTTCATCGTTATCCCTTACATCGCTTGTCGATACCCTCAAGCTTCCCCCGGGCCGGTGGTCCGCCTCAATTTTATCATTTGCCAAATTTTTTTCCCTGCCTCTGGAAGGGAATTTTCTCAACATGATCCGCCACAAGTCTCTTGGGGCGCTGGGCCGCTCCGCGAAACCGGTTTCGGGGGAGTCTGAGGGAAATGTGGACGGGATAGAAAAAAACGCCGAATTTCGGGAAGCTTTGTCTCTGGCCGCCCTGGCCGCCCGCGCCAAAGGGGTGGAGTTATCGCCGGAAGCCTTGATGGAATACGCCCGCGCCCTGTTCCGGGGCCGGGAAGCGGCTCCCTCCACGGATCGGGAAGGGGATCCGGCGGAAGGGGATTCCGCGGAGGAAGAGGAAGCGGATTTCACAGCGGGGAACGGAGAGCCGGATAAAAAACCGGAAAACGGAGACGCGAAACGGGGCAAGGCTCTCCGGGAGCGGGTTCTTGGGACCCAGGGGCCGCTTCTCAGCCTGCTTAACAGTCTGCCGGGCAAGGGGGGGAAACACTGGATCGTTCTGCCTTTTTCCGCCGGCGGTTCCCTTGAATGCTGCCTGCGTATTCTGCTGGTCCCCCGGACAGGGCCGGCGGCTTATCGGGCTGAGCGCCTAAGTTTGGATATTCGCCGCCGGGAAGAACCGGGCCCCGCCTGGATATTCACATTCCGGCTGAATACGGCGGACCCCGCCGGGGCGCGGCCTTTGTCCCTGGATGTCTTTTGCCGTCAAACGCGGGCCGGAACAAAATTCCTGGAACGGGAACTGGCGGAGCTTCTGGGCCTTCCACCTGATTCGGTTCGGGTCCAAAACGGACATACCCCCGTTTTCGCGGAGGACTGCCGGGACTGGACCTTGCCCTCTCTAAACAAAGAGGTATAGTATCAATGAAACAACGCAGAACGGCCTCTGCTATTGGTTATGATCCGCAAGACTCAGGACCGCGCCTGTTGGCCCGGGGGCAGGGGAATAAGGCGGATCAAATCGTCGCGCTGGCCCGTGAAGCGGGTGTTGAGGTGATTGAGGATATGTCATTAGCGGCCATGCTGGACGCGGGGGCACGGACCGGGGATATTATCCCGGTGTGGTGCTGGGAAGCGGCGGCGAAGCTTCTGGCCTTTGTGGCCGCGCGGGAGCGTAAAGGATCACGGCAAGCGCAAGAATCCGGCCCTGGGCCGGGAGTGGGGTCTCATGTCTGGAGAAAGAGTGAAGGATATTCCAGTTAGTATCTTAAAACCCGGCATGATTTTTACCGAACCGGTGTATATAGACGAGGATAACTTTCTGGTTCCCCCGGGGATTGCTGTCAGGCAGAGGGATTTGTCCCGCCTTACCAGATGGGGCATTGAAAAGGTCCAAACTACCGGCGCTTTGGCCAAAACCCCCGAAACCATCGCCGCGGCGGTGGCAAAACAGAAGCATAGCAAGCATATCGTTAACCAGGTTTCCTCTCCGGCATATTCCGAAACCGCCGGGCCGGCACGGGAAGGCGAATCCGATAAGTTTGACAACGGGGAAATACAGGAGAACAAACCAAGTTACCGGGAATACATCACGCTTGTCAGGCAGCTTGACGCGATATTTTCCCATGTGGTGGCGGGGATAGCCCTAAGGGTCCCTGTTATCGAAGAACTTTCAAACCGGTTGTTCAGCGCAATCCAGGACGAATGGGGTCAGTTTATAGGCTATATTCTGGAGGCTAAGGCAAGTGGTTACAAACAGGCCAGAAATTCGGTTAACTCCGCCATTCTTGCCGCCATAATCGCCCGGGAACTCAAGCTGCCCTCCCCTAAGGTAATGGCAATCATCACCGGGGCTCTGCTTCACGATATCGGGATGTTCCGGCTTCTCGAAGAAATTCCGGCCAGACGGGGCGGCCTTACCCAGGAAGATATAAAACTTTTACGCACTCACCCCCTGCGTACCTACCTGATTATTTCCAAAGAGCTGAACTACCCCGAAGAGGTGGGCTTTGTGGTCTTGCAGCACCACGAGCGCTGGGACGGACAGGGCTACCCCGCCGGTGTTTCCGGTGAAAATATTGATATAGGCGCCCGTATTCTTTCCGTAGCCGATGCTTTTGAAGCTGTGATCGGTAAAAAACCCAGCCGGAATTTCACGGCGGGCTGCGAGACCATGAGGGCCCTTATGGCCGATAACCAAAGCCGCTTTGATCCTAATGTCCTGGGGGCCTTTGTTGCCGTCATGGGGATATACCCTGTTGGGTCGATTGTGGTTCTTAACGACGCGGCTATTGCCCGTGTTACGGAAATTTTGCCGGGCTCCCCCCCGCGGCCCAAAGTGCAGATACTTATTGACAAATTCGGACAGCAGCAGCAAAACGGGGAAATTCTCAACCTGCTTACCGACAAAAAGCATTTTGTTTTACGGGCACTCAATCTAAAAGAACTTGTAAACAGACGTGCATAGCGCCGGAAAGGGCCGGGCGGGAGAGCAATACGCCGCCCGGATTCTGGAAAAGGCGGGAATGTGCATTCTGGCCTCGAATTTCCGTTCACCGGCGGGAGAGGTGGACCTGGTCGCCCAGGACCGTGATACCCTCGTGTTTGTCGAGGTAAAAAGCTGGAATTCCCGGGGAATAGCCGATCTGGAATACGGAATAGACGCCGAAAAGCAGCGGCGCATCATAGAAACCGCTAAGTATTTTCTCGCGGGTCATCGAAAATATAATGAGATGGCGATACGGTTTGATGTAGTTTTTATCGGAAGACCTCCCCAGTCTTCCCCAAAAACGGCGCCGCCGGTTATTCGCCACCTTGCGTCTGCCTTTATGGAGTGTGTATGATAGCGGTACCGGGAAAATTTGACGGAATGTGGCCAGAGGATCACGATGGATATCAGGCGGTTCCCGCCGTCCCGGGGGAGCCGTATTTAACGGATTTTCTTCCGGGGCGGGCAAGGAATAGAGTATCTTTCGATCCGGAGAATCTGCGCAGAAAAATCAACAGCGAAGAGTACCTTCACGAGGCCATCCAGCGAATCGCCCAGGTACTGAGCGGCGAACTCCTTAAAATGTCCCGGGGAAGGATTTATTATGAACGGCAGCGGAAAAGACGGAAATAACCGGGGGAAAAACTTTAAACACGGGGAAAAGGATACCGAATCCCGGCACGGCCCGATCCATGAAAGAGGACATCCGGGGTTTGAAAAATCCGCGGAAAGCGGAAAAGCGGGAAACTCCGGCGGCCGCCGGGATTTAAACGAGGCCGGCCGTGATCCGGCCGGTGTTTCTCCCCGGAAATGGTCCGGCGTAACCCAGGATAACCGCCGCCATGATAAACGAGCCCCCTTTTTTGAGCGCCCCAAGTGGACGGCGCCTCATCCATCCACCGAGCCTATCCCCCATCCCCTTTGTCCCTGTTGCGGCAAACCTATCAAGGATATGTCCACCGCGATAGCCGATAAAGACAGCGGTGAACCAAGCCATTTTGAATGTGTGGCCGCCCGGATTGCCGGGAGAGAAACCCTGGAAAGCGGGGACGCGGTGGTTTACATTGGAGGAGGGCGGTTTGGTATTGTCCACTTTCCCGGCATGATTCGGGACAATTCCTGGAGCCGCAAAAACAGCGATGACTACGATACCAGAGGTTTCCAGATTAAGAAGATCGTCGAGTGGGAAAACAAGGAAAACCGGGCGCCGTGGCGCAAGAACATCGAGGAGCATTTTTCCGTAATTTGATGAAAAATCACAGGGGGGAGAATCCGTCCGTGCCGGAAAACCCCGGACAGGCGGACGAAAAGAAAGCTGAATTCGCGGATGAAATCTATTCCGATCCGGAAATTTGGGAACACCGTTCCCTGCTGGAAAAGATTGGCATACTCGGCCGGATCGACAAACTAAACAAACAGATACGTGACTATCATGAACTGGTTACCGGGGGTTTGGACATTATCAACCGCACGTCACTTGACGCCATCATGGACGCGGCGGTGTTCAGAATTTCCAGCCATTTTATGCCGTCGTTTATAACTTTTCTGTGGAAGCCAATACAAAACCGGGATGAAATAACCATCAAAAGTTACCGGAACTACGAGCTTACCGACCTGGGAATTAAGCTGCACAGTATTGCTCCTTTTGAGTCCTTCTTTGAGCGGCATCCCCATCCGGTAAATTTTACCCTGATGACCGCGGAACTGGACGATCAGGATGTCCTAAAGACCCTGGAAAAGCTTGGGCCTGAAATTATTATTCCCATTGTGGGGGGCTTTGGGCTTTACGGTATTATTTTGATGGGCCAGAAAATGGCCGGAAACAAATTTTCCAACGAAGAAATCCTCTTTATCGAACAGCTTATGGCCTTTGTAACCCAGGCTATCATGAATTACCTGAATTACCAGCATTCCCTGCGGGATGTGAAAACCGGTCTGTACAATCACGGCTTTTTTATTCACCGGCTGGGTGAGGAAATTGCCCGGACAAGGCGCGGTAGTTTTATGTCTTCGGTCATCGTGCTGGATGTTGATAAATTCAAAAACTTCAATGACGCTTTTGGACATGTGGCGGGGGATAAGGTGCTGGAAACCCTGGCCATAACCCTTAAGCAAACGGTCCGCGGCGAGGATATTCCTTCCCGCTTTGGCGGAGAGGAATTTACCGTGCTGCTGCCCAACACCAATGTGGAAGATGCCTTGGCCGTGTCGGAGCGGCTGCGGAACGCGGTGGAAGAGATGAAAGTGCCCTGGGAGCCATCGCTGCCCCAGGTTACAATCAGCCTTGGGATTTGCGGCTTTGATCACCGGGAAGAGTTAATCGCCGACAACGTTATTCAACGGGCTGACGCGGCGCTCTACGTGTCTAAACAGAAAGGCCGTAACCGTTCAACGGTATGGAATCCCGGCATGGGGCATGTTGAAGGGTAGGAGCCCGTTAGTATGATCGGCATTATCGGCGCTATGGAAGATGAAATAACCATGATCAGGGACTGGATGAACGGCGGCGGGACCAGCGTTACCGGCGGCTTTGAGTTTTACCAGGGTACTCTGGAAGAAAATCCCGTAGTATTACTGCGCTGCGGTATTGGCAAAGTCAATGCCGCGGTCGGCTGCGCCCTCCTTATCGATCATTTTAAGCCCGCCCTGGTTATCAACACCGGTTCCGCCGGCGGCATAGGGGGGGGGCTCCAATTTGGGGATGCAGTTATTTCCACGGGTCTTTGCTATCACGATGTGGATGTAACGGGTTTCGGCTATGCCCCCGGGCAGGTCCCCGGACAACCCGCGATTTTTCCCGTGGAGGAATCGCTTGTCGACCGGGCGGAAACCGCGGTACGGGAGCTTAAGGCAGAAAAATCGCTGCCGCATACATTTAACTATGTTCGGGGGATCATTGCCAGCGGGGACATTTTTATGCGGGAGCCTGAAAAAATTGACAAGGTGCGCAAGACCTTTCCAAATGTTCTGGCGGTGGAAATGGAAGGGGCCGCCATCGCCCACACCTGCGGCCTTTTTTCCGTGCCGTCACTGATCATCCGGTCGCTTTCCGATATCGCGGGGGTAGAATCCCCCATTACTTCCGAACAGTATCTCCCGGTCGCCGCCAGACACTCGGCGGAAATCGTCCGCCGGATCGTGAAGAATAGCCGTTTTTAAGATTCCCCGCGGCCGCAGGTACCGCCGCGCCCTGCCCGCGCCGGGCCTGTTCCTTGCCGGAATATCCGCCGGCGCGATAAAATAACACCGTGAGTTTTCCCAAAACTCGGCCGGTTTTGGGAAAACCCTCGTTTTACGCTTTTATCGCCGTAATAATTTGATGTTTTTGATTTTTACGCCGATTTTAAATCCAGATATGTGTGAACTTTGTTTCATCGGGTATAAAAATCCCCCGGGAACCCTGTTCCCAGTGGAACCAGTTTCCAAAAAAACGGCCGGATCGCTTTTTCCTTTGCATCCAAGGCTGCTGTCTCGCAACGCGGGGTTTTGAGACAGCTTGTTTACCAGGGGATTTTGATAATGAAGCGGCTTGTTATCGTAATATTATTCGCTCTTTTTTTTACCGGTACCCCTGCCGTCCACAGCCAATTTCGAAATTTTCATCAAGAAGGACCCGCCTCCCATGATATAACCTCGGAACAGCTAACCGCAAAACACCCCAGTCTGCCTTTGGGAACCCAGGTGCGGATAACCAACCCCGCTAACGGCAAGCAAGTCGATGTGCGGATTACAGGCCGTATTTCGGCGTCACAGGGCCGCATTGTGGACCTTTCCACCGCCGCGGCCACGGAGTTGGAACTGGCCGAAAAGGGAAATTCCCCGGTAATTTTGGAACTTGCGCCCCAGAAGGCCACGCCGAAACCCGAACCCGAGCCAAAACCCGAGCCCGCGCCTGAACCGGCGCCCGAACCGAAACCCGAGCCCGCGCCTGAACCGGCGCCCGAACCCAAGCCTGAGCCCGCACCCGAACCGGCGCCCGAGCCAAAACCCGAGCCCGCGCCAGAACCGGCGCCCGAACCCAAGCCTGAGCCCGCGCCGGAGCCCAAACCCGAACCGGCGCCGGAGCCCAAACCCGAGCCCGCGCCTCAGCCGGAAACGCCAGCGCCTCAGCCGGAGACGCCCGCGCTTCAGCCTCCGTCGATCAGTACGAACGACACCAAGACCCAGAGCACCAATCCGGTGGCGGCTCAATCGCCAAACATCACAATTTACAACGTCATGGGGTCCCCCAACTCCTTCGCCACGGATTCCGCGCCGGTAAACACCGCGGGAAGCGGGCAGATCCCCGTTACCAGCGCGGCCCCCGCGTCCGGCGTAAATTCGGAAACCGGCCAGCAGCCCGTGTCCCCCGCCATTATCGCGGCGGCCCCGTCGTCCCAGATTGCCACGCTGGAACGAACCGTCGCCCCGGCTGCAACCGCGCCCGCAACGGCCACCGCCACAGCCCAAATTATGACCCAGAAACCCGTCCCGGCATGGCCGCAGCAGCCCCAATACCCGGAGCCCCAATGGCAGCCCCAGCAGCAGATACAGCAGCCCCAATACCCGGAGCCCCAGTGGCAGCCCCAGCAGCAGATACAGCAGCCGCAAACCCAGCCGGTACAGCCCCAATATCCGCAGCAGCAGTGGCAGCCCCAGCAGCCGGTACAGCCGCAGTCCCCGCCGGTACAGCCTCAATATCCGCAGCAGCAGTGGCAGCCCCAGCAGCCGGTACAGCCGCAGTCCCCGCCGGTACCGTCCCTGGTGGACCGGGGAACCGCCCTCATCAGGCCCTACATGCCCAACGCGAACAACGGCAAAACCTACCGGGTACAGGTAGGGGCGTACCTGGTTACCTGGCACGCCGTAGAAGCCTTTGAGCGCCTTACCCTGGTAAACTTTAGACCCGCCTACGAATCCTACGGGGGCTATATCCGGGTAGTTATCCCCGGAATTCCCGCGAAGGACATGCCCTCCGTAGCCCGGCTCCTGGGCAGGGCGGGCTTCACAGAGGCCCTGATCCGGGAGGAAAACTAGCCGTGGGCGTCAAGTTTTACTCCCTTGGAGCCGCGGAGGAAGTAACCGGATCCAAACACGTACTGGAAGTAGACGGGGCCAGTTACCTGGTCGATTGCGGGGCCTTCCAGGGTTCCCGCGCGGAAGCGGACCGGAAAAACCGGACCCTGGGCATAGAGCCTGACCGGATCGAATCGGTTATCCTTACCCACGGCCATCTGGACCACTGCGGCGTTCTGCCCCTTTTAAGCAAAAACGGGTACCGGGGAAACATCTACGCCACCCCCGCCACCAGGGACATCGCCAGCCTTATCATGATGGATTCCGCCCGCATCCAGGCACGGGACGCCGTGTACCTGCGCGGCCAGGCCCGCAAAAAGGGTGAAAAATTTGACTGGGAACCCCTGTACACCGAAAAAGACGCCATCCAGGCCACCAGCCAGATACTGGGAGTTTCATACAACCGCCCCCTGTACATCGGGGACGGGGTAAACCTGGAATTCCACGACGCCGGGCATATCCTGGGCTCCGCTATGGCCTCCGTCACGGTAAAGAAAAACGGCGCGGCAGCCAACATCCTCTGTACAGGCGATCTGGGCCGCAAAGGAAAACCCATCATCCGCGATCCGGCCATCCCCCCCGCGCCGGATTACATCGTGCTGGAAAGCACCTACGGCGACCGCCTTCACGGCGCCAAAGACGACGCCGTAGACAAACTTGCCAAAATCGCCGCGCGCTGCGTGGAGCGGAAAGGGAAAATACTTATCCCCTCGTTCGCCATCGAGCGCACCCAGGAACTGGTCTACTACTTCCACCTGCTGGTAGACGACGGAGCTATCCCGGAAATCCCCATCTACGTCGATTCGCCAATGGCAGCCAACGCCACCACCATCTTCCAGGTACACCCCGAATGTTACGATGAAGAAATCAAAAACGCCTTTGTCAGACACCACAAGAACCCCTTTGGCTTTAACAGCCTCAACTTTACCACCAGCGTTGACGAATCCAAGGCCCTTAACAGCCGCGAAGGACCCCTGGTTATCATTTCCGCCGACGGCATGTGCGAGGCGGGCCGTATCCAGCACCACCTAATCCACAACATCGCCGACCCCCGGACCACCATTCTGCTTGTGGGCTACATGGCGGAAAACACGCTGGGACGGCGTATCCGGGACCGGGCGGCGGATCTGAAAATCCACGGCCAGTGGTTCAAACGCCGGGCCGAAGTTGAGGAGATCAACGCCTTCAGCGCCCACGCCGATTACGCGGAAGCCCTGCAGTGGCTGCAAAGCCTTGACACATCCCGGCTCAAAACAATCTTCCTGGTCCACGGCGAAAGCGGCGCCCAGCGGGCCTTTAAGAAACACCTGGCGGAACACGGCTTTCCCCAGGTAGAAATCGTCCGCTACGGCAGGACCTACGACCTGGCGTAACAAAGAACCCCGCCGCAGAACGCTGAACTTGACCCGGAATTTTTAACCACAAAATCGCGTCCCGCCTTGCCAAAGGCAATCTCCGGCTTGCCTAAGCCAATCTCCGCCTTAGCTAAATCGCGTCCCGCCTTGCTAAAGCCGCGCTCCGCCTTGCCAAAGCCAATCTCCACCTTGCCAAAGCCGCGCTCCGGCTTAACAAAGCCAAGCGCCGCCTTAACAAAGCCAAACTCCGCCTTAACAAAGCCAAACTCCGGCTTGCCAAAATCGCGCTCCGCCTTGCCAAAATCGCGCTCCGGCTTGACAAAGCCAAACTACGCCTTGATGAAGGCAAACTCCTCCTTAGCTAAATCGCGTCCCGCCTTGCCAAAATCGCGCTCCACCTTGCCTAAGCCAAGCTCCTCCTTAGCTAAATCGCGTCCCGCCTTGCCAAAGCCAAACTCCGGCTTTGTTAAGCCAAACTCCGCCTTATTAAGTCAAACTCCGCCTTGCCAAAGTCAAACTCCGCCTTGATGAAGACAAACTCCGCCTTAGCAAAGCCAATCTCCGGCTTTGTTAAGCCAATCTCCGCCTTATTAAGCTGCGCTCCGCCTTGCCAAAGGCAATCTCCGCCTTGCCTAAGCCAAACTCCGTCTTAGCTAAAGTGCGTCCCGCCTTGCCAAAGGCAATCTCCGGCTTGCCTAAGCCAATCTCCGCCTTAGCTAACTCGCGCTCCGTCTTAGCTAAATCGCGCTCCGGCTTGCCTAAGCCAATCTCCGCCTTAGCTAAATCGCGTCCCGCCTTGCCAAAATCGCGCTCCGGCTTGCCTAAACCAAACTCCGTCTTAGCTAAATTGCGTCCCGCCTTGCCAAAATCGCGCTCCGCCTTGCCAAAGCCGCGCTCCGGCTTAACAAAGCCAAGCGCCGCCTTAACAAAGCCAAGCGCCGCCTTAACAAAGCCAAACTCCGGCTTGACGAAGCCAAGCTCCGGCTTATTAAGCCGCCGCCCGCCTTTTAGAAGGCGGGAGCCGGCTTTGTAAAGGCAGACGCCGGCTTTGCGAAGGCGGACTGTGGCTTGACAAAGGCGCGGGGCGGCTTTATCATAGAAATGTTCCATAAACTAAAGGAAACTACCACAAAGCCGCCCGTAGAGGCGGCAGGAGGCGCGGCGCTATGTCCCGGAACAAAGATTATATCAAGGCGGATTTCGCGGGCTTTGATCAGCAGTTTACGCTCATCAAAGAGCGGGTAGTGGAAAATACGGCGGGGGCGTCCCCGGTGTGGCCGCATATTCCGGCGGACGAAACCGCCAAACTGACGGCGGCCTGGGCGGACTGGCATCCTAAGCATCTGGCCGCGGAAAATCCGGAACGGACGAAAAGCGACACGCGGGAACGGCAGGACGCCCGGACGCGGACGGAGCCTGTGCTGCGCTCGTTTTGCAAGCGGTTTTTTTATGACGCGCCCCAGTACGTTACCCCGGCGCAGCTTGAAAGTATGCTGCTCCCGGTAAGGGACACGACCAAATCACCTATCGGGCGGCCTGTGGTGCGGGTGGTGATTGAAATTGAGCCGTCAAAGACCCGGACGCATGTAATCCGCTGGCACGTTGACGAGGATGAGTCGACGGCGCTGCCCTACGGCATGAACGGCTGGGTCCTGGTGTACAAAATTCTTGAGCAGGGCGAGGCTGTGCCGGCCGACCCTGACGAGTTCGGACATTCTACTCTGGTAACGCGGAATCCCTACACGGTGGAACACAAACCCGGCGCGGAGGGGAAGCGTATCGCGTACTGCGGGGCGTTTCAAAACGGCAAGGGCGAAAAGGGCGACTGGGGGGAAATTGTTACGGCGGTGTGTCCGTAATACGCGGCGGCGGGCGGCATGGCCTATCTGACGGGTTTTCACGCTATCGAGGAACGGATCAAATCCGGCAAACCCCACGGCTCCGTCCTGCTTGCCAAAGCGGGGCCGCGGGCTCGGGAAATTCTGTCCCTTGCCTCCCGGTTTAAGGTCCGGGTGGACCGGGTGGGGACCCACGATCTGGACCGTCTGGCGGCGGATCACCGGGGTATCGCCCTTGAAATACCGGATGCGGGGCCTCATGCGGACATAAGTCTGGGCGAATTTACCGCCGGTCTGGGGGATACAAAAGACGCGCTGGTTCTGATTCTGGACGAGATTACGGATCCCCACAATTACGGGGCCATTCTCCGTTCCTGCGACCAGTTCGGTGTAGATTTGGTGATAAGCCGGGACCGCCGCAGCGCCAAACACGCCGAAGCGCTGTCCCGGACCAGCGCCGGGGCGGCGGACTGGGTGCCCGCCGCGGAAACGGCCAATCTGGTCCGCGCCGCCCAGGACCTGAAAAACGCGGGGTTCTGGATTTACGGCGCCGATATGGAAGGCGATCCGGTCCACACGGTTGACCTGCGGGGCCGCACGGCCCTGGTCCTGGGGGCCGAGGGGGCGGGTATTTCCCGGCTGCTGGCGGAACACTGCGACCGCATGGTCTCCATTCCTTCCCGCGGCCGTATTGAATCCCTTAACGTTTCCGTCGCCGCGGGCGTGCTCCTCTACGAGGCGATGAGGCAGCGCGGGACAGCATAGCGGCCCGCCGGGGGCCGCGCCGAAAAAGGCGGGGGGCCCCCTCCCCCGCCCGAATTTTTATTCGAAGGGGGGGCGAATACCCAAGAACCCGCCTTGCGGCGGGGGAGCCTTGGGGCGGTTCAATTTCTACGCCAATGATGGCGGGGTTGAGACCTCCCCTGTGCAAAATGAGAAAAGTCCGTAGGACTTTTTCTTCTCGAACGAAGATACCCCGCCGAACCTTTGGTTCGAGCTCTGCGGCGGGGTTCTTCAT
>JAISLX010000046.1 GCA_031277045.1 Treponema sp.
TCTGATAAGGAAACAGCTCAAGCTGCTTTCCCTCATATAGTTTTTGGTATTCCTCGGCTTTTCGCCCCTAATTCTTGACATAGCGTTGTATCACCTGTTCATCCCCGTGTTCGCCCACGTTCCCCACATAATAGACCCTTGTCCAGAATTCCCCTCCCCATAACATCTTCTTCACCTCCGGGCATCTTTCGAATATTTTTCGCTCCGTAATACTTTTTATTGTTCGTACTATCTGCTCGGGGCTGTATGTTGGCACGGACTGTACCAGAAAATGCACGTGGTCCCTTTCCGTCCCTATCTCTAAAAATTTTATCTCATACCTTGCTTCTATTCCAAGACATATTTCCCGCAGTTCCTTATCAACTGATTCGGTTATTACCGATATTCGATACTTTGCCGGGCATACTATGTGATACATCAGCGTACTTACATTGTGTTCTTTATGGATGATTTCGCTCATCCTTCCATTATACTCGTGCTTTCAGCCGCGGCAAGCCGCGGGGTATTAAACCGTATAGGCTACGCCTAATAAAATGTAATACATTAAGGCTTTATACGGAAATTGAAGCAAATTATATAATAAATAATGAGGAGGAAGTTTCTTTTAATCCCTATTACGAAGGACATGTGGCAAAAGAAGATGATATAGCAAATACTTTTATGGAACTAAGAAAAAGAATGTATGAACTTTCTCCGCAACAAGGGGCTTGGTTTTATTGTAAAATAACTGTTGAACCTTCAGGAAAATTTGAAACAGATTTTAATTATGACGATAAACCGAATTTTTCTTATAATCCAACACTAAAAAAATGGGAAGATGATATAAAAATAATGGAGTACGCCCCCACTGCACATAACGGGACTGTTTACGCGCCCCAGTTCCGCTGGGGGCGCCGCCGTTAGGCGGCTCGGCCTCCGCAACGCCTAGGGCAGTCGCTGCGCTCCTTCCCACGGCTCATTCCGGCACATTTGGGCGACACGAAACTCTACGGGTTTCTTTATAGTACCTCACAAACGTCATATACAGCCGGAACGTTATGCGCCCTTATCCGGCTTAAGGCCCGGCAGATCAAATTCCGGGGGAATCTTGGCGGGTATACCCTGCGAATCCACAAAGGCCCAGGTTACTTTTGCCTCCACCAGGAGTTCTTCTCCCCGCCAGATCTCCTGGGCAATAACCCCGCTTACCGCGCCTTTTTTGACCGGCCAGGATTTGATGATCAGTTTATCATCGGGCAGGGCGGCGCGCCGGTAATCAATCTCAATACGGGCCACGTACACCCCGTAACCAGCCTTAATCGCGGCAGGATAATCAAAGCCAATATCTTTCAGCAGTTCGTAACGGCCGTACTCCAGATAGTGCAGGTAGTTGGCGTTGTTTACGTGACCATAACTGTCGCACTCGTAGGTGCGGACCTGTAAAGCGCATTGTGAAATCATAGTGTTATACCGCGGCAATTATAGCCGCACGCACCCCGCTTCTTCAATCCGGCCCCTGGCGCTGTGCCGGGGATCGTGCTAGGCTGGCCTATGTGGAAATACTGCCCCTCCTGCGCCTCCTCCGCGATTCAGTTTGACGGGTCCCATAAATTTTCCTGCCCGGTCTGCGGTTTTGTCTATTATCACAACACCGCCGCCGCCACAGGCTGCGTCATTCGGAGCAGGCGGGGTATTCTGCTCCTGACACGGGGTAAAGAACCGGCCAAGGGCAAGCTGGACATACCCGGCGGCTTTGTGGACCCCGGGGAGGGGGCCCTGGACGGCCTGCGCCGGGAACTGCGGGAAGAAATCGGCTGGGCGCCGCCGGAAAAAGGTGATGAACAGGCTGCCGGAACGGTTTTTAGGCTTTTCGCCTCGTTTCCCAACGTCTACCCCTACCGGGGTATTCCCTACAACACCTGCGACATGTTTTTTGCCCTGGACGCGCCGGATCTGACTGAACAGGACCTGCGCCCGGAGGCGGGGGAAATCGGGGGGCTCCGTTTTGTGGAGCCGCGGAGTATCAGAATCGAGGACCTGGCATTTGACTCAACCCGCCGGGCCATTACCGCGTACCTGCGGGCCTGCGGCGAAACGTAGCCGCCTAGCATCCTGTTTTTCCCGGCGGCGGCGCCATCACTCTTGTGTACGCTGGTCCCGCTCCCCGTCTTTAGCAGAAAGGCCAAGTTGTGATAAGCTGTGCCAATGTCAGCAGATGAAACTTTGTCCTTTTCTTCGTTCGGTCTTTCCGGGGCGGTCCTGGGCGCCCTTACCCATAAAGGCTTTGAAAAACCTACCTCCATACAGTCGCTTGCCCTGCCCCGCCTGATGGCCGAAACAGGTCATCTTATTGTAAAGGCCCGGACCGGCACGGGGAAAACCGCCGCTTTCGGCATTCCTCTGGTGGAACGAATCACCGCACGGAGCCACAAGCCCCAGGCGCTGATCCTGACGCCCACCAGGGAACTGGCCCTTCAGGTTGCCAGGGAGATCGAAAGCTTTGTCCCCTCCGGGGAAGAAAAGCCCCCTGACGGTCCCGCCCGGAACTTCCCGCGGATTACCGCGGTTTACGGCGGGGCTTCGATTCGGAACCAGATTCTCGACCTTAAGCGAGGTACCGAGATCGTGGTGGGTACGCCGGGCCGCGTCATGGACCTTTTGGACCGCAAAATTCTGGACCTTGGCGGGGTGGACTGGTTCATCCTTGACGAGGCGGATGAAATGCTGGACATGGGCTTTTTTGAAGATGTGGAAACCATCATGCTTAAAACCGGCCGCAGCGTATCAGTGGAGCCGCCTGCGGGGGAAACCGGGGAAACGGCTGGTCCGGCCCACACAGGGTGGACGGCCCCTCTGCCCTACCGGGTTGCCCTGTTTTCCGCCACCATGCCCGAAGCCATCCTGAATGTGGTAAAAAAACACATCGGGGAAGCGGATATTTTGGAAGATACCGCCCCGGACGAAGGGGTTCCGGGTCCCTCCCTCCTGATCGATCAATTTTACATGGTCCTCAAACGGGAAGACCGGCTGGAGGCTCTGCGCCGAATCATCGACGGGACCGAAGATTTTTACGGCCTTATCTTCTGCCGTACCAAAATCGAAACCGACGAGCTTGCCCGGCGGCTTGTGGAAAACGGTTACTCCGCGGAGGCAATTCACGGGGACCTTTCCCAGGAAGCCCGGGAACGGACTCTGCGGCGTTTCCGCTCAAAGCAGACTACGATCATGGTAGCTACCGATGTGGCCGCGCGGGGCCTGGATATTGAACGGCTGACCCATGTGGTAAACTGGGACCTGCCTCACGACCGCGAAACCTACGTTCACCGGATTGGCCGTACCGGCCGGGCGGGGCGAAAAGGCAAGGCCGTAACCCTTGCCCTGCCCTCCGACCGGGGCCGCATAAACCACTTGTCCCGAAGCATGGAAAGGACCCTGGGCAGCGACATCCGCTGGATGAAGGTGCCCTCGGTAAAATCGGTAATGAAGACCCTGCGGACCCGGATCGTGTCCGATGTTCTGGCAGGGCTGCCAGAGCTCCCCCCGGAACCCGTGCCGGAAAACACGAACCCGGTAACGGCGGCGGCCGTAATGGAATCCGCCGCTCCGGCGGAAATCTCCGCCGGGGTAGAAAAAACCGCCATCCCGGAAGAAGCGGCGGAAATGACAGGGGGAGCGGCGGTAGAAGCGGCAACAACAACCGCCGGAACGGAAAATCCCGCCGGCGGCGATGAAACCACGGCCGCCGGGCAGGAAACCGCCTCTCCGTTTTTGACCAAGGTATGCCGGAGCCTTATCGAGCGGCTAGGGGCGGAAAAAGCGCTGGAAGCCCTGATTACGGTACACTATGGGGAACTGCTGGATCCTTCCCGCTACGCGCCGATAACCGAATTCACGGAAACCTTGCCCCAGCGGCCTGTCCGGGCGGCAGGATCGCGGGGAGGATTTTTTCAGGACGGGGAACGGAATTTTGCCGGACCGGGACTTCGCGGCCGCCGCGGCGCCTACGAGGACCGGCCCGGCAGGGAACGGGGCCCGGCGGGTCCCGGCAGAGAGGGACGCGGGCCAGGCCGCAAAAGGAATTTTACCGGGGAAGAAGCCCTGTCCAATACCGCACGGGTCTACGTGGGTCTGGGCCGGCAGCATGGCGCTTCCGCCCGGGACGTGGCGGCGCTGCTCTCTCGCGCCGGCGGCGTACCGGCCCGTTTGGTGGACGGCATCGAAATGAAAGATTACTGCGCCTTTGCCAGCCTGCCGGAAGACGCGGCCCGCCGGGCCTGTGTTTTTTCCCGCGGCGGCGGTGATATTCCACCCATCAAGTTTGCCAAACCAAAGTACAGCTAAAAAACGGAGTTATGTGCCATTGGGAATGAAATTGTATATATTGTATTGACAAAATAGATTTTATTAGATATAATTTCTAAATATACTCTTTCTTGAAAAAAAGTAAAAAAATGGAGGTTTTTATGAAAAAGCTTTTATGTGTACTTTGGTATTTAATAGTAATTTTTACTATTAGCGGATGTTTGACGTTTGGATCTAGTGGGAGAATGTTGGATACTGTTAATGCCCTTGGCTATTCTGACGATCAAACCAATATTGATTATGCAAAAAAAATCTGGAATGGTCCTATAAATGTTTTGTCGGAAATACAAGATGTTGGATATTTAGCAAGTTGTGATATTGATAATATAAATTCTCTCATAATTTATATTCCATACGATCTTAAAGATGATGCTGAATATAATGTTGAGATTGCAACAATTCTCAGTTATTTTGCTGAAATATATAGGCAAGTTCAGGCAAAAGAAACAATTTCTATAGATAAGGCTATTTCTCATATGAAAAATAGCTATAATCTAATGATAGATAACTATCTTGTTGGAAATAAAATTGAACCAAAGAATCCACGCAAATTTAAAGAATTTGTAGATAATTTGGAAAAATGTGACGTTTCAGGTTCAATACATTATTTCGGCGGGGCCC
>JAISLX010000071.1 GCA_031277045.1 Treponema sp.
GCGATGATGTCCACGGCGGGGCGGTCCAGGATGTGGTTATCCAGGAGCTGTTTCCCCAGGATATGCTTGGTGACGATCTCTTCCGCAACGGCGCCGTCTACTTTGCCGTAGATGACCGCAGGCATGCCCGGCACGACCACCTCCACGGTGGGTTCCGAATGGCACAGCCCCATGCAGCCGGTTTGCCGGACCAGAACCTGTTCCACCAGGCTGTGATCGTCCAGGGACCGGATAAAGGCGTCCAGCGTACCCTTGGCCCCGGCGGCGATACCGCAGGTACCCATACCCACGATAACCTGGATTTCCTTGCCTTCGGCATCACGCCTGCTTAGATCCGTTTTTTTCGAATCCCGCAGCTTTCTTAGCTCTTCTAGTGTCATCTTTGCCATGTTCCTCTCCTCTAAGAGTTGACTTTTCTGTAAAACCGCCCGGCCGCTGTTCTGCGGCGGGGTATCTTCATTTCATTCATCCTCTTCCAGGGAACGCAGGTATTTGTCCAGCAGGACCAGCGAACCCGTGCCGTCAAGGCCCCCCAGGGCCTCGCTTATCTCCGTCTTGCGCAGTTCGTATGAGCTTTGCCGCCCGTCCCCTTTCCGGAACCGGGTGATGCGTATTTCCTCCGGCCCCGGAAACATCAGGACGGACCGGAACATGCCGGGAATATCCCCCACCGGGGGCATGTCCACGTTGCCCGCATCGAACCAGGCGCTCACCGTGGTCCCCTTCCCCTTTTCGGACTTGATGTCCCAGCCCCCGCCGGACTGCTCCGCGGTCTGGATAAGAAAGGGGATCCCCAGGCCGACTTTGCGGTGGGGGTGCTTGACCCCGTCCGTCACAAAGGGATCCGCCGCCCGTTTAAGCTCGGCGGCGTCCATCCCCTTGCCGTTGTCCCGGACGGTAAAGCGGAATTCCCCGCCGCCGCCGGAATTCCCGGTCTCCGAAACCTCCAGTTCCACCAGGGCCGCACCGGACTCCGCCCCGTTTTGTGCAATGTCGGTAACCAGATCGGCCAGGGTAAAGTGCATGGTCAAAAACCCGAAGGGTTTTTGACTCCGGAGTTTCCTGTGGAAACTCCATAACAAGGAACCCCCGGTTTTTTAGCGAGGATTCCCGGTTTGTCAGGCATTTTGGTACTTGGCGATGATCTCCGGCAGTTGATCCTTGGTAAGCTTGCCGTAGGTATCGTTGCCCACGGTCATTACCGGGGCCAGGCCGCAGCAGCCTACGCAGCGGACCGGGTCGATGGAGAAAAGCCCGTCCTCGGTCACGGCCCCCGGGGCGATGCCTAGGATACTCCGGGCCTCCTCGATGAGGTCCTGGCCGCCCTTGAGGTAGCAGGCCGTCCCCAGACATACGGAAATTTTGTATTTGCCGGGCTTGGTAGTCTTAAAAAAATGGTAAAAAGTGATAACCCCGTAGATCCGCGCCAGGGAAATCCCCGTAAGGCGGGACAGCCGTTCCGCCGCCTGGCGGGAAATAAACCCAAACGTTTCCTGGGTCTTATGCAGAATCATGATAAGACTGCCGGGTTTTTCCTTCCATTCATCAATGAAAGAAGCCAGTTCCTGGGGAAATACCAGGTCTCCCACGTCCGCTGTTGCCATAAAACCCCCATTCATATAAAAAACAATATGCCGTTATTCTATAGCTAGATTAGTTTTTTAGCTAGCAGTTTGTTGCGTTTGGCGCGTAAAATTCTTAAAAAACCGGATAAAGCTGTTCCAAAACGTCAGTTTTTGGAACAGCCTCCTTAAAGCAGCGGGAAAACCGGGCTTCCGGACAGGTTTTTCGGCAATCGCGTGCGCGGAGCAGTCCGCGGGGGGCCAATCGTGCGCGGAGCAGTCCGCGCGGGGCTTAACGCCAGACAGCCTCGTAGCCAAGGGGCTGGGCCAGAACCAGAAGTTTTATCAGGGGAATGGCAAATTCCGCGGCTGCGCCGGAAAACGTCCCCCCCCGGACCGACACAAGCGGCCCCGGAAACGTTACGGACACGCGGATTTCTGAGCGGGCCAGTTCTTCCGCCACGGAAAGGTTGTAGACCAGCCCAATCTGGGTCAGGTACTCCTCTTCGGTAATCTGTTCCCCCGTAACAACAGGGGCAAAGAGGAAATTCAGGTAGTAAACGACACTGGGGGATATAAAACCAAGCATAGCGGGAACAGTTTCCCGGTCCAGCGTAACAGTCATCCGCCCGCCGTCCGCTTCTTCCGCAAAATCAATACAGCCGCCTGAGCCGGGGGAACTCAAAAAATCCCCCAGCCGGGCAACCGTTACAGGCCCCTCCAGGCCCGCGGGCCCGGCGTTACGGAACGAAACGCGCCCCATCCCCGGCGCGCCGGACAAGGAACGGGCAATCTCCGGGGCGTCAATCAGAGGGGCGCCGGCGTCCCCCCCCGCAAAACTTACAAATTCGCGCATTTTGGCCGCGAATGCCGGGCTTAGGGCGGCGGAAACCTCAAAATTCCCGCTGCCCCCCCGTTCCAGAACCCCCGAAACCGCCGCGCCGCAGGAACCAAAGGCAAAAGGCCACGCCGCCGCGAAAAAAACCAGGCAAAATTTCCAAAACCGCGTTGTCATACCACGATACTACCAGCCCCGCCGCGAATGAACTACCCCGCTCAAGGACCCGGATTTTTTTCACGGAATTAGGCGTTTTTTTGGACCGGAAAGCTTGACGCCGTAAAAAAACGCTACTAAACTGGGGGATATTAAGGAGACCTGCCCCAAACCTCCGGGTTTGGAACAAGCCCCAACATGTCAGTAGCCGGACCGGAGGTCTGGCAGGAGGTTGTTATGAAAAGGCTTTTATGTGCGTGCGCGGTTATTTCACTTGTCCTGGCAGGCTGCGGACAGCTTACAGGCCCGGTAGGGGGGGGGGAGAGAGAGGGGTTTATTGACCCGGCTCTGCCGCCGGTGCCGGAAGGCCAGATCCGGCTAGCGGTACCTGCTCCCCTTCCTCCCCTTCCTCCCCTTCCCAGTAATAAGCAGCCGCGTACCCTGGCGGGGACCAGCGCCGATGTCATCGGGTCCATAGACTACTACGAGGTGTATTTTTACAAAGAGGTCATAGCGGCTGAACCTGAATATTTCTTTACCGGCACAGCGGGAAGGGATGAGTTTATCTATGTCAACGTGGTGCCGGACGTAACGTACAAGGTGCTTCTGCTGGCCGGGGATAAAAAGACCAAAACCCTGCTGGCAAGCGCCTACGATGGCTCCGTTACGATTGAACGCGGTGAGGCGAACCAGGTGAATCTTCAATTGAAGTATGTAAAGTCGGGACCCGATGATTTTTCGTTTAATTACGAGGATATTGCTTCCGGCGGCCTAATAGCTAACGCCATCATCGGGGACGGTGACCCTGATACCTCCGGGGAGGCCAATTTTGAAGTTTCCTCAGTTGCGGTCGCTGCTGCTGGAAGCGGTTATGCGAAAGGGAATTTGATTTCAGCGAAGCTTGGTGACACAAATGCACCAACTTTATATCTCAAGGTTACAGAGGTATCAGATACAGGAGGGATAGTAGGAACGGAGATCGTACAGAAGTGCTGGTGGACATCGGCGGCTACGATTTCTAATCGTGTCGTTACTACTATTACTGGTACAGGATCTGCTGCCCAACTTACCATTACGACTGCGGCATCCGTTGACATACCAACCAATGTTCCATGGATAACGTATGCTGTTACGGGGCCAGCCCTCACCAGAACCGAAGATCTGAAATTTACGATTACGACCAGGGAGCTTACACCGTTGATCAACGCCCAAGGCGGCGCATTGACTCTGAAGAAGGCCGTGTTGACGTTACGCTCTCTCGACACGGATGGGTATGATTATCCGCATTTTAATGCGCTTACAAGCGAAATCTCCACTACCACCGATTTCACTAGTGCGACCATATTAACAGCCGACAGCATAGCTTTGACGTATTCGTTTCCCGCAGCCGATGTTCCCAGTATAACTCAGAAAACCTACGGAACGTTGTACTACGTTTTGCACTACTATCCCTTTGGGAGTAAGGGGGCTCCGTGGACCATCAGGAACGGGATTGATACCAAGGCAATAGACCAGAGTACGCCCAGTGGTTCCGGCATACTGGTTAAAATCGGCGCTCCCGGAGAATTTAAGTCTCAAAAGACAGTAGAGGCAGGGGTAGGGACAGGAGGGTAATATGGTGGAGCCAGCCTTGGTTGTTGCCAGCCGTTGGTTGGCTTCCCGGTAAAAATTATCCCCCCGCCGCCCGGCGGGGGCCGCGGGGCGGGGCCGGCGCGGGGAAACGGTCCTGCCGCACAGCCGCAGTTTCGCAAGCCTTGAGGCGAACAATGTAAGGGTCTGCCGGCGGCTTGCGGGCGGACTACCGGACGAGGATACCGGACCGGAAAAACAAGGAGGCTGCGGATATGTTGTGGCGCGCGGGGCATGGTACAGCGGCAATCCTGTTCACGGCGGTTATCCTTGTCTCCTGCGGGAATATCGCCGGGGACGGCATATTTAATTACGCTGTACCCCCGGACCGTGCGGCCGTCAGCGCGCTGATACCTGTTCCCATACGGCGGCAGTATGCCGTCGGCGCCGGATTCAACAAAAACAGAGACCTTTCCGTTCTCGCCGTATACTATAACGGCGAAACAGAGTTCGTTCCCATCAAAGACGTTACCATAGGCATCGAAGAAAACCCCGGGGAAGTTTACGCGGCGCCGGATACGTATATTTTCGATACCCCAGGGGAAAAAGTGGTAAACGTAATATACGCGAACCGGAGGGCCTACTACGCGGTGTGGGTGGGATCTCCGGGCAGTGGTGCCGGTTCGGGGGACACCAGCATAGAAATTATTATCAAATAGGAAATTATGCCGGCGGTTTATCGTGTTTCAGCATCAGGTTTTGGGAACGCCGTGTCCCGCGCCGCCGTTTTTCTGGCTCTTGCCCTGTGCGCCCGCCCGCTGTGCGCCCAAAGAATAGAAGACCCCCTTTCGTTTATCCGCCTAAGCGGGGGGTTTTCCTACCTTGACCCCGGCAGCCGCGGCATCGCGGAAAACAGCGAATACAATTTCCAGGCCCGTTTAAGCCCCGTTTCCGAATTGACCTTTTCCCGTGGTTCCGTAACAACATTCGGTTATGTGCTGGAGCTTGAGCGCGACCCGCTTCTTATGAACCGCGTTCTGGCCCGCATCAAGGGCAGATGGGGCGACAAAATTACCTACGAAGCGGGCGGGTTTCTGGGCTTTCTAAACCCGGACATAAAGATTCTGAGCCCCGGCGTATCCCTGGCGCTTAACGCCCGCCTGTGGCCCAGCGTTACAGCCCGGCTGCGCATCGATTCCGCGCTCAACAGAACGCTGAAAACACCCGGTGATTTTTTACAGGATTTATACGACGCCCGGATTGTCCTTACCCGCGGACACTTTGTTTTTGACGTGCTGGGAACGTGCCGGATTTTTGTCCGGGGCATACGCGGCGGACTCAACGTTACCAGCCACTGGATAAAAACCGGACTCAACATTACGTTTTCCAACCAGAACCTTTTCTTTGACGTAGGCGTTTCAGGCGGGTATCAGATGCTTGCCCTGCGCTATCCCCTTGTTGTGGACCCGCTGAACTATTCCTTCCAGAGTATTTTTTTTGGCTGCAATATGCTGTTCCGGCTTTCCCGCAGCGTCGACCTGTTTTTTGACCTGGACAGTTCCATTAACGCGCTGGAAGCTTCCGCGCAGTCAGGCAGGGACCCCCTGCTGCTGCACCTGAACGTCGGTATATCCTGGGCGCTGGAG
>JAISLX010000120.1 GCA_031277045.1 Treponema sp.
GTGCCCTTTGCCCTGGGGTCTGACACCGGTGGATCGGTGAGGCAGCCTGCGGCCTTCTGCGGGGTGGCGGGCCTCAAGCCGACTTACGGCGCGGTTTCCCGCTACGGCCTTGTGGCCTACGCCTCAAGCCTTGAGGGCATCGGGGTTCTTTCGGATACGGTTTCCCGCTGCCGCCAGGTCTTCGGCGTCATCCGGGGGTCTGACCCCATGGACGAGACTTCCCGGAACGCCCCGGCGGGCGCGCCGGCCCTTGACGCCGGGAGCGGCAAAACCGGCGTTATAGGCGTCCTCTCCCCCGAGGCGGTGGCCCGGGCCGTGGCGGCCTCTTCAGGCGGGGAAAACGGGGAGGCCCTGAAAATAGCCGCCCAGGCCGCGGAACTGGAGGAAGAAGTCCGCAGGGGCTTCGAGGCCGCCAAAGAGGTTCTTTCCGGTTTGGGCTATACCCTCAAGGAGGTGGAACTCCCAAGCCTCAAATACGGGGTGCCCGCCTACTATACCATCGCCACCGCCGAGGCCAGCGCCAACCTGGCCCGGTTCGACAGCATACGCTACGGGAAGCGGCCGGCCTGGGCCGAGAACCCCGACGATCTCATCGATAAGGCGCGGGAAGCGGGCTTCGGGGACGAGGTGAAGCTCAGGATACTTCTGGGAACCTTCGTGCTCCGCTCGGGCTTTCAGGATCGCTACTACCTCCGGGCCCAGAGGATTCGGGCGGGGATCAAGGCGAATTTCGAGAGCCTCCTGGGAGACGGCGATTATTCCGGGCCCGCCGGTTCCTGCTGCGCCATCCTGCTCCCCGTGTTCCCCACCAGGGCTTTTGACCGGGGCCCGTCGTCCCTGTCGCCCTTCGCGCAGAAGGCCGCGGATCTCTACACCTGCTGCGCCAACCTGGCGGGGCTTCCGGCCCTGTCCTTCCCCGCGTCCCTGGAGGGAGGGCTTCCCGTGGGGGTTCAGCTCATAGGCCGGGCCTTTGCCGAGGGAACCCTCCTGGACATAGCCGAAGCCTACGAAAGGGCCCGCCCCTTTCCCCGGCCCCAGGGTTACAAGGCATTCTGGACAAACACGCATTAGAGGAGTATCGAGTGTACCAGTCATTTATCGGGCTTGAGGTTCATATTCACCTGCTCACCAAAACGAAAGTGTTCTGCGGCTGCCGTTCCGCCTTTGGGGACGAGCCGAATACCAACGTGTGCCCGGTGTGCATGGGCTATCCGGGGGTGCTCCCCAGCCTCAACATCGAGGCCATGCGCATGGGCTGTACCGTGGCCAGGGCTTTGAATTGCAGTATCCCCGAAAAAACCTGGTTCGAGCGGAAGCAGTATTTCTACCCCGACATGCCCAAAAATTACCAAATCTCCCAGTTTGCCTCCCCCCTGGGGCAGGACGGCTGCGTGGAACTGGAGGGCAGGATCGGGGACCGGGATATCAGGAAACAGGTGCGGATCAAGGAATGCCACCTGGAGGAAGACGCGGGGAAGATGATCCATACCGGAGCCGCGTCCCTGCTGGACTACAACCGTGCCGGGGTTTCCCTGCTGGAGATCGTTACCGAGCCGGACATGGAAACCGGGGAGGAGGCGGAACTCTTTATCCAGCAGCTCCGCCGCGTGGTCCGGTACCTGGGGGTTTGCGACGGCAACATGGAGGAGGGGAGCCTGCGGGCGGACGCGAATGTGTCTATCAACCTCCCCGGCCGGGGCCTGGGAAAGAAAGTGGAAATCAAAAACCTCAACTCTTCCCGTTTCGTACGCCTGGCCCTGAACCACGAAATAAAACGCCAGGGCGAACTTCTGGACGCGGGAAAAACCGTGGTCCAGGAAACCCGGCTGTGGAACGAAAACCGGGACCAGACTGAAACCATGCGGCAAAAGGAAAACGCCCAGGATTACCGTTACTTTCCGGAGCCAGATATTCCGGCCTTCCACCCGGATGACGACTTTCTCAGGTCTGTGGACAAAGCCTTGGTGGAACTGCCCCTGCCCCGCGCCCGGCGCTTCGAGCGGGAATTCGGCCTTTCCCGCGAACAGGCGGAGCTGATCTGCGAGGAAAAAGAGGCGGCCGGCTACTTCGAGGAAGCCCTGCGGCTTTCAGCCGCCCGCGGCCTCGATCCGAAAGGGGCCGCCGCAAAGATCGCCAACCGGATCCTGCAGGACTTAAAGCGCGTCCTCAACAAAGAAGGCCGCGGCCTGGCCGGCATCGGCGGCTTGAACCTTGGCCCCGCCCGGCTTGCCTCCCTCGTGGGCCTTGAGGAGTCCGGCCTCATATCGGCAAAAATCGCTAAACAAACCCTGGAAGCGGTCCTCGCGGAAGACCGGGACCCGGAAGTCATTGTCCGGGACCGGGGCTGGGAAATACTTTCGGACCCCGCGAAAATAGCGGAGGCCGTAAAGGCCGTGGAAGCTGTTGAAGGCAAGGTCTTGGCGGAGGCCAGGGAAGCCGCCGCCGGGGGGAACGGCAAGCGGCGCGGGACATTGGCCGCCTTCCTCGTGGGGAAGGTGCTGGAACGGACCGGAGGCCGGGCGGACCCCAAAATCGCCGGGGCCCAGATCGCCGCCCTTATCGATTCATGATGGCATATCGTCGTAATAACATCCCTTGATATGCGCTGAAGGCTTTGCGTTTCCCGCCCTGGGGCTTATACTGATCGCATGGAGTTCGCTCTAAGCCCGGACGAAAAGCGGGTCCTGCTGGCGGATGCCCGCGAAAGCATTGCCTCGAAGCTGGAAAACCGGCCGCCGCGCTACCGGCGGGATCCGGCCCTGGATGGGGAACTTTCCGTTCTGGACCAGCCTTGCGGGGCCTTCGTAACCTTGCACAGCGATGCCCCGGGGGGACGCAGGCTGCGGGGCTGTATCGGCAGGATGAGCGCCGACTATCCCCTGGAAAAAACGGTGCGGATCATGGCGCGGGAGGCGGCCTTTGGCGATCCCCGCTTTCCGCCCCTTAGCGCCGGGGAATTTCCCCAGTGTTCTATCGAGATTTCCGCCCTTTCCCCCCTGGAAGCCTGCGCCGATCCCCGGCAGGTACGGGTGGGCGTTCACGGCCTTTTCCTTATCCACCGGGGCAGGAGCGGCGTACTGCTTCCCCAGGTGCCTGTGGAACAGGGCTGGAATTTGGACGAGTACCTGGACTACATCTGCGTCAAGGCGGGGCTTCCCCCGCGTTCCTACGAGGCCCCAGGGGCCCAGTTCTTTACCTTCACGGCGGAAGTTTTTGGGGAATAGGTTGAGGCTTTCCCAAAACCAACCGGGTTTCTGGGAAAGCCTGGTTTTCTTCGCTGTTTCGCCTTTTGTTTCGCGCCTTATTTCTTCTCGTGAAAAAAGGTAGTATACGCCATGAAGCGCCAACTTTCCGCGTTTTTTTTGCCTGATACCGCCCGTGAGGCGGGTTATATTCAGGGGGCCGAAATTCCCGGCGCTTCCCGGGATCCTCTGGTTACCAGCCTGGAATACGACTCCCGCGCGGTAAAACCCGGCAGTCTTTACTTTGCCCTCAAAGGGTTTCACACCGACGGGCACCGGTACATCGGCCAGGCTATCGAGCGCGGCGCTGTTGTCATCGTCCACGAGGATGAAATTATCGACCCGGATCCCCGGGCGTTGTACCTGCGGGTACGGGATTCCCGCCGCGCCATGTCCCCTATCGCCGCCTCGTTTTACGGCCACCCGTCCCGGCGGATGATCTGCGCCGGAGTAACCGGTACCGAAGGCAAAAGTACCACCGTCTACCTGATTTGGCAGCTCCTTGCGCTGATGGGGAAAAAAGCCGGTTTTTTTTCAACGGTTCTTTCCTGTGTGGGGGATGAGGCCGAACCCAACCGGGAACATCAGACCACGCCGGAAGCCACGGAGGTTCAGCGGCTCCTCTGGGAAATGGCGGAAAACGGCGCCGAATATGCGGTGGTGGAGGCAAGTTCCCACGGGCTTTCCCCGAAAACAAACCGTCTGGGCGGCGTGGAATTTTCCGCCGCCGTGATGACCAACGTTACCCACGAACACCTTGAATTTCACGGTACCTGGGAACAGTACCGCGATGACAAGACAAACCTGTTCAGAGCTCTCGTGCGGCGGGAGGGATTTCGTCCTGTTGGGGTGATAAACGCCGACGACCCCAGCGGCCCCAGTTTTGCCGCCGCCGCCGGAGATGTCAAAATTCTGAAATTCAGCGTCCGCGGCCTTTCGGCGGACCTGAGCCTGGGCAGCATCGCCTCAGACGCCGGGGGGAACTGGTACAGCGTAACGGTGCAGCGGACCGGGGAGATCGTTGATATCCGGGACCGGCTTCCGGGGGCCTTTAACGCGGGGAACGTCCTTGCCGCCCTGCTCGTGGTGTCCGAACTCCTGGACATCCCCGTCCGGGACCTCGCGCCCCTGACCGCCCGCCTCCGGCCCCTGAAGGGCCGCATGACGGAGATTCCCAACACGCGGGGCATTGAACTGGTGGTAGACTACGCCCACACCCCTTCCTCGTTCATGGCCATCTTTCCCCCCCAGCGGGCACGGCTGGACAAGACGGCGGGAACCGGGAAGAGACGGCTTATCTGCGTGTTTGGTTCCGCCGGGGAGCGTGACACCCAGAAACGGCCCCAGCAGGGGAAGATCGCCGCCGCCTACGCGGACATCCTGGTCCTCTGCGACGAGGACCCCCGGGGCGAAGACCCCATGACCATTCTTGAGGAGATCGCCGCGGGCTGTACCGGGGGCAACCCGAACCTGCGGCGCGGGCGGGACCTCTTTCTTATCCCCAGCCGGCCCGCCGCCATCCGCAAAGCCCTGTCCCTGGCGGAAAGGGGCGATCTTGTGCTGCTTCTGGGGAAAGGCCACGAAAATTCGATTATCTACGCCGGCGGCCCCCAGCCCTACGATGAAATTGAAGAAGCCCAAAAAGCCCTGGAGGAACTGCGGAACGGCTGATCCGGCCGTAACCTCCCGCGAGCGGCGTAAAAATATCCTCCTCTTGACGCCCCATGCCTCACACGTCATGATACATCGTAACATTAGGGGCAGTTTCAAAACCGCCTGGTTTTGGAAAAGCCTTATATGTTTTACGGCACAGCCTGACGGGTTGTGTTTTTGGAGCGGTGTCCGAGCGGTTGAAGGTGGCAGTCTTGAAAACTGCTGGGTGGCAACATCCCGGGGGTTCGAATCCCCCCTGCTCCGTTCTCCCAAAGGTCCCGCGCTGCGGAAACTCCGTTCAGGCGTGAAACCGTTCCCCAAAGCATCAAGTTGTGAGGAATGTTCGCAGGTAGTTAAGGCTGTTTCAAAATGTCAAGATTTGAAACAGGTCCGGTAGTTCTGGAGAGATGACCGAGCGGTCGAAGGTGCACGATTGGAAGTCGTGTGTACCCGTAAGGGTACCGAGGGTTCAAATCCCTCTCTCTCCGCTAGTTTTGTTTTCTTTTGTGAGTAAAAAATTGCCGGGGGAATATTCCGTTCAAGGGATACCCGGTTCCAAACCAGCGTAATTACAGACCCTTCCGGAAATGAAAATGCCCCGTACAGCCGAAACGTCATGGGCGGACGGATTGACACTTTCTGTTTTCACCGTTAACCTGCCAAAATATATGGTTAACCGGGAAGGACTTTCTACGCGGGCCTATATTGTCCGGGAACTCCGGAAGGAACCGGGAAGCAGGGTCCGGGGGGAGAATCTTGCCGCGGGTCTGGGTCTAAGCCGGGTGGCGGTGTGGAAGGGGGTACAATCCCTTATCGCCGCCGGATACCCCATAACAAGCGCCGAATCAGGTTACTGTTTGGCCGCCGGGCAGGAGGATCCGCTTTATCCCTGGGAATTTGGGGAGCGGGAAGGGCTGTTCCGCTGTTTTGACAGCACCGGCAGTACGATGGACCGGGCCAGGGAATACGCCGAGACCCCGGGCCGGCAGGTTCCGGCGGGATTGGGGCCCTTTATGGTGTTTACGGCGGAAACCCAGAGCGCGGGCCGGGGGAGAAGCGGTAGGAACTGGGCATCGGAACCGGGCGGCCTCTTTTTCACCGTGCTGGAAAGCCCCGGACTGGCCCTGGCGGACTACCCGGTGTTCTCGATGAAGGCCCAGATCGCCGCGGCGCGGACCGTGGAGGCCCTGACGGGGAAGCGGGCAGGTCTGCGCTGGCCCAACGACGTGTACGCGGGGGGCGGAAAGATCGCGGGGATTCTGACGGAACTGTCCGGCGAGGAAAACCGGCTCCGCTGGATCGCGGCGGGGGTAGGGATCAACGTGAACAACTTCTCCCCGGTATCGGACGGGTCCGGGCCGGGCCGGGCCCTAAGCTGCGCGGAACTTGCCGGACGCCGCCTTTCACGACGGGAAGGACTTGCCCTTTTTCTGGGGGAGATGGAGAAGCTGCGGGACGCGGACGCGCGGGAACTGCGGGATCTCTGGACCTCCCGCGCCGGGGGGATTGGCGCTCAGGTAAGCCTGATTCCCGCGGAACACGGGGAGGACAAAGAACGCGGCAAAACGCGGGTAGTGGGGCGGGGAATCTTCCTGGGTATAGACAGCCGCTTCCGCTGCCGCATCGGGCCCTGTTCCGGTACAGCCGGTCCCCGGGCATATCCCCCGGGGACCGTATCACTTATCTACCACGGAGTGTAAACGAATGAACAACGCTGAAGAACAAACTGCGGGACAGGCCGCCGGACAGATCAAACAACCTGTAAGGCTGTCCGCCGGGCGGCCCGCGCTTTCCCTTAGTCTTATCGCCCTTTTCGCGGCCTTGGTGGCGGCGGGGACCTTTGTTTCCATCCCCCTGCCGTTTACCCCCGTGCCGGTAGTCCTCCAGAATCTGTTCAGCCTCCTTGCGGGGCTGGCGCTGGGGCCTGTCTCCGGCGGCGCGGCGGTGGGACTTTACCTGCTGGCGGGGATCATCGGGGCCCCGGTATTCGCCGGGGCTGCCGGCGGAATTGTCCACATCCTGGGGCCCACCGGGGGCTTCCTTATCGGGTATCTGCTTTCCGCCTTTACCGCCGGGCTGATCTGCGGCCGGCCCCGGCGGGGAACTCCCCTCTGGCGGATTATTCTGGCGGTTGTGGCGGGGCTTCTCGTGATCTACGTGCCGGGGATCATCCGGCTCCGTTTCGCCGTGGGGTCCTGGGACAAGGCCCTGGCGGCGGGTTTTATTCCCTTTGTTATCGGGGACGCCATTAAAGGGTTCCTCGCGGTCCTTATCGCCCCCCGGCTCAGGCGGCTCGTGGCGGACCAGTCCGGCCGGTAACCGGTGTCCGCCGCAGACGGTCCGGGGCCGGACAGTACGCGGGGCGGGCCGGACCGGCAAGGGGTCCCCGTCCTCACGGTCAGGAATCTGTCGGTCCGTTTTGGGGAAGCGGGAACGGCTTTTACCGCCCTGGACCAGGTCAGTCTGGACGCCGGGGAGGGGGAATTTCTCCTTGTGGCGGGGTCCAACGGATCGGGGAAAACCCTGCTTATGCGCTGTATGGCAGGGCTGCTGGCGGCCCAGGAGGGGGAAATTCTGTTCCGGGGGCAGCCCCTGGCGCGGGTCAAAACCTTGCGCCGCGAACTGGGGCTTGTCTTCCAGGACGCGGACGCCCAGATTCTGGGGGAAACCGTGGAAGAAGACACCGCCTTTGGTCCCAGGAATCTGGGGTTTTCGCGGGAAGAAACGGAACGGCGGGTTGGAGCCGCCCTGGAGGCGGTGGGCCTGGAGGCCAAACGGGACAGGGCGCCCCGCCGGCTTTCCGGCGGGGAAAAACGGCGTCTCGCGGTGGCGGGGATTCTGGCTATGGGCTGCGGCGTTATTATCATGGACGAACCTTTCGCCAACCTGGACTGGCCGGGCGTGGTCCAGGTGCTGGAGATCCTCCAGTCCCTCAAGCGGGCGGGGAAAACCCTTATTGTCCTTACCCACGAACTGGAAAAAGTCCTGGCCCTGGCGGACAGGCTGCTCATCCTCCACCGCGCCCGCATCCGCGACGACGGGAAACCCGGCGGGGTCCTGGACCGGCTGGATCCGGCCTGGGGAGTTCGGGACCCCCGGCGGAATTACCACAGCATCGAAGACTGCTCGTGGCTCCCCGTAACAGGGGCCGCGGACAACTGATTGGACCGTGACTGACCAAAGGGAAAAACGCCTTTGGCGCGAAGCCCTAACTTCCCTCGCGGCAGGGCGATTGTTTTCCCGCCCACTCGTCCATCTTTCGCAGGCGGCGGGACATGTCGCGGGCCAGATTCATTACGATAATGGCGAAAGTTTTTATATCCCGCCGGTAAATTTCGTAGAGGGCGCCGCCGGAAAGGCTGGCGGCTTCCACGCTTTCCATCGCCCGGACCGTGGCGGCGGAGGCCATCGTGTCCAGAACCTCCATTTCCCCCACCGTGTCCCCTTCTTTAAGTTCCGTCAAAATCAGGCCGCTTTTGATTACCGCCACCCGGCCGGAAAAGATAAAAATAACCCGGCTGTTTTTTTCCCCTTCCGCGATCATGTCCTGACCGGCGTCGTAGTATTCGTACCGCATCAGGTTAAAAATACTGTCGGTCTGTTCCTGTGTAAGACCGCCAAAGAGGGAGTATCTCCCCAATTCAGAAGGTTTTATCATGCCGCAATACGGTTATTCCGCTCCGGCGCGGTTATCGCGCATTTTTTTCATGAAACTCCAGCCTTTATTGGAAGGGTAAAGAATTCCCGCCGCGAGATACACGCCAATGCCCAGCGCCAGGAGGCCGGAAAATCCGCTGGAAACCGCAAGGACCCTGGCCAGGGCGCTCCCCGCCACGGAAAGTCCCCCGTTCATTCCCCATGCCCAGGGTAACAGGTGGGGCTTGTTTTTTTGCAGGGTATCAAGACCGTTGGGAAAGGGGACGCCCATAAAAAAGGCTGTCGGCGCGATAATAAGTATGGCAAGGCAAACCCGCGTTACCAGGGACGCGGAATGGTAGGGGGCCAGAAAACCGGTAAGGCCCGTGATGTAAAACAACAGCCCCCCGGCAACCGCCGCGCAGGCCAGGGGTACCACGAAAGCCCGGAATTTTTTTACCACCCCCGAAGCCAAATTTCCCAGGGCGGAAAACACCAGCATAACGGTAATAACAATGCTGGTGGAGTACGTGGGATTGGAAAGAAACACTCCCAGCCTCTGGATTAGGTAAATCTCGACAAGCATATACCCCAGGCCCAGGCCGGCGTAATAAAAAATGATGCCCACCGAGCTTCCGGGATTTCTGAACAGGGTCTTGCGGCGGCCAATGATGGGAATAACAATAACGATAAGCCCAAAAGCGCAGGCCTGTATCAGCATCCCCAGCAGCAGCAGGTAGCCCCATTCTTCGGAAATATCCTCCATCTGGTCCAGATACATGGAAAGCTTGTTGAGCTTGAGGAAGCCTGAATAGTACGGCCGTTCGTCCCGGATGGGGCGGATATCGAAAATGTACCGGTTTTCAATTTCCGCGGCTTTTCCCGCGAAAAAAGCGGGGATTGCCGCCCGGTACATATCGGCGTTGGTAAAGCTTTCCACGGCGGCGTTTTCCCGGCCCTCAAAGTGCTGGTGGTAGACCCCCATCAGAATATCTATGTCCCGCTGGGGAAGATCCGTACCGGGAACATAAAGCGGTTCAAACGAGCGGGTCTTTACAAAGTTATTAAGGTCGTAAATTTCCCCCTCCGTAAAGGGACCGTTTTTTACCAGTATCGTGGAGGTGGACATAAAAAGCCCGAAGGAGTACAGGCACTTTTCCGGCTCCGGCATTCCGGATTCCTTCATGGCGGCGATAACGCTGTTGAGCAGTTTAAGCACGTTGCGGGGCGGGTTAAGGCGGTCCCAGACGGTAACCGAAAGGATTCCCCCGTCTTTAAGGCTGGAAAAATAGTCCTTAAAAGCTTCCACGGTGTACTTGAAATCCTCGTGAACCGCGTATCCCCCGGAATCCGACAGGCCGATGGAATCCACCAGGCTTAGCTCCACCAGGTTGTACTGTCCGGCGTGATCCACGCACCAGGACCGGCCTTCCCCCTGGATCACGCTGATCTGTTTGGTTCCCAGCAGATCCCCGGTAAAACGGACAATGTTGGGGTCTTCCCGCAGAAGCCGGATCATCTCGGAAGACGGCTCCACGATGTCGATTTTCCGCGCCCCTTTGTAGCGGGCCACCTGGGCGTTAATGCCGCCGCTCAAGTTGACCAGAAGCACGTCGGGATTGGCCATCATGGTATAGGGGGCCGCCATAGGCAAATAATCCATATAGGGCCGCTCGGTCTCCCGCAGGCTCCCCATAATGCCGACAGGGCCGGAACCATCCACAAAGAGGCCCCAGTACACCTGGGAGGATACGGGAGTATTCCGCAGGGCCGCCATGTCGGAAAGACCCGGCGCAAAGTGGAAATACCGGGAAGCGTAGACATGATACTCCCCGCCGGGGCTGTAGGAGTGATGTACCAGCAGGGAATCGGGGTACTTCCGTGCGTAGCTTATGGCCTTGTAATCGGAAATTCGAATGTCCCCACACAAAAACACGCACAGCAGGGAAGCCAGGGAGCAGAAGGTCAGCACGGTAAACCGGGGCCAGGGGAAGCGGCAGGCCCTGGTTTCCGGGTCCCGCTCCACACAGGAAAAAATGGCCGCCGCGATGGAAAGACCCAGAATGGGGAGGATTAGATACCACGGGGGGAGCAAAAACATAAAGGCGATGATAAAAAACCCTCCAATACCGGAACCTACCATGTTCCAGAAGTAGAGTTTCTGTATCTCGTCCCGCAGGGCAATAAAGGCCACGCCGGTAAAGGCGGCAATCACAAAAAACGGAAGGCCGTAGACGATGTAATAGGCCCCAATAAACCATATCTGCCGGGAATCGGTGGCAAAGAAAACCGGGTTAAAGGGGATAAGCTGGGCGACGATGGTGGCCCCCGCCATAAGCAGGGGAAGACTGATGGCGCAGACCGACATGATGGGCCAGGCGTGGGCGGTAACCCAGTCGTCCAGGAACGTAATAATGATTCCGGAAAGCCCAACGCCCAAAAGGGCAGTGGAAATAACCAGAGAACCAAAATTCGACCAGCCCCCAACGGAAAATATCCGCATCACAAAGAGTTCGTAAGAAATATCCGCGATGGAGATAAAAAACAGGGCGGCAAACTTAGCGCGTTTCATACTATCATTGTATATCTATAAATCCGTGTAACCAAGTCTCCCGCGGACTATGCGGCGGTGGCCCGCGCAGGATCTTCTAAAAGCCAAAACAGGTTCCGGAATGCCGGATTTTGTAACCGGCCCGGCCTGCCGGTGTTTTTAGAAGCGCCCATAATTGACACAACCCCGGTGATGTCATAATCTACTTACTGTGAACACCACTAAAGCTATTCCGGCTCATATCGTGGTTTCCCTTGTCAGCGGGATTGTTGTGGGCCTTGTGTTCGGTCTTGTTTTTCCCAGGCTGATCTCCGCGAAATCGGAACGGGTAGTAAACTATGAGGAAGCGGCCGCCCTCAACGTGCCGGAGGCCGGCGCCGAAGCGGCATCTGCCGAAGGGGACCCGGATTACGGCCTTGCCTTCGAGGTCCCGCCGGGGGCAAAGAGTTACGACGGCCCGGCCCTGGCCCGCTCCATGCCCATAGAAACCAAGGAAGCGTGGCTGTCGTGGATGCGGACCAACCGGAACGACAACCCCGCCTTTCTGGAAAAACGCTGGGCCCTGGCCCAGGATTTTGTCCACACCTCGGAACTTAAGCGCCCGGATGACGTGCGGGCCTTTTTACTGGCCCCCCGGGAACATTTTGTGCGGGAGGTAAACAGGGGCCGGGAATACGCCGATACCTGGCTTCCCATTGGCTACGGGGCTACCATCACCGATCCCGATGTAGTCGCCATGATGACAACCACGCTGGACATAAAGTCCGGGGAACGGGTTCTGGAAATAGGCACAGGTTCCGGCTACCAGTCCGCCATTCTCTCGTACCTTGCCCAGGATGTGTACACCATCGAGATTATAAAGCCTCTCTACATCGAAACCGACAAACTGTACCGGGATCTGGAAGCAACTTACCCCTCCTACGGCGGGATCAGCCGGAAACTGGGGGATGGTTACTACGGCTGGGAAAAATACGCCCCTTTTGACAAGATTATCGTTACCTGCGCCATCGACCATATTCCCCCTCCCCTGCTTAAGCAGCTTAAACCCGGCGGGATCATGGTCCTGCCCCTGGGACCGCCCCAGCGTCAGTACATCATGGAGGTTAAAAAAGACGTGGCCGAAGACGGTACCATTACCCTTAACCGGCGCGATGTCTACAACGGCATGGGTGTTAAATTTATCCCGTTCCGGGACGAATTGGGGACATCCCATACCGCCCCGGCCGCCGGGGAATGACAGGTTTCCGCCGGGCGATTGGCGTGTATCACCGCTTCAGGTTTGAAAACATGCAAAAACCCCAAACCCAGCGGGAAATTTTGTCAGTTTTATCCTTTAGGCAGTATACATACACGTATCCGGTATGCCGGAATCGTCTTGCCTGCCTAAAACCCGCTGGACAGATAATCTGAAAACTGTTAATATCAGTTTCTACTTCTTGGGTTTTTCGAAATCCGGCGTTGTGGGGAGGGGTCCGGCGGGTGATTTTCCTAAAAAAATCTCCTTATATTCCCGATACAGTGTATAGGCAGGGATGGAGATGAGTGAATTCGTAAAAAAAATGAACGAGAAACCGCGTTTTCGTGGCCGTGCGCGGCGCCGCCGGTTAATCGCCCGCAATGTTGCGCTAGGTTTTACCGCCGCCTTCCTGGCAGGCGCCGCCTTCCTCGTTTTTTTTGCCATATCTTCCCCGGAACTTCCTCCGGAAAACCTGTTTTCCACACTCAACGATATTGCCGCCTACTACGACAATCCGGACAACGACTGGTCCATCTCCCCGCTGGTACTCCCCCGCGAAGAAAAAAACTGGGCTTCCTTTTCCATTTTTCAGGGTGAGGAGGAAATAACCGGAGCCGGCGTTCCGCCCAACCGGGAAGAAGACATTGAGTACCGGATTCGCCCGGGGGAAACCCTTTCGGAAATCGCCTACGCTTACGATCTGCCCTTCGATCTGCTGGCGTGGTACAACAATATCAACAACGTTAACCGCATCCGGGTGGGTTCCACGATCATCATTCCCTCCATGGAAAACGCCAAAAACGCGGAAATACGGATGGCCAGTTCCCCCAGAGCCGCTTCCGCCATAGTAACCCGGCCCCAGGTAACTACCCACGACATGACAATCGGGTTTGAAAGCAGGAATGTCGAGGATTCAAAAATATCAGTCCGTTTTTTCGTTGTCGCTCCCCAGGAGGAGAACCTTAAATCATTTGAATGGGACATGGGAGACGGTAACCGGAGTTTCCTGTCCGAACCCGTTTACGAGTATTCTGTGCCCAAAACCTACGTGGTGCGCCTTACCGCCCGGGACAGCGCGGGCGCGATCTTCAAGTCAAACCCCCTGTACATTGACATTCCCTACCCCGGTTCGGTGGCGGAACAAAGTTCCACACGGTTTGTAACGCTGTCCTCGCCGGATGAGATGTTTGTCCTCGACGGGAAAGTTACCAAAGTGGCCCGTTATGCCTCGATAGACCAGGCGCCCCTGGATTTCAGCGAATCGGACGAGGTTTTTACCAGGGTCCGGTTTACCAAGAGCGGCTATTACGGTCTTACGGTAATGGAACCGGATAAGGGCGAACACTACTACTCGGTCTTCGTAAGCCCCCTTCCCTCCATGCACGCCGACGCCAATTTGAACCAGTTCAACTGGTACCGGACCCAGTACAACACGGGGACCACATCTAACTGCGGCCCCGCGTCAGCGGCTATGGCGATAAGCTGGGGAACCGGCAGGTACTTCCCCGTTTCTACAGTCCGCCAGGCAGTAGGCTGGCAGGGGGACGGCGGAACCAGTTTTGAGCAGCTTGTAAGTGTAATTCAGGAAGAGGGAGTCAACGCCACCATCGAACCGCTGCGCTCGGTGCAGGATGTCCGGAACATGATAGACGCCGGCAGCGTGGCTATCATTCTGTTTCGTACTGATGGCATTAAACTGTCCCGCCAGGACCCCGCCTCCAGTCTTTTCGGCAGGTACTATACCGACTCGGTAGGGCACTACGTTGTTATTAAAGGTTATTCGCTGAACGGGGATTACTTTGTCATTCACGATCCCATCCCCAGCGATTGGGGCGCCAACAGATTCCGGTACGAGGACGAGATCAGCATGGCCGGCAGGAACCGTTATTACTCCTCGGCGGAACTGCTGGCCGCTCTGCGCCGGCCCAGCATGATAGTGATTCCCCGCGTCCAGCGTTAGCAATCTGACACGATTAAACCTGTGAATTCGGGCGCATCCGGCGCCAGCCCCAGGGGGTTTGAAAGCGCCGGACCGGGCTATCCGCTCCAATACCTTCGGTATTTCCGCTTCTATCCCTTGCGCTTCGCTGTTCGGTATTTCCGCTTCTATCCCTTGCGCTTCGCTGTGCAGTACGGTCTCCCCCGCCAGGAGTTTGTCGCGCTTCGCGCAGAAAAACCCTTAAAATCTGATTGGCGACTTTTTACCCTGCAAACTCCAAAAACAACCCGGTAATTGTGGATGTGCGCCGGTCAATACCATAAAATCCCGTTACCGGCTTGCGCGGATCGTGATAAATTGGGTAGCTTGACAAGTTTCGCTTGTCTCCCTCAAAACTGAAGTTTTGAGGGAGACTCCAACCGGGAAAATAAGCGCTCTCACGGCTTTCGGGCTGTGTTGACGAAGTCGATCCTCAAAAGCCCCCCCCGCCGCCTTTCGGCGCGGAAAATAATGGAACGGAACTGGAGGGATGGGGTACGCGGGGGAGACCTGAAGACTTCCTGGCAGACAGGTTACGGCGGCGGATACGGCAGACACCATCGAACTAAAGTGTCCGTATCGCCGGTTAAATGAACCCCCTCGCCCTGAAGGGCGAGGTATCATGTAAGCGTTGCATCATTTACGAGGTTCGTTCTGTAAGGAAATTATTTAACCGGTCTACTACCAGTTTTTTGTTAGCGTTGCCTATTCTAACCGCCCTGAAGGCGGGGTATTAGACCCCACTGCGAATGAAGAACCCCCGTTTTTACGGGGGCTTCGATTATTAAGTGGTTGTTGTTCAGAAACTGAAGTTTCAGAAATTCTATTGTTCTTCCCGCAGAAGAGGTTCGGCAAAACCGTTATTTGTGAGCGTTTGTAAAACGCCGGATACATCTTTCGAAGGGATTTCAGGCAGTACCACCCGGAAAAGTTCCCCGTTCCGCTCATAAGCCGGGTTAAGGCCGGCGTTTTTAAGCCGTTCGGTCGCGGTCAGGGCGTTGCGGACTTCCCGGTAGGAGCCTACTTGTATCCGGTACATTGTGTTGGGCTTAATCACCGCGGTTGAAGCCCGGACAGCCTGAGCCGGATTGCTGGGCGCCGCCACGACCGGTACTGCTGCTGCCGGTGATACTGTGGCCGGTACTGTTGGCGTTCGTCCTGTTGCCGCCGGCGCTGTTGTTGTTGGCGTTCGTCCCGTTGCCGCCGGCGCTGTTGTTGTTGGCGCTCGTCCAGTTGCCGCCGGCGGGCTGACGGGGGCCTCCGGTTCCGCCTTGGGTTCCGGAATTACAACAGGTTTGGAACTTACCGCCGGCCATACTTCAATGGGAATGTGTATCTGGATTGGCTGAGTAGTCTGGATTGGGGAAGATGGGTTTTGAACCTGGGGAGCTGCCGGAGTTTGCGCCGCCGGCCGTGATGGCTGCTGAGGCTGTACAACCGGTTGTACCGGTTGAATAACCTGTTGGATTGGTTGAACGGATTGAACCGGCTGCCGGGGGTTCTGGGCCGGAGACTGCTGGTAATATTGATTTGGCTGCTGGGCCACCCCCGGTTCGCCGCTTTGGACGGGGGGATTTTGGTACACGGGGGCTTGGTATGAAGGGTAGGGCGCGATAACTTGGGACGTGGCGCTGGTATAACCCCCCTGGGATACCGCATTGGTGTTGGCTTCCGCCTGATATGTTCCGCCGGTCCCCTGGCTGTAGGCTGGACCGGTTTTCATAATCTCCACCACAACCGGGGCCGTTCCGCTGTTGACCATGTCCAGCATTTGGGCCGCCGCATGGGAAAGATCGATGATCCGGGAAGGTACAAAGGGTCCCCGGTCATTCACCCGTACATTAACCTTTCTGTCGTTGTTCATGTTGGTAATCGTAAGAAGGGTGCCAAAAGGCAAAGTAGGGTGAGCGGCAGTGTAAAGGGAGGAATTGAATATCTCTCCCGACGCTGTTGGACGTCCGTCAAATTCCATCCCATACCAGGAGGCGATGCCTTCCTGCCGGAAGTTCGAAAGATCGGTGGAATTCTGGGCGCCGCAGACGATGACGGCGAAGAACCCCGCCGCGAGGACAGTAACGATCCGTTTCATATACATCTTATCGGCGAAAAACACGGATAAAAAGAGATTTTTACAAAATAAGGAAACGGCGGCGCTCCCTGGCAGTTTGCTGCGCTTCGCGCATAAAATCCTTAAAAATGAAGCCAAAAACCGTTTTTTACCCCCGCAAACTGCCACGGGATCGCCTTTGACGCCCCTGGAATGCCCGGTAACCGGGGTTTTTATGGCCTTTTTCAATGAAGAACCCCGCTGCAGAGCAGCGGGGTATCTTCGTTCGAGAAGAAAAAGTCCTACGGACTTTTCTCATTTTGCACAGGGGAGGTCTCAGCTCCGCCATCATTGGCGTAGAAATTGAACCGCCCCAAGGGGCGGGGTATTCGACCCCCCTTCGAATAAAAAGTCATAAAACCCGCATGCGCGACAGACTTCTGGCAGCCAGGCCCTTGACTTTGAGGACATTTGGCCCTATATTCATAGCTATGAATCTGAAAACGGTACTTACATCAGAAACGATTAAACTCCACTTGAAGGGAACCACGAAAAGCGAGATTATCAACGAGTTGCTGGATGTGCTGTATGCGGCCCATAAAATTCCTGACCGTGAGGCTGCTTACAAGGCGGTTATGGAACGGGAACAGAAGATGTCCACAGGGATGAAGCACGGCATCGCCATTCCCCACGGCAAAAGTCCCACGATTACGGATTTGGTAGCCTGTATTGGGATTTCGGATATGCCGGTGGACTTTGAGGCCCTGGACCACGAACCGTGTAGAATCTTCATTATGACCCTTTCACCGGTAGAAAAAACTGGTCCGCATTTGCAGTTTTTGGCGGAAATAAGCTTACTTTTCAAAAGCGCTGAAAAACGGCAGGAAATTTTGTCCACCGGTACGGTGGAAGATCTGCTTAAAATCCTTTCCGTGTAGATACTTGTTGGCCGGCGGGGATATTTCTGTACCCATGCGCGGCCGGCAGGGAAACATAAACTATGGCTGTCTCAAAACCGCCCGGTTCTGAGACAGATTCGAATAATCTCACCATTAACGCGGAATAATCGTTATGCGAATCCACGAAGGACAACTAGTTGATGAACAGGGGCGGACCCTGATCCTGCGGGGGGTAAACCTGGGGGGGGATTCCAAGATTCCCCAGGGGCCCCAGTCCTGGGGTCTGCGGGCGGAATCCCTCCTGCATCCCGCTGATGTGTCGTTTGTGGGGCGGCCGTTTCCCCTGGAAGAGGCAGAGGAGCGTTTTGAGCAGCTTGCCGGCTGGGGTTTTACCTTTTTGCGGCTGCTTATCACCTGGGAGGCGCTGGAACATCAGGGTCCGGGGCAGTATGACGAAGCCTACCTTGCCTACCTGCGAAAACTTTTGTTGGCGGCGGAAAAATGGGGAATTTCGGTGTTTATAGATGCTCATCAGGATGTGTGGAGCCGCTTTACCGGGGGGGATGGGGCCCCCGCCTGGACTCTGGAAGAATTGGGCATAAGGCTGGACCTGCTGGACGCCACGGGGGCGGCTGTTACCTGGCAAGGCTACGCTGAACGCCACGGGGGTCAGCCCTGCCCCCTTATGACATGGCCTTCCAACTACGACCGTTACGCTGCGGCTACCATGTTTACGTTGTTTTTCGCGGGAAATACCTATGCCCCCGGCGCACGAATCGGCGAAGAACCGGTTCAGGACTGGCTTCAGGGGCATTACATTGCCGCTATGCAGCACGCTTACCGCCGGCTTAAGAATTGCGGGGCCATTGTGGGCTGGGGAATCATGAACGAACCCAGCGCGGGCTTTGTGGGGCGCAGGGACCTGGGTTCGCCTGAAGGTTCCATGATCCCCCTGGGGCCTATTCCCAGCCCCTTTCAGACCATGATGGCCGCCAGCGGCTACGCTGTGGATATCCCGGTATACGGCATGACCCCCCTGGGAAAACGTGTAGTCCGGCGGGAAACCCTGAATCCCCAGGGGCTTTCCCTGTTCCGGAAGGGCTTTGACTGTCCCTGGAAGCAGGCGGGGGTCTGGGATGAACAGGGCGGAAGTCCCCGGCTGCTGCGGAACGAACACTTGGCCCGGTACGAGGAAAGGCCCCCCTGCTTTGAGAATGATTTTCTTAAACCTTTTATGACCAGGTTTATCGCGGCGCTGGAAGAAGGCCGGAAAGAGACCCTGTTTTTTATCGAGGGGATCCCCAACAAAGGGCATCTTACCTGGAATCGGGAAGATCCTCCCAATGTCATAAACGCTTTTCACTGGTATGACGGGTTTAGCCTTTACAGCCGGATCTTTTATCCCTGGTTCAGTATCAACACCGGTACGGGCCGTCCGCTGCTGGGCAGAAAAGCCCTGGCCGCTTACTACCGCGAAAATCTGGAGAAACCCCTGGCCTGGGCCAAAGAAAAAATGGGGAACATGCCCTGCCTGCTGGGGGAATTCGGCGTTCCCTACAACATGAACGGCGGAAAGGCCTACCGGACCGGCGATTATTCAATGCAGGAAGAAGCCTTAACCTTTTACTATGACGCCATCGACGATGCGCGGCTCCACTCCACCATTTGGGATTATTCCGCCGTCCACACCCGGGAAGACGGGGATGGCTGGAACGGCGAGGACTTATCGATAGTAACCCGGGGTCCCGGTGGCAGGGCGTTAGGCCGGGCAATGGCCGGCTGGCTGCGGCCCTATCCCCTGGCTACCGCAGGTATTCCCCTGGCGTACCACTGGGATCGCAAAAAGGGGATTTTTACCTTTCGCTACCGGGCGGACGAAAAAATAACGGCTCCTACGGAAATTTTTGTGCCCGGCGAGTACCTGGGCCCGGAGCCGGAAATAAACTGCGCGGTCCTGGCTGCCGGATCTCCCGGCGATTCCACCGGCGGGATCAAAATCCGCCCGGAATACCTTCCCGCCAAAAGACGCCTTTTCATTTACCACGAAGGCTGCGGAGGGGAAATAGCGGTACGAATAGAATGCAGACGGCGTCATCAGCGAAGCCGGGGCGCGTAAATAGTCCGCGGCAGCAAATCTGCCGAGTTAGGCGAAGTGGGGGCGTGCCATATCAATCTATTACATATTTTTTAATCGCTTTTATCCCGCTTTTCATTATTATTTTCCTTAGCATCTTATTATAAATAAACGGCATTTTTAATATTTTAAATAGTAATTTTACTCTTATTCCCATTGTGCTCATAAAATATTTGTACCCAATATTATTACTGTCTCTATTTATCACCGCCGCAAGTTTTGTTGCGCTTTCCATGGAATAACTAATGCCTTCCAAAGAACTTGGACTAATCATGCCCGCCGCTTCCCCTATTAAATATACTCCGTTTTTTCCTGTACATGTGCCCGTGAGGCTCTTGTTCAAATATACAAAACATCCTTCCCTTTTTACTAATTTTCCAAGTGGAAACCCATTGCCCTTTACCTTTTCTTTCAACATCTCAAACTTCACATTGCTATCCTTTATCGGAAACGCTCCTCCAATAATAAAATAATCGTCTTTTGATATTGCCCAGCT
>JAISLX010000151.1 GCA_031277045.1 Treponema sp.
TGGGAGTTTGCTCCGCAAACTCCACGCGGTTGCCCGCACGGACAACCGCACGGGTGTGTTTTCTGCCGCTATGTCCGCCGCTGTTTTGAACATGGGGTTATTGTAGTATCTTTGGAAAAATTGTCAATAGGGAGCTTTCCCCAGCCGTATCACGTTCCAGGAAGCTGGGGGCAGCCGGCGCGGGCTTTACCTTTTTTTCCCGGGCGGAGTTGGAGGGACACATACTCTACATGATCGTACACATGCTCCAGAACTTCGGATTCCCAGGCGCCGAAGCTGGACATTCCGGGACCGGAACTGCCGCAGGCTGCCAGTTCGATGGAGGGATCCGTCCGTATTCGGCGGCTTTCACAAAGCTCCCCGCGTCTGAGATTGTTCCGCCGTGGTTTTGAAAGCGGCTTTTGTGATTGGAAGACCGGGTACATACCCCGGAGCTTGCTCCGAAAAATTTACTACCACAGAAAATGTCGTAACCCGATTTTCGAATCGGGGTATGTACCCGGCCAGTATAATAAATTTCCTATCCAACGAAGATACCGGCAAGCAAGCTTGCTTCGAGCTTGCTCCTGGGTTCTTCATATAGGCGGCTATGACGACTGGTTTTTGCCCAGCATAGATGAACTGGACCTAATGTTCAAAAACCTGCGGGCAAAGGGACTGGGGGAATTTGGCAAAGCATCATGGTACTGGTCTTCGTCGGGGCACCCCGGTAGTAACGCATGGTTACAGAATTTCAGCGATGGTTTCAAGAATTACTACTACATCAAGAATTCTTCAAATTGGGTTCGTGCTGTCCGGGCTTTTTAGATCAATGAGTAATGGGGAATGAGGGAGCAGTTTCCGGGGGCCGCTCATCTTTCTTGCCGCCATCCCTCATAAATCATTGCTCATCCCTCAGTATCCGGGGGCCTTGAAACGCCGGGTGAAGTAGCATAGACTACCCGAAATGGAAAAAGAGCATCTGGATCTTGCCGTGGCGCTGCGCCGGGAGCTGCATCAGCATCCTGAACTGGCCTGTCAGGAAACGTGGACCAAACAGCGGTTGATTGGCTTTCTGCGCCGGCACAGTTCCCTTGAGATTGTGGACAAGGGGCCGTGGTTCTACGCGAGGTACCGCGCCGGAAAGGACCGGCCAAATATCGCTTTTAGGGCGGATATTGACGCGCTGCCTCTTGACGAGACTATCACGCTGCCCTACGGTTCCCGCATCCCCGGCGTGGCCCACAAATGCGGGCACGACGGCCACTGCGCTTGTCTGGCGGGTTTTGCCCTGGATGTGCAGGAACACGGCGCCGGTAAAAACATTTATTTTGTGTTTCAGCACGCGGAAGAAAGTGTCCGGGGGGGCTTTGAGTGCGCCCCGCTTATGGACGAGGAGCATATTGACGAAGTGTTTGCCTTCCACAATGTTCCGGGGATGCCGGCGCACAGTATCGCTGTGCTGGATGATACGGCAAGCTGCGGTTCCACGGGTATGATTATTACCTTTAAGGGTGTCCCCGCTCACGCCAGCCAGCCTGAAGACGGGCGGAATCCGTGTTTTGCTATCGCGGAGATTGTCGACAGTATTCCTGCGTTTATCGATCCTGCCCGGTACGGGGGGCTGGTACTCTGTACGGTTATCGGGATACACGCGGGCGGGGAGGCGTTTGGCATGGCCGCCGGGGAAGGCCGCCTGCTGTTGACGATCCGCGGGCAGTTTGATCATGATCTGGAAGCGCTAAAGAATAGGATAGAAGAAAAAACCAGGGAGCGGGCGGAATATCACGGCCTGGAATACGGGTTTGATTTCCGGGACAGCGTCCCCGCCCTGCATAACCACCGGGAAAGCGCCGACAAAGTACGCCGGGCGGCGCGGCGGCTTGGGCTTGCCACGCTGGACCTCCGTACTCCCGCCAGGGGTTCCGAAGATTTTGCCTGGTACACTAAACGGACCAGGGGGGCTATGTTTTGGGTGGGCGCCGGTGAAGGGCGCGCCCCTATTCATACCGCGGGGTTCGATTTTAACGACGCGATTATTCCTACCGTGGCGGATCTGTACCGGGCCCTGGCGGATGAGCCCTAAGGAACTGAGCAATAACGAAACAACTTGCCCAAAAGGTCAAGTTGTTTCTGAACAGTTCCTAAGCGGCCCGGGCCGGCTTGCGTCAGGCCCGCCTGTTACCGTGCGCATAAGGGCTTGAGCCCTTATCATATAATTGGAATTGCCTGTTTCGCGGCAGCGCGGGCACAGCCTGTTGAGTGCCGCGGGCGGGCAATCCGCAAAGGAGCGTGCAGCATGGAAGTCTTTTTTGGAGTGGTTGGGGCTGCCTCGAATTTTCTTTGGGGCGTCCTCTTCCTGGTCGTTCTGGTGGGCGGGGGAATCTTCCTTACCATCAGGCTCAATTTTTTTCAGATACGGCATTTGCCCTACATTATCAAACAGACCTTCGGCAAGATCTTTGATAAGGGCACGGGGGAAGGCACGGTAACGCCTTTCCAGGCGGCGTCTACCGCGATGGCCTCCACCATCGGTACTACCAACATTGTGGGGGTTTCGGCGGCTATTGCGTGGGGCGGCCCCGGCGCGCTGTTCTGGATGTGGGTGATCTTCCTGGTGGGCGGGGCTACCAAGTTTTCCGAAGTGGTGCTGGGGGTGTATTACCGGGAAAAGAACGCCGACGGCCACTATATCGGCGGTCCCGGCTACTATGAAACCAAGGGTTTCCCCATCAAGAGCGTGGGCAAATTTATGGCACGGGCGGGGGCCTGCGTCGCCATGCTCTACTACTTTCCGTCTATCGCAACCCAGTCCATCTCTCTTATCCAGAACGCGGGGACCATTGGCGTCAACAAGTACGTCAGCAGTTTTATTCTGATGATACTGGTGGGCGCCGTGGTGCTGGGCGGCCTTATCCGGGTGGCCAAGGTGGCGGACAAGCTGGTTCCCCTTATGTGCCTGTTGTACGTAGCGGGTTCCCTGGTTGTGATAGGCGCCAATATCACGAATGTCCCTTCCAGCCTGGCGCTGGTGTTCGCGTCGGCCTTTAACGGGACCGCCGCCACCGGGGGCTTTATCGGCGCCGGGGTCGGCATGGCTATCCGCATGGGTCTGGCCCGGGCCACTTACTCCTGCGAGGCGGGTATGGGGTCGGCCCCTATCGCCCACTCCGCGGCCATTACCGATCACCCGGTACGTCAGGGGTTCTGGGGCGTGTTTGAAGTTCTGGTAGACGGCGCTATCTGTACCATGTCGGCTATGGTGGTGCTGTCCAGCGGCGTGTGGAAAGAGGTGGGTCCCGGCGAGGCTCTTTCCATGTCTTCTATCGCGTTCCAGAAAGTTCTGGGCAGCGCGGGCGGTTATATCGTTACGGTTTCCGTTTTCCTGTTTGCCCTGTCCAGTATTATCGCGGTTATCTGGTACGGTGAAAAGCTGGTGGAATTCTTCTTTAACACAAAGATTTCCAAATACACCCGGATAATCTACACCTTGAGCATCATGCTGGGGGCCTTCTTCGGGCTGGAAGCTATTCTCGCGGTGCTGGACCTTACCAATGCGTTAATCATACTGCCCAACATTCTTACGGTTCTGGTTTTAAGTCCCCTGATCGTAAAACTTACCAGGGAGTTCTTTTCCAGCGAGCAGTATTATCTTAAAGATATTGGACGTGTGAAATAACCCGGCCGGGTATCTCACGCATCACGTAAGGCTGTCTTAATCCCCCGGGTTTGAAATCCGCCCGGGGGAGCGTCAGGGGGGGTTCGATTAGGGTTTGACTATCCCCAGGGAAACCAGGCCGTTGTAAATAAGCTGAACGGCGAAACCCGCAAGAATAAGCCCCATTATTTTTTCCATTACGAATATGCCCATGGTACCAAGAACCCGGAGAATAAATGTGCTTGCCCGGAGGACGGCGAACATACACGCCAGGCCAATAAGCAGGGCGGGAACCAGCGTAATTGCCGAGGAAATCCAGGAATCGCCGCTGGTAACGTAGGTCATTATTACCGTGAGGATTCCGGGGCCCGCTATCATGGGGATTGCCAGGGGAAAGAGGGCCACAAAAGCGCCCGGAATTTCTTCTTCCCCCGGGGGCGGCACCCTGGTGGTCCGGGGCCGGGAATAGATCATTTCGAAGGCGATAAGGAAAAAGAGGATACCCCCGGAAATGTAAAAAGCCCCCGGCTTGATGCTGAAAAAATCGAGGATGAATTTTCCGCCGGCAAGGAATATTCCCAGAACCAGGGCGGCAAAAAGAATGGCCCTGACAACAATGCTGTCCCGTGTTTTTTTATCGTAAGAAGCGGTAAGGCTTAAATAATACGGAATAATGCCGATGGGGTCCATAACGATAAGGACGGTTAAAAGAATTTGAAAAAAACCATAGTTCATAACGCTACCTGTAAACCCGGCCAATATACGGCGAGGTAAAAAGCCTGAGCAGGGCCACGTAATCCGGAACAAAAGAAATCGTGTCGCCCGCCTGGTGGTTCCACGCCGGGGAATTCACGTTCAAAATCAGGTGATCGGAGCTGGCCCCCAAAATTTCTACCCCTTTGTCCTGGGGAATTATACCGCCCAGGTCCAGGTCCTGTCTCCCCACCGCGCAGATCGCCCGTCTGATTGTCCCCTGGTCCTTGAATGTGGGTCTTTCCCCAAAGGCGTCAACGCCCCGTTCCCCCAGGGGCAGGGAGGGTTTTGTCTGCACCTCGATAATCTGGGCTTCCAGGGTTACCGCGTCATCAAAGGTGTTTTTAATTCTGCTCTTGAAAGCCGCCTCCCTGCCCACGATAAAAGCTTCCCCCAGGCGCAGGTTGTTGATTCCCGCCGGTAATTCTCCTTTTTCAAGCAAATAAAACGAACTGGAATTTCCGCCGGAAACCACGGGCAGAGCGGCGCCGCAGTGTTTTCTGATACGGTCCGCCCACGATACAAGCAGGGAAAGGTTGTCTTTTCCGGGAATAATTGCCCCGTAACAGGTAAGGTTGGTTCCCACGCCGTAAAGGCGCAGGCCGGGCATCCCCATGACAGCTTCGGCGGTTTTAAGGATCGCCTCATCTTCCGTAAAATAGATTCCTTCCCGCAGGTCCCCCACATCGATCATCAGAATTACGCTGTGCCGCTTGTGCTGCCGCTCCGCTTCCGCGTTCAAAAGCTCCAGGGTTTTCAATTCGGAATTAAGGCTTATGTCCGCGAATGTGATAACGTCTTCTATTTCGCAGGCCTGGGGGAGCCGCAGCAGCATGGTTGGTTTTCCCCGGCCCGCGCATTTTTTAAGGTTCAGCAGGCGGGAATCGGCAAGGTAATCGACCAGGGGGGAGGCGGCGAGCATGCGGATAATTTTTTCATCGGCGCAGAAAGACTTGGTAACAACAGCCAGTGAACAGCCCGCCGCCTTTAATTCGGCGCCAAGGACCGCCAGATTAGCCTTGAGTTTTTCAATATCAATACACAGGCGGGGGTACGAAACTTCCGGTTTTTTTGCGGGCATTTGGAATTATACGAGTACCGTAGGGCATTTTTCCGGGGCTGTCAAGCGGGTTCAGGGCCCGTCAATTCTCTGTGGGTTATATGCGCCGGCCCTGCAGGCGGACTTTGTTGTTTTAAGCGGTTGTTGTTCAGAAACTGGGGTTTCTGAACAACTCTGGTAAGCCATTTGAATGTGTCTTGCGCGGCGTTTCCGGCTGCGCACAAAAAAAGGACTTGTAAGCCAACTTTTGGGGGGCTTACAAGTCAAATGTGCCGGATATCCGCGCCGTGTCAGCGGACGCGCGCGGACAAGTTTGGTTAGAGCCGGTACCCCACGGCAAGTTTTACCGAAAGGCCGTGCCCAAGCGAGGCTTTGGAATCCGGAGTTAACGTGTGTGATTTTACTTCCTTTTCAGCAGCGCTAATCCGGTTCTTTTCATACGTGTTCCCGGTCCGTAAGCCGTACAAGAGTTCGCTGCGCAGATAAAGCTGATCGGTGAGCGAAAAATCCAGACCGCCGCCAAGGTTAAACCAGAGCGCGCTGAAATCCCCTGGTTTGCCATATTTGAGTTTTTCCATTTTTTCGGAAATCACTACCCGGTAGGTAATGCCGAGAAGGGGAAATACCGAAAGCTTTTCGCTGATCTCAAAGGGATATTTTCCCAGCAGCCCAATATCAAGCCCCGCAGTGGACGTAGTGAATTTATGCTCGGAGTTCCCCCCTGCTATGGCCGGCATTTCTCGTTTGTCAATTGATTTACCGCCGCCGCCGAAAAAGCCGAACGACAGTTCCGCGTAGGTCGCGTCAATAAACACGAAGCCGCCGCCGCCGGCATAGGGGGTTTTCTCCTCTTGGATGAGATTCCCAAGCCCGGCCGGTAATTTAGCTGACACTTTATACCCTCCGCCGAAATCACTGGTAAAATAGCCGCCCGCGCCCGCGCTGAGTTTGAACTCAGGCGCGGCGAAGGCCCCCGCCGCGGTAAACGCCGCGAGAACCAATCCAACAAAAATTCTTT
>JAISLX010000166.1 GCA_031277045.1 Treponema sp.
CCCACCTGGGTTGCCAGGACGCCCCGGATTTCCAGTTCGCCGTAGGCCTTGGCAATAGTGTTGGGGTTTATCTTGAGGGCCACCGCCAGGGAACGGATGGTGGGCAGCTTGTCCCCCGGCCGCATACGCTCAGACAGAACGGCGTACTCGATCTGCTGGATAATCTGCCGGTAAATCGGCACGCCGTTGGCCGCGTCCAGGGAAAAGCTGATCGCCTGTTCCGGCAGGAGTTTGTCGCGCTCCGTATGTAAAACCCCCCCAAATCGCCGATCAGGCGATTTTTTACTCCGCAGACTCCGTAAGCGGCCCCGGTAACCGGGGATTTTTTGCGGCGCCAAACGCAAAAAATCCACAAGCGCAACAGGCTGCTATTGTACTACTCATCTAGTACAACGGTAAATATATTAGACAAAATGTCAAGCGGCGGACAGTTCTACCCCCCTTAACCGGTGATAGAGGTCTCCGCGCAGCCCGGCGCGGGCGATAGCGGGATTAAAGGAGGCGATAACAGGATTAAAGGAGGCGATAACAGGATTAAAGGAGGCGATAACGGGATTAAAGGAGGCGATAGCGGGACTAAAGGAGGCGATAGCGGGATTAAAGGAGGCGATAGCGGGATTAAAGGAGGCGATAACGGGATTAAAGGAGGCGATAGCGGGATTAAAGGAGGCGATAGCGGGATTAAAGGAGGCGATAACGGCGGCTATCGTTCCCGCCGGGCTGTGTATACCGACATGCCGATCATGACCAGCAGGGTAAAGATGTTGGGAATGGCGAGGATAAAATCCGCGCTGATATGAAAGATCCCCTGCGCGTAGTTGGAAAAGGCTTCCGCCAGGCCAAAAATAAAGGCCGCCCCCAGAAGCCCCAGGGGTTTCCGGTTTCCCAGAAAGATAACTACCAGGGCGATCCAGCCCTTTCCGGCGGAGATGTTGGGGACAAAGGCCCCAAGCCCCAGGGAAAGGGAAGAACCGCCGATGCCGCAGCACAGCCCGGATATAAGATAGGCGCAGAAGCGGTACCGGTCAGGATTAAGCCCCAGCGAAACCAGCGTGCCGGCGTGGCCGTCGCAGGAACGCAGATGGAATCCAAAAGGGGTTTGACGGAGGATCACGGCGCTTATGGCAAGAAGCAGCAGGGCTGTGTACACGTAAGGGCTCTGTTCCGAAAAAAGTTCGGCCAGGACCGGGATTGAGGTAAGATGCGGCGCGGGGAGCGGAGGCAGGTCCGGCAGGTTTACTACTCCCCGTTTGCCGAAAAGGTGGAAGGACAGAACGACCGAAAGTCCCCCGGCAAGCAGGTTTACCGCCAGCCCCGCGACAAACACATTGGCGCGGAGCTTTAAAATTACCACGGCCAGCAGACAGGACAGCAATGTGGAACTTAGAATTCCCGCGATAACCCCGCCGGCCAGGCTCCCCGTGTAATAGGCCGCCGCCGCCGCCGCGAAAGCCCCGGTTAAAAGGAGACCTTCCAGAGCGATGTTAAGCATACCGGACAGTTCGGTAAAAAGCCCCCCCAGGGCGGCAAAGAGGATGGGGGTCATAATATTCACGGCGCTGCGCAGCAGGGGGAAGCTCACCGGGGGCTACTCCTTTTGAAAATATCCAGCAGCGTCCGGCTGGTCGCCAGCAGCAGGATAACTCCCTGCACAACGGAGGCCATTTCCAGCGTAACATCGGAAAACTGCATAGCCATCCGGGCGCCCGCGCCGATCCAGGCGAAAAAAACCGCCGCGGGAATGATGAGGGCGGGCCGAAACCGGGCGATAAGAGCCGCCGCCAGGCCGTTCCAGCCCAGGCCGGAGGAGAATTCTTTTATCGTGGCGTGGTATGTCCCGTATACCGAAATGCCCCCCGCCAGGCCGTACAAGGCGCCGCTGAGAAACATGGCAAGCATGGTGATCCGCCCCGTTTCTATGCCCCCGTAGCGGGCAAAAAGCTCGTTGCTGCCGGTCATACGGATTTCGTAACCCACCCTGGTCCGCGACAAAAACACTGAAACCAGGACTACCGCCCCCAGGGCGGCGTAAAGACCGGCGTTTAGATTTGAAGGGGGAAGAATCAGCGGAAGCCGGAAAAGTTCCGGTATTTTTTCCGTAGAAAGGAGGTTGGTCTCCCGGTCCATAAAGGGTCCGGTTACACAGTAATTGACGGCCAGGACCAGGGAGCCGGAAATAAGAAAACTGGTGATAAGTTCGCTGGTGTTCCATTTGGCCCGGCAAAAACCGGAAACCCAGGCCGCGGCTCCGGCAAAAAACGCCCCCGCCAGCAGGGCCGCCGCGATTCCGAACCATCCCGGAATTACGGGCAGACCCGGCGGCCCGATCCGGTCCCCCAGAGCAATCGCGGCGATGGTGGAAACAAAAGCCCCGGCGTAGATCTGCCCCTCGCCCCCCAGGTTAAAGCTATTCGCCTTCATGGCGATACAGACCCCCAGTCCGCCGAAGATCAGGGGTACGGCGCCGTTGAGCATATTGCCAAACTGGTAATGATTTTGCAGGGGGCCCAGAAAGAAATACCACAGTGTCCCGCCGGGGTTTTTGCTAAAAAGAAAAGCCAGGACAACAACCAGGGCCAGGGAAATGACAAGGATAAGAACCATGCCGGCGGCGCTGTGGAAACCTGGACGTCGGGGAATTTCCGGACTCTGCAGGCTGCCGGCGGCTGTCTTTGTCCAGGCCGTTCCCGGCGGCCCCTGGCGGCCCCCCAGCCCCGGCGAAGGCTGTCTGGTCCGCCAGCCCCCTAGTCCGCCGCTATCGCCGCTCACGCCGTTCCCCCCAGCATGTACGCGCCAATTTTCTCTTTGATGTCCGGAATCCCGCCGGTATCCCGCAGTTCCGCCGCCGCCGAACCCCGGTACAGGACGATGATCCGGTCCGCCAGAAAGAGAATCTCGTCCAAATTGGTGGAGATAAGCAGTACCGCCGCCCCCCGGTCCCGCAGCCGCCGTATCTCGCGGTACACGGCGGCCGCCGCCATCATATCAAGGCCCCAGGCAGGTTCGGAAAACACGATATAGTCCCGAAACTGGTCAATCTCCCGTGCCAAAATTAACTTTTGGATATTACCCCCCGAAAGGGTCCCCAGGGTCTGGTTCCAACTGCCGGAAATATTAAAACGCCGGATAAGGTTCTGGGTAAAACCGCGCGCCGCTTTTTGGTCAAAGAAAAAACGGGGGGCAAATTCCCGGCGGCGGTTCAGGATAAGGTTCTCTTCCACCGTGGCCCCCGGCGCGGTCCCCACCCGCAGACGGTCCGCCGGAACATAGGCTAGGCCCTCCCGGCGCAGACCGGAGGCGCGGAAGCGGGAAATATCCTTTCCCCGGTGGTAAATCGCCCCCGATGCCGGATGCAGGAAGCCCCCCAGCAGGGCTTCCAGAACCCCCAGGCCGTTGCCCCCTACCCCGGCAAAACCCAGAATCTCCCCTCCGCGCACCGTAAAGCTTAGGCGATCCAGCAGCGGCTGTTTCTGGCCCTGCCGCCGCACTGTTACATTGTCAAAGCGCAGCACTTCCCCCGGCCCCTTGTCCGCGCCGGCTGCTTTTTGCGCGCCAGTATCAACCGTCCCGTGTACGGCGGCCGGCTTGCGCGCCCCGGCGTCAAGCAGTTCCCACACGGCGGCGTCAGTTACCGTTTCCGGCCCGATCATCATGCGGGAAATAGTTTTTATGTCGATCCCGGCGGTCTCCCGCAGGCCCGCCAGCGCGCCCTGGCGCATCACCGCTACCCGGTCCGCTATTTCCCCAATTTCCGGCAGCTTATGGGTGATAAGGATAATCGACTTGCCCGCAGCCTTCAGCGCCCGCAGGGTCTTGAACAGCGATACTGTTTCCTGCCGGGTCAGCGCCGCGGTAGGTTCATCAAGGACAAGGATATCCACATCCCGGTAAAGAAGTTTAAGAATCTCCACCTGCTGTTTCTGCCCCACCGTCAGGCCGTTTACCCGCGTATTCCCCTCAAGGGCAAAGTGGTGGGCTTTGATAAAGGCGTTCACCTGGTTCAGGGCCTTCCTGTGGTCGTAGAAAATTCCCCACACGCGGGGTTCAACGCCCATAACGACATTTTGGGCCACGGTCAGATCGGGAAAGAGCATAACATGCTGGTAAACCATGCCGATGCCCAGCCGGTTCGCCGCCAGCGGATTGGCGATTTTTACCTGTCTGCCCCGGATAAAAATTTCCCCTTCGCTGGGCTGTTCTACCCCGCAGAGAATCTTCATCAGCGTGGTTTTGCCCGCGCCGTTTTCCCCCGCCAGGCATAGAATTTCCGCCCGCTTTAATTCCAGATTGATCCGGTCGTTCACCCGGCGGGCCGTACCGGGGTACACTTTGCTGATATTACACAGCCGCGCCGCGTAATCCGCCCCCCCGTGTAAAGCGCCGCGCGGTTCCGCCGCGGCGGATACCTTTGCTCCGCCGCCGCCCGTTAAGCCTGAATCCATCATGCCGTGAGTCCGTTAAGCCCGCGCCTGTCCGGTCAGCGCAGGGGGGGGACCGTATACTCAATCCGCCCGGCGCGAATGTCGTTCATAAAAGCGCCGAACTTGTCCCGAATATCCTGGGGCAGGGAGGCGATGTAATCAGGATCATCGCTGATAAAATCCAGGTAGCCTTCCCTCACGCCAACGGTTCGGGAAGACCCGTAGCTGATCTTCCCCGCGGCGGCGTCGGCAAGGATCTCCTCAGTCAGTTTTTTCTGCCCCATAAAACCGCAGCCCACGATGACCCCCGGCGCCTGCCGGTACTCGTTGGTGTTGTACCACATGATGTAGGCCCCCCGTCCGGCGGCGTTGTGAATCAGCCCCTGGGCCGCGCCGCCGGCGATGGAAGCGAACACGTCCACGCCCGAATCGATCATGCTGCCTGAAAGTTCCGCAGCCTTGTTGGCGTCGAACCAGTTGCCGATAACCCGGAAGTCGAGTTCTATCGCCGGGTCCGCCAGGCGGGCCCCGTCCAGAAAACCGGGAACAATATGTTTGTTAAGGATGGGGTACTCCTGGGCGGCGATAAATCCGATTTTTTTCGCCGTGTTCGCGTGCGGCATGGAACTGGTGGTTACAAGCCCTGCCAGGTAGCCCAGGAAGAGGGACTGTTCGTACTGATTGTACAGATAGGTGCTGATCTGGGGATTCCCCTGAAACTCCGCATCGGTAATGACGAATTTCTGGCGGGGGAATTTTTTCCCCACGTTCGCGCAGATGCCGGGCAGCGAAGGATTGGAGCCAAGGACCAGATCATACGCGCCGCCGGCCACCAGCGAGGTAAGCTGTTCTTCCCACTCCGCCTGGTTAAAGCCCGCCTCGTAGACTTTGACCGTAACGCCCGGACGGGACGCGGCGAAAGCCTGCGCGCCTTCTACCAGCAGTTCGTAGGGGGGGCTGCCTGCCACCACGCCGGTGATGTAGACCAGTACCGAAAAATCCCCCTCTCCCCCGGCGCGGTTTTCCTTTGTTCCCGCCGCAAAGACCTGCCCCGCCACAAGCAGGGCCATGACTGCCAACAGCCTCTTTTTCATGATCGCGTACCTCCATAACGCCGCCGCGCCCAAAAGTCCAAAAAAAAGCCCTCAAGGATCGTTCCTTAAGGGCTTGTCTCCGGAAATTCAAGATCGCCTGTGCGGTCATCGTTTTTCTTCCGTCCGGACTGTACCGTCGGCGCCGGAATTTCACCGGTTCAATCCCGTCCCGGTTACACCGGGGCCGGACTCGCGGGCTATACCGCCGGTGGGGAATTACCGCGGCCCTTTCGGGTCCAGTTCACCCCGCCCTGAAAACTTTACCCTATCTTTAGCCCAAGCCGCTGGAAATGTCAAGGATTCGGAATTTGCCGCCCTTCCGCTATTGACATAAGAGTTAGCGGATGCTATCTTTTATTTTGTTATTGTGTTAGCTCGATCTAACAGGAGGCTTTGATGCGCGAAAAACTGGCTGTCCCTGTTTTAATCGCCTTTTTGGGGGTGCTGGCTGCCCCCCCGGTTCTTGCGGAGGCCGGGTACTGGGAGGGGCGGGAACGGGAGATGCGCCTTGTTCTGACTGAATCGTATTACCGCTTTGTGGCCGGCGACATTGAGGGCGCCCGGGCCCAGGTGGATACGGCTTACAGGGACTATTACCAGGGGGATTTTGAAAACAGCGTCCGGACCGTTATCTCCGCCGCCCGTGCGGACAACATAGACGAGTGGTTTGAGTATGTCAGAACTTCCCTGGGTTCCGGCAAGCCCCAGAAAGAAATGCGGGAAGACTTTGACCAGCTTAACCGCCTGCTTTCGGTAAGCGCCCGGCGGCTTGACGGCATAGAGGAGCCTGTCGCGGCGGCGGTTAACTGGACCAAAACGGCGGAAGAAATGGCAGTCTGTCTGGACAATGCCTACGAGCGGTACCTGGCGGGGGACCCCAAGGGCGCCAAGGACGAGGTGGATGTTGCCTATTTTCAGTACTACGAAAAACTGGGTTTCGAGAAAATCGTGCTGTCGCGTATTTCGGGCGAGCGGGCCAGCACGGTGGAGTACCAGTTCAGCGCCGCCAAGCGGGCCATCAGCCGGGGGGAGCCTGCGGCGGCGGTAAAGGAAAGCCTTGACACCCTGGCGGGCTATCTGAAGGAAGACGCGGCCACGCTGGACAGCGCGGTCGAAAGCGCCCTGGGGGTGTTTCTGGGTTCCCTGCTGATCATCGTCCGGGAAGGTTTCGAGGCCATCATCATCGTGGGGGCCATTATCGCCTACCTCCTCAAAAGCGGCAACAAGAAGAGTACCCTCCCGGTGTACTGGGGCTCCCTTATCGCACTGGGGGTCAGCGTTGTTATGGCGTGGATTCTGAACCGGATCACCGCCACGGTGGCCGGCGGGCAGAGCCAGGAGATTATTGAGGGGGCCACGATGCTGCTGGCGGTGGCGGTGCTGTTCTATGTGAGCAACTGGATGGTATCCAAGGCCGAAGCCGAAGCCTGGACCGGCTACATCGAAAACAAGGTGCAGAGTTCTCTTGCCCGGGGCAGCGTGTTTTCTCTTGCCTTTGCCGCCTTCCTGGCGGTGTTCCGCGAAGGCGCGGAGACAATCCTGTTTTACCAGGCGCTTCTGGCCCAGACCCAGACCTACGTCAACATGATATGGCTGGGTTTGGGTATTGGTATTGTCCTGCTGGTGGTTGTCTACATCCTCATCCGCTTTCTTAGTATCAGGCTGCCCCTAAAGCCCTTCTTTCTGGGTACCAGCATCCTGCTCTTTGTCATGTCCATCACTTTTGCCGGTAATGGGATCAAGGAACTGCAGGAGGGGAACCTTGTCAGCGTAAGCCCCATACCGGGGCTCGGCTCGGTGGGTATTCTGGGGATCTACCCCACACTGGAAACCCTGATTCCCCAGATCGCGCTGCTGGCTGTAACGGTGGTTACGTTTGTTGTCCAACTCCGGCGGAACGCCAAAAAAGCGGCGAAGACGGTTTCATAGTTTGGCAGATCGTAGATCGATCTGCTTTGCGGTGGTTACTAACCCGGTCTTGAGACCAGGGAAAAAATTATAAGGAGAAAGTACAATGAAAATCAGAACACTGATGGTACTTCTTTTGGTTGCCCTCTGCGCGGGCTTTGCCTTTGCCGGAGGAGAGAAGGAGGGGGCCCGCCCCGCCAGTACGGTAAGCCCCGGCGAGGAAGCGGGTTTTGAGGAATTCCCCATTGGGGACGACAGGGAGCTTGGCCCCATCAATGTGGCGGGCGTGTATTTTCAGCCCGTGGACATGCTGCCCGTGGGGAACAGCCTTCCGGCGTCCCAGTCGGACATGCACATGGAGGCGGATATTTCCGCCGCCGAGGGGAACGGCCTTGGTTACGGGGTGGGGGACTTTGTGCCCTACCTGACGGTGAAGTACGAAATCGCCAAGTCCGACGGTTCCTGGAAAACTGACGGGGCCTTTATGCCCATGAACGCCAGCGACGGCCCCCATTACGGCGCCAACCTCAAGCTGAACGGCGCGGGCACCTACAAGGTCCGCTTTATCATCCAGAATCCCGACAGCTTTGGTTACCTGCTCCATGTGGATCAGGCCACAGGGGTTCCCGGCCGGTTTTGGCAGCAGCCCCTGGTGGCGGAGTGGGATTTCGACTTTGTTCCCCGGGTCTGGTAGGGTTTCCTTATTAGGTTAGGATTGGGGGGCAGGTTTTCCGCCCCCTATGTTTATTGTCTGTTTCGTGTTCTAATTCGTGTCTGTCTATTTTATAATGTAGATGGATTATGAATAAACTCTAATTCCTTCCAAAAACGAGGGAGCATGTTAAAATATCTCATACAGGTTATTCAGAATTTGTTAAGCGCCGCTATTTTGTCGGCCCTGCTGGCCGCCTTGGTCTGGAAGACCGGCGGCGCCGGGGCGGCGGGGAAACGGCGGTTTTTGATCTGGGGCGCCGCGGGAAGCGCCGCCGCCCTGCTTGTCGCGGTATTGCGGCGCACGACCCGGCTTATCAACCGGGAGTACATCAACACCGCCGTCCTGTCCCTGGCGATACCGGGAGCTGTGTTTTTTATCGTTCTTCTGTGGGCGTTCCGAAAAAGGGAGGAGCTTCGGGACAAACTGCGTTCCTGGGCAGCGCCGTTCCTGACCGGGGCGCTTTTGCTGTACGCCCTGCCCACGATATTCCTCTACCCCCCGGAATTTGTTTTGCCAGGACAGAGCGTATTCACTACCGATTTTCTTTACAAGCTGATTGGATTCCTCGCGGGGATTCTTGTCGTAATTTTGGGCGGCCTGGGACTTTTTGCGACCGCGAAGGCCCTGCCCTTTAACCGGGTAAAAATTGTCCTGAGCGCCGCCCTGGCGGTGAATCTGGTACACCAGCTTTCCGTGATTGTTCAGTTCCTGCTGGCCCGGCGGATTATTTCCGTGCCCCGGCCGGTGTTCAGGGTGATGGTGTGGATCATCAACAATAACAGTGTGTTTTTGTATCTTGTCATGGGCCTGAGTTTCTGCGTTCCCCTGCTGCTGTGCCTGGGGAATTTGGGGCCCCTCCCCGCCGCCAGGAATCCGGCGGAACAGCGGAAACTGCGGGCGGGCCGGCGGAACCAATGGCGCTGGGGGGCGGTAGTAGCCGCCGCCTACCTAAGCGCGGCGCTGTTCCTTACGGTTGTTAAAAGCTACAACGAGCGCGGGGTGGTCCTTGCCCCCGCCGAACCCATGACCATTGTCGGGGACGAGATCATTATCCCCATCGAAAAAATAGAGGACGGCCACCTGCACCGTTACAACTACCTGGCCGCCGGTGATATCGAGATGCGGTTTATCGTGATAAAGAAAAACGATGTTGCCTACGGCGTGGGCCTGGATGCCTGCGACATCTGCGGGCCGACGGGCTACTACGAGCGGAAGAACGAGGTTATCTGCCGGCTCTGCGATGTGGTCATGAATATTTCTACCATCGGCTTTAAGGGGGGCTGCAATCCCGTGCCCCTGGCCTATACGCTGCGGAGCGGCAATATGGTGATTGATACGGCGAATCTGGAAAAAGAACGAAACAGATTCAAGTGAATAACAAGGAGCGTGTATGTTTTGGAGGATGATCCGGGGCGCCCTGTTCCGGCAGTGGAAGAAGATGCTCATGGTGGCCTTTACGATTGCCCTGGGCTCCTCTCTGGCCACCGCCATGCTGAACGTCATGCTTGACGTGGGAGACAAGGTAAACCAGGAATTAAAGGCCTACGGCGCGAACATCAACGTCATGCCGCGGGGGGCCTCGCTGCTGGACGACCTCTACGGGGTCAGCGAAGGCTCCGGGGTGTCGGACAAATATTTAAGCGAAGCCGAACTGGGAAACATTAAAACTATTTTTTGGGCCTTTAACATCGTGGACTTTACGCCCTACCTGAACGCCAGGGTGCGTATCCTTTCCCCCGGCTCCGGGGGGGAGGCTGCCGCGGCGTTTTCCGCCGGGCCGGAAATCAAACTGGTGGGGACCTGGTTTGACCGCCATCTGGAACTGCCCACCGGGGAGGAACTGGATACGGGAATGCGGAACATGAAAAGCTGGTGGGACCTGCGGGGCCGCTGGCTGACCAGGGACGATACGGACGCCGCCATGCTGGGGGAGACCCTGGCGGCCCGCCACCACGTCAAGCCGGGAGATACCGTGACGGTACAGTCCGGAGACCGGCAGCGGACCTTTACCGTGGCGGGGATTTTTAACGCCGGGGGGGACGAGGACGAGGAAATGTACGTGCCCCTCCCGGCGGCCCAGGAACTTACCGGCCGTCCGGGGCTTGTAAGCCGGGTAGAGGTAAGCGCCCTTACCACCCCGGACAACGAGCTTTCCCGCCGGGCGGCCCAGGACCCCAACAGCCTTTCGATTAAGGAATGGGAGACGTGGTACTGCACGGCCTATGTGAGCGCTATCTGCTACCAGATCGACGAGGTGATCACCGGCGCCGTTTCCAAACCTATCCGCCAGGTTGCCGAATCCGAAGGGGTGGTGCTGGAAAAAACCCAGCTTCTGATGCTGCTTATCACGATCCTGAGCCTTGCCGGGTCGGCCCTGGGAATCTCCAACCTGGTAACCGCCAGCGTCATGGAACGGGCCGGAGAGATCGGCCTTCTCAAGGCTGTGGGGGCTCACGACGGCCCCATCTCGCGGCTGGTGCTGGCGGAAATCCTGATCACCGGAATTGCCGGCGGCGTGGGAGGCTACTTTGCCGGGCTGGGCTTCGCCCAGATCATTGGGCAGTCGGTGTTCAATTCTTCGATAGATATTAAGCCCCTGGTTATCCCCCTGGTGGCGGTGCTGGTGTTTCTGGTTACTATGGCGGGGAGTATCCCTTCTATTAGGCTGCTCCTCTCCCTGCGTCCCGCGGAGGTGCTTCATGGCCGCTAGGCGGCGGGCCGTTACGGGGGCCGCATGAATAAACAGCGATTCTACGTCAAGATGGTGGTAAGTTCCCTGCTCCGCCGGCGGTCCCGAATGATCGTGGCCCTGCTGGCGGTGGCCGTGGGGGCGACGATCCTTTCGGGGCTTATCACCATTTACTACGACATTCCCAAACAGATGGGCCTGGAATTCCGTTCTTACGGGGCCAACCT
>JAISLX010000023.1 GCA_031277045.1 Treponema sp.
TGGGAGTTTGCTCCGCAAACTCCACGCGGTTGCCCGCACGGACAACCGCACGGGTGTGTTTTCTGCCGCTATGTCCGCCGCTGTTTTGAACATGGGGTTATTGTAGTATCTTTGGAAAATTTGTCAATAGAATTGTTCAGAAGCTGAAGTTTTTGAACAATTCTATTCTTCGCCTTCGCGGTAAATTTCCAGCCGCGCCCCTTTTAAGGTTCGTCCAGGACCCTGACGCCGATCCGGTGAACCCGGCCCGCCTCCAGGCCCCAGCGCCCGGCAACGTAGGCGTCAAAGGCGGCGGCTTCCAGCCGAAAGGTTTCCGCCAGAACCGGCCAGGTGCCGCTGGCCTCGTCTTTTTCCGGCAGCACAGCCCTGCGCCAGGGGGACGTGTCTATCCGCGCGGCCAGGGTTTCCCCAAAGTAGCGGGCGGCGCGGGAAACAGGCTGCTGCAGCACGTGGGCCATAAATTCGTTTACCACCAGGTATTCGTCGGACGTGTCGTAGTGCTGGTAATCAAAATAGGACAGGATAAAACGCCGGGCCGCGGGAGAAAGCCCCTCCCAGCGGCGGCGGCTGAATTCCCGGAATTCCTCGTCAATAAAAAACACGCCGTGGAACCCTTCGTGGGCCATAAAAAGACTGCGGAGGTAGGGCGCGGATTCCCGTGAAATCGAGATGATCCCCCCCTCTCCCGCCACAATCCGGTCCTCCTCCTCCCGGATAATCCCCGAATCAAACAGCAGGGCCTCAAGTTCCCGCTCCTCGGCGAGCAGCGGGAATTCCGCCAGCCGGGCGGCCTGGAAAAAACGGGCAAGGTCCTGGGCGCGGTAATCGTGGGCATTCCAGCCGTGCTGGCCGGCAATCTCCCGGTCTTCCGCAAGACGGCCCCGGTACCCCGCCTTTTCCACAAAAAAGGCAAGACGCTTAAAAAGACGGTCCTGGACGGCGTAATCGGCGGTGTCGAATATGAGGAGGGAGGGAAAAACGTCCCAGCGGAACACTTCGTAATCCCGCCGGCGCCAGGAGGCGGGGGGATAGTTAAGAATCACCGCCGGGTCCAGGGAAATAGGCTCGGGGAAGGGCCGGTACTGGGCGGGGACCAGGCGGACGCCGCGTATGTCCTCCCCTTCCACCAGCACCCGGTAAGCCGGACCGGGGAAAACGCCGCCGGGAATAACAATGTCCCCCCCGGAAGGCTTCTCGAAACGGAGATTCCCAATGGTCCAGCGGACCTTTCCCCCGGCCCGGATCTCAAGATCCGCGCCGCCGGGAAAGGCGAAATTTTCAGGAACGTCAACGCCGACAGCCCCCGGTTCCTCAACAGACACAAAAGGGCTCATCCTTAAACCCCGGCCGTCCCGTTCCACGCCGTACCAGCGCGGGATCAGGGCCAGGGATTTCAACTCCAGAACCGCTTCCGCGCCGCCCAGCGCGCCGATTTTCAGGGTTCCCAGGGTATACCCCTCCAGGGGCACGGCGTAGCGGACAGGGTCCCGGAATTCCGGCAGAACAAACAAGCCGGTTTCCCCGGCGGCCGCGCCTGAATCCGCGTAGGACAGAACAAATTCCCCCGCCGGCCTGTCCGCCGCAGGGCCGTATTCCAGTTCCAGCGATACAAGAGAGGGAATGGAAAGCGGGGGTTCGGGGAAAAATTCAACAGCCTTCCCCCCGGAAAATTCAAGAAGCCCTGCCGCGGTCCGCTTGTTCGGGGCGTAAAGAACGCTTCCGGCCAGTTCCGTTTGAAATTCCGCCTGAATCCGGGAAAAACCGCCGCAGGAACCCAGGATCAGCAGCGGCGCGGCGATCCACGGGAACCGGATCACAAGTTTACAATGCTCCGGGCAATTATCTGGGCCAGGGAATAGCGGCGGTTCATCGTCATGTCAGGCCCCTGGTGCAAAAAATTCTCAAGGTCCGCGGGGAACGAATCCGGCAGAGAAGGCAGCTCCATCACCTGTTTGTAGTACGAACGGTGTGAAGGCTCAAAACGGCGGTTCACGCAGAACAGCGTAAGGCAGGCTTCTTTGATAAAGCCCGCGGAGGCAAGAAGGTAGTGGAATTCATCGTTTTGCAGATACGCGGCCCCCAGGTCGTTAAGAAAATGCTCCATTTTCGATTGGCTGGCGCCGCGCATCCCCTCCCAAAACTGATCCCCCAGGTTTTTGAGCCGGCGCCTGACAACATTAAGCCAGGTAGTCCGGGAAAAAAGAACTTCCCCATTGGCAAGACGGTAAAAACCGTAGGTCCCCGAATCCTTGATAAGCCAAAGAGATTCGGCGCGGCCGGCGGCAATATCCACCAGTTCATCCACCCTAATGGTAGACTTGTACTCCAGCCTGAGGGGGATGTCCCCGACAAGAAAACGGTCCTTTAGCCCCTGGGGGGATGTTTCAAAACTTACAACGTCATCACCGTAAAGACCCCGGCGCGTCTGCGGTCCGGGAATGGAGGCGGAACAAAACACATCCAGAATAAGGGCAAAATAAGGGTCCAGCGTATCCTGCATAGCCGCCTCATTGACGGTGATACACTCAACACTGGGCCACATGGACAAGGCCGCCACAAAACGATCCGCCAAAAGCCTGGTTTTATACTTCATTTCGGTTCCCCAACAACGTATACTACGTAAACTTTATGATAGTGAATGCGGGGAAACATGGGAAGAAGAATGAAGGATAAGGACGAAAGCCCCGTGTACCTGGCTGTTCTGGTTCCCCACCGGGACAGCCGGAAACTCCTGCGGGAATGGAGCGCGGAACTTTTCGCCCTGGGCCTGTGGGGGGCGTGGTCGTTTCCCCAGGTGTCGCCGCTGGCCCGGCTGCGGGCGCCCCTGACCAGGGCCGAACTGCAAGAGCTGGCCCGGAACCTGCGGGAACTAACCCTGGCGGATGGCCGGGACGGGACCCTGCGCCCCGGAACAGAGGCAATCCTCCCGCTGACCGGCCTCTCCATCGCCCTTTACGGCCCCCAACTTGACATCAGACTAAACCCCCGGGACTTTGCGGGTAAAAAGTTTGAGGAAATTTTCCCCGCGCCCCTGGTGGGCTGCGCCGCGCTGGCCCCGGAGGATTCACGGGAAATCAGGCCCCCCCTCAGGCGGGGAGGCAATTTCCGGGCCGCCGCGGTAGCGAACATGGCGTACCGCCCAATCGCCGGCGCCAGGTATTCCTACGCCTGGCGAATCGGGGAACTCCACTGGCTGCCGCGGCCCCGCGCCCGGAAACCGGGCGGACCGGGGGAACACCCATGATAGACACCGCGTGGCTCAGAGTCCGGGGGGATTCGATTCTGATGGAGATTAAAGCCCATCCCGGCGCCGGAAAAACCGAAGCCGGGGAAATCAAAGACGGGCGGCTCAAAGTCCGTATCGCCGCCGCCCCCGAAGACGGCAAAGCCAACACCGAACTCCGCCGTTTTATCGCCGCCGCCCTGGGCTGCACCCGGAACGAGGTACGAATAGTAACAGGGCAAAAATCCCGGCTTAAAACCGTGGAAGCCCCCCTTTCCCGCCGGGAACAGGCCGAAGCCCTGGCAGCCTTGCCGCCGTCCGCTAACCGTTCAAGACCGCTGTAGCGTTTACCCCACAACCACATGCTTCACGTCCCCCCAGGGGCCGGTGTCGCCTTTGCATTGCCAGCGGGGAGCGCACGACAAAAACGCCGTCTGCGCCTCAGGCGGCAGCGTAATAATCCACGGGGAGCGGGTCATAAGCTGCGTCTCTTTAAGAGCGGCCACATCGGTAATACGCTCCCTGCTCCAGGTGTAATTCAAAAGGCAGCCGTTGCAGCCATAGGGAACAGCGCGGCTGTCCGGCCTTGTTTCGTCCCGGAAATGAATCTGAATCTGATACCCGCCCAGAGCGCGAATATCCGTAATCACCGGGCGGGTACCCGGCACGGTGATGGGGGTTCGCGTCGTATCCTTGTTGGAAAGCCGCATCGCCGTCCGGTCTTCGTTGGTAACAGGCGGAAACATCAGATACTGCTGGACAAAGGGGCGGACAAACGCCGTCGCCGCCTTGCGCGCATCGCTTTTCGCCTCCGTATCCACCGACGTATGCGCTCCCAGCGTCTTTTCGTAGGCCGCGTGCCATGTGGTATAGGCGGCGGACAGCCCGCTTACCAAGCTCTGGGGGATATGCGTCCATACCGGGGAAGAACCGCCGGTCTTTTCCGTCACATAGTTGACCAGGTTTTCAAGCCAGCCGTCAAAATCCGCGCCCCTTGAAGGGACATAGTCGCTGTTGCGCCCCATAATAGCCTCCAATTTGGTTCCCCGCGTATATTTTTATAATCTACGCGGGTTTTTTTAAGACCTTCGCATAAAGCAATAAACCTCCGCAGGGCAAGCCCTGTGGTATCTTTTAACCTTCAAGCTTTATTCTGATAAGGAAACAGCTCAAGCTGCTTTCCCTCATATATTTTTTGGTATTCCTCGGCTTTTCGCCCCTGATTCTTGACAGAGCGTTGTATCACCTGTTCATCCCGACGCTCCCCACATAATAGCCCCTTCTCCAGAATTTCCCTCCCCATAACATCTTCTTCACCTCCGGGCATCTTTCGAATATTTTTCGCGCCGTAATACTTTTTATTGTTCGTACTATCTGCTCGGGGCTGTATGTTGGCACGGACTGTACCAGAAAATGCACGTGGTCCCTTTCCGTCCCTATCTCTAAAAATTGTATCTCATACCTTGCTTCTATTCCAAGGCATATTTCCCGCAACTCCTTATCAACTGATTCGGTTATTACCGCTCTTCGATACTTTGCCGGGCATACTATATGATACATCAGCGTACTTACATTGTGTTCTTTATGGATGATTTCGCTCATCCTTCCATTATATTCTTGCTTTCAGCCGCGGCAAGCCGCGGGGTATTAAACCGTATAGGCTACGCCTAATCAATTACATGTTCGGCACCTATGCCATCTCACAAACACCTTATTCCCCCCTGCGGTCCCAAATACGACCGCTTCTTCAAGAACATCGTCCAGTACGTCGGGCTGATGTGCGGCGGGTCCAGCCCCCAGTGGACCCATATCCCCCAGGCCGAGGTGACCATCCTCACCAACGCCTATGCGGACTGGTACACCGGCTATTCCCGGACCCTCAAGCCCCATCTCCCGGCGGACACGGCGGCCATGAAGGACGCCTACCCCCGGAGCAGCAAGATCCTCTCCCGGTTCATCCAGGTCTGGATCCGGGGCTACGAGAACAGCAAGGGCGGCAAGGAAGAGGAAGGGTCCTTCGGCCCCATGCTGAGCGCGGTCATTCCCTAACGGGATTCGGCCGCAGAGGGATACGGATGACCGATGGGCCATTGGGTTCATCTTGTCCGGGGGGGGGCTTCCGATGCGGGCACTGGCCGGCTTTTACTGGACACCCACCATAGGGCGGATAAAGGAACCCGGCGTGGGGGGGCGGTTTTCCTGGTAATGGACCGGGCCTATGAGGGGTGGGAGACCCGATGGCTGGCGTTTGAGTGGGGCTATACGGCGGTGGTTCCGCCTAAAAAGAACCGGAAGGACCGGTGGGAGTATGACAAGGAGTTGTATAAACAGAGGA
>JAISLX010000143.1 GCA_031277045.1 Treponema sp.
TATCTCAAACAGATGTTCCCGGCACACCTGCTCATCGCTAAATTTTTTCTGAAATTGTAATAAGGTCATCGCCTCTTGTCTGGCCATCTTGCTCCTCCTGATAGCCATATTACCAAATCTTTGTTTTTGTTTCAACCAGGAGATAGCTTAATAGTCATATAAAATAATAATTTCAGAAAACAAAAATAATGAAGAAGAATGTGCTATAGAATGTGAAACAAAAACACGTCAAGAGATGCATCCATAATATAAAACCCGCTCATCCTGATACAATAAAAGGATGGGACAAGCGCATTAAAACTGTTCAAACACGAGCGAGTAACCTAAAATCGCAAATTGATAGTTTCAGAACACACGCTTTAAAGCATATTTACGTCAATATTTTTGTTGACAAAAAATATGCGGATATTGTAGAAACAAATTTGAATGATTTGGAAAAGCAAATTGAAAAATGTGAAATAGAGGCGGATAGAATTCATAGATGTTATCATAACATTGAACCGCAAAATGATTCATCAGAGACTAAGCTATTAGAAAAACCGGAACAAGATGGCGTTTAACCCATTCAATCATTTTATAACATTCGGAGAAATTGCCGATGAATCCGCACGAAAGCAGCTTGCGGAAATTCTTTACAACCGGCTGCAGACCGGCAAAGATGACGCCGTTTTTTCCAATGCCGATACCGGCAACACTGCCGGTGCGCTGGAAAACATACTCCGTTCCTCCAAAACCATGCGGGAGCTATGCGCCAAAGATCCAAGCCTTGCCGAGCAGGTTACGCAGGAAACGCTTGATTTTATCAACAAATCAAAGCGGCAGTTTGCCAAAACCGAAAATCCTTTTGATAAAGAGCAGGCGCTCTTGACCGGATTTGAGCGGATAGAAGAAAGCGGTTTTGATGGCGCATGGGAAGAGTCCGCCGCATTTTTACGGGAAACATACGAACCGCAGACGCTTGATATTGATTTCTACGCACAACAATTTCAGGAAAGTCTTACGGCAAAACCGAAGGCAGGAAAAAGCCGCAAACGTAAACGTTTGCATTTTGAAAGTGTAAAAGAACTGTTTACGGAAAAATGGGGCGGCCTGCTCACTCAAAAGCAGCTTAAGCGGGAACTTGCCTTTATTGATGAACAGCGCAAGAAATTCTGCGAGGAACTGTACCGGCGTATAGAGGAACTTAAAAAATTACAGGAACTGCTTGCGCCCTTTACCGGTGAATTGGGACGGCTCTGGGACATGAGCAGGGGGCACTGGCAGAATATCAATTTTGACATCCTGAAAAAATACGCGGAACTTTTGCAAAAAGACGCTTCGTTACAGGAACTTGCGGAAATGCTGGGGAGAATGCGGCAGGCGGAAAAGGAATTTGAGGAAGAAATTTTCCACGATATAGTTATCAAACCTGAGTGGAAGGTTACGCACGCGGGCAAGGCGGATTTGGTCGGTATCCATGAGAGCGACGACATCAGCAGTATGCTGCCCGCCGAAGCCGCTCTCCTTGGCGATGAGACTACCGAACTCTTGTTCTATAAGAAATTTGCCGAGAAAAAATTGCAAACCTTTCAGTATCAGGCTAAAATCCTCTCTTACAGGGAAGAAGAAATACAAAACAAGCGGCAAAAGGAAAAAGAAGAAAAGAAGGGGCCTTTCATTATTTGTGTTGATACCAGCGGTTCCATGCACGGAACCCCGGAAGCTGCCGCCAAAACGCTGTGTTTTGCGCTGCTTAAAACCGCCATTCGGGATAACCGGAAATGTTACTTGATTTCTTTTTCTACCGGTATAGAAACCCTTAACTTGACGGATATAAAAAATAATCTTGATAAACTGATTGCCTTTCTTTCCATGAGTTTTCACGGCGGCACCGATGCCGCGCCGGCCATGAAAGAAGCCCTGCGTATGCTTGAAACAGAAGATTATAAAAAAGCCGATGTGATTGTCGTGTCCGACTTTGTTATGCCCGGTTTTGATGAGCAGACACAGGGACAAATCAAAGCCGCCAGGGATAACAAAACCAAATTTCACAGTTTGGTTATAGGCGGCAGCGGCAACAAAAGCGTGATACACGAATTTGACAACAACTGGGTTTATGATATATCTGACCGGCAGGGCGCTTTAAGGCTCGTACAAAATATACACGGATTATAAGACCACCGGGGTTGTTTCAAGTTACAGCCATTATGCACAGATGAACTACCGCGCCACGGTCCAGCCCAGGCTTTCCTGCTGTATGGTGTAGAGGCGGGCGAAGAGGCCGGCTTTTGCCAGGAGTTCTGTTGCGGGACCTTCTTCTGCGAGGCGGCCCTGGTCCAGTACGGCGATTTTGTCCGCCCCCAGTACGGTCCGCAGGCGGTGGGCTATGACGATGACCGTCCTGTTCTTTACCAGTTCCGAGACGGCTTCCTGGATGAGGGTCTCGTTCTCCGGGTCAAGGCTGGCGGTGGCTTCGTCCAGCAGCACGATGGGCGCGTTCTTGAGCAGCGCCCGCGCGATGGAGACCCGCTGCCGCTCCCCGCCTGAAAGGGTGGAGCCGTTCTCGCCGATCACGGTGCCGTAGCCTTCCGGCAGTTCGCGGATAAACTCGTCGCAGCGGGCTGCCCTGGCCGCGGCGTAGACTTCTTCGTCCGATGCCCCCTCCCTGCCAACGCGGATATTGTTCTTTACGGTGTCGTTGAACAGCACCACGTCCTGAAACACAAAGCTCATGCAGGTCATGAGTGTTTCGGGGTCGATGCCGGCGATGTTCCTGCCGCCGATGAGTATCTCCCCTTCACGCGGGTCCCAGAAGCGGGCGATGAGCCGGGACAGGGTGCTTTTGCCGCTGCCCGAAGGGCCCACCAGCGCGGTTACGCTTCCCTGGGGTATGGACAGGCTGATATTCCTGATTACGTCCTCTCCTTCGTGGTAGGCAAAGCTGACGTTCTTCAGTTCGATGTTATAATTGTCGATAACGGCATTCTCGTCACCTTCCATCACCGGTTCCCGTCTAACCTGCTGCATACGCCTGGTGGAAATAAGCATATAGAAAAATTCCGGCAGCAGGGTAAAGATGACGATGAGGGGCGAATAAATTTTCGCGCTTATCAGAATAAAAGTGAGGAAGGGAATCACGCCGAGGCTGCCGCCGGTTAAAAGGTATACGCCTGTCAGCGTTACAAGGCCCAGCCCTGCCTGGAGGATCATCATCGCCAGCACCACGAAAATTCCGGTAAGGCCCTCGAAACGAATCGACTCTTTCATCATGGTTCGCAGGGATTGTTCCAGCGCTTTTGATTTCTCCCCCGCAAGGCCGAAGGCTTTGACTACCTTGATTCCTTCCAAGTATTCCTGCACCTGCTCCGATACGGCGAGTTTTGCCGCAACGTGGCGTTCCCCCCAGCGGGACTGCAATTTCCGGCTGCCCAGGACAAGGCCCAGGGTCAGGGGCAGGGCGGCGAACAGGGCCGCGGCCATGCGCCAGTCGTACACGGCCAGGAGCGCGCAGACGGCCGCGTCGGTGATGATACCGCCGAACAGGATTGGCGCGATGTGGCTCATGGCGTGCTCGATGCCGGCGCAGTCGGCCATCATGTTAGCGGTCAGTTCCGAGAGGTCCTTGTTATTAAAGAAACTTAACGGCAGGCGGCGGATCCGCTCCGCCACCTCCAACCGTATCTTTTCCGCTTCGGCGTAGGCTGCGGTGTAGGTTTTGCGGTACTCGACGCGGTAGGCGATAAAATACAGTGCCGCGCCCGCGAGTCCCAGTCCCAGAAGCAGCCAGAGGCGGCGGCTGTCCGGGGCCGCCCCGCCGTCCGGCAGACCGCCGGGCATCAGCGGTTCCAGCAGGGTGATGATGGCCTGAATGATTACGACAAAGGGCAGGAACAGGCACAGGTTCGAGACTACTACCGCCCGGACCGCCCGCCTGAAGTTCCTGTACCCTTCACCGGAAAGGCCCAGCGCAGCTTTGATATTGAACACTTGTTTCTCCTTGCTTCCCGTTCCCGCGGAAACCCGTCAAAGATTTTTCCTGTGAACAGAATTAGTTAGTATACTCTTTCTTAGTTAGTTGAAGCTTACATCAGTATGCCCGGCTCCCTGGCCCTTGTCAACCGGACCCGGCAGTTTGTCGCGCTTCGTGCACAAGACCCCAAAACTTGACAGCCGGGGAAACTGTCTTAAACTTCTGCGACAACAAAGCCCGCCCGCCGTTGGGGTTCCATCCGCCGCCCGGTCCGGCGGCCAGGAATATTCCGGCCAGGCGGCCACACCGGCAGCGGCGCCAGTGTATACACGCCGGCCCTGCCCTTGAACAAGCCCCCCAAAAAGTGGATAGTTGTAATAGACCGGAAGCGGAAAGTTCCGGAATTCTCATGCCACAAGCCAGAGGGACGGATGGGTGATTTCATGTCCGGCGATAACCGGAATGACAAAAAGAATAAAAAAGGCGGGGGGCCCCAGTGGCCCTTTAAAATGCCGGACTTCAAGCCTTTTGGGGGCTGGAAGTTCACCATTGTGTATATCCTTATCCTCATTGTGGGGATGAGCCTTTTTAATTACGTGTTTCTTGGCCGGGTTAACCCCACCATCGACTTTTCCGATTTCAAGAACCGGATCGCCAGCGGGGAAATTAAGCGGGTTGAGCTGACCGATTCCTACTTTACGGGCTACACCTCCACGCGGCAGACCCCGTCCTTTGGCGCCCCAATCCGTAGTCCCTACATGGTGGCGCAGGACCAGGTGTACCGCACAGTCCCCATCAACGACCCGGATTTTATCAAGCTGATGGACGAAAAAAGCGTGGCCTATTACACGCCCCGCCGGGAGGGGAGCGTCATTCTCAACATCATCTTTTCCTGGGTCTTGCCCATCGCCTTCTTTTTCTTTATCTGGCGGTTTGTGATGAAACGGCTCGGCAACATGGGGGGCAACGTGCTTTCTGTGGGGCAGAACCGTGCGGTGATAGTTGCGGAAGGGGACATCGCAACGCGGTTCCGCGACGTGGCCGGCGTGGACGAGGCGAAAGAGGAACTGGTGGAGGTGGTGGACTTTTTGAAAAACCCAAAAAAGTACACCGACATCGGCGGCAAGATACCCAAGGGGGTGCTGCTGGTGGGCCCCCCCGGCACGGGGAAGACTCTGCTGGCCCGGGCGGTGGCGGGGGAAGCGGGAGTGTCCTTTTTCCGCATGTCCGGCGCGGATTTTGTGGAGATGTTTGTGGGAGTCGGCGCCGCCAGAGTGCGGGACCTGTTTAAGCAGGCGCGGGACAAGGCCCCCTGCATTATTTTTATTGACGAACTGGATGCCATAGGCAAAAGCCGGATTAACAATATCGCCGGGGGCAATGACGAGCGGGAACAGACCCTGAACCAGCTCCTGGTGGAGATGGACGGCTTTGACGCCACCAGCGGCCTTATCATTCTGGCCGCCACGAACCGGCCCGATGTGCTGGACCCGGCCCTGCTGCGGCCCGGCCGTTTCGACCGCCAGGTTTTGGTGGACCGGCCGGATTTGAAGGGCCGCGAGGAGATTTTGCGAATCCACTCCAAGGACGTAAAACTGGGTCTGGGGGTTGATTTGGAGGCGGTAGCCCGCGTAACGTCCGGTTTTTCCGGCGCCGATCTGGCCAATATCGTGAATGAGGCCGCCCTATTGGCGGTACGCGCCGGGCGGAAGCTCGTGGAGCAGGTGGATTTTAACGAGGCTATCGAAAAAACTGTCGCCGGCCTGCAGAAGAAGACCCGCGTCCTAAAGCCTGAGGAGCGAAAACTTACCGCGTACCACGAGGCCGGCCACGCCCTGGTTGCCGCCTTTACCCCCAATGCCGACCCGGTACAAAAAATTTCGATTATTCCCCGTGGTTTTGCCCTTGGCTACACTCTGCAAATGCCTGTAGAAGATCACTTTACCATCACTCAAACCGAATTGTTGGGCAAAATCGGCATCCTACTGGGGGGCCGTATCGCGGAAGAAATGGTAAGCGGGGAGTATTCCACCGGGGCCGCCAACGATCTTACCAAGGCCACCGACATTGCCCGGAAGATGATTACCGATTACGGCATGAGCGAGCGGTTCCGTAATGTGGCCCTTACATCCCGGGGCGCAGGCATGGCCGGGGGGGAACGGCAGGAACCCATGTTCCAGCGTGAATATGCGGAAAGCACCCAGCAGTACGTTGATGAGGAAATCGCCCGTGTGGTGGAAACAGAATATGTCAAAACCAAAGAATTTCTGGAAGGACACCGCGCTATTCTTGAAGAGGTAGCTTCGGCCCTGCTGGAAAAAGAGACCCTGGACGAGAAGGAATTCAAGGCCATTGTCGCCCGGGAACCTGCCGTACCTGCTTGACAGGCTGCTACCGCAGCGTACTCAGGGGCAGGCCGCTCAGAATAAAAATTTCCGGCCGGTACTCAAAGTGCATGGTATCGTAACTTGCCCACTTTCCCCCCCAGACAAAACCATAGGCTTCAAAGGCTTTAATTACCGCGTCCGGCGGGTGGAGCCGTTGGCTGTAGGGTACCGCCCACCAGTCGCTTGTGATGCGGGATGTCCAAAGCCAGTATGTTGCGCGCTTCCCCGTGGACTTGGGAAGAATGTCCAGGGCCGCGCCGTAGGAATGAAAACTGCGGCTTTCCGTCTCGGCGATGTTGCGCCAATTCCATGCGTCCAAAAAATCAATCTCGTTGATCCACTGCCGTATCTGGGCGCTGGTCTTTGATTCCTCAAGTATCCGCTCTTCCACCAGGGCAAGTTCTTCCAAAATCGCATAATGAACATAAACCGGCCGGCCCAAAAAGCGCAGGGTTTTGACCCGGTCCCACGATTCATTCCGGTTGGTGGCACGCCACAGGGCGTCGTAGAAATGCTGGGAACGTTTGACCGGATTCTGACGGAGATCCTGGGCCCGTGCGCGGAATCGTTCCGATTCCTCCGCCGTGGGGGCCCTCCAGGGGGGAAGCTCTGCGGGGTAGGTGTAGAAAGAATGAGAATCGTATTCGGCGGCGCGGTCCCGAAGCTCCTGGGGAAGAAGCCGCCCGCCGGCGTAGTAGTACCAGATTCCCCGTATGGGAACTGCCCAATCCCCGTTATGGAATTCCGCGGGTCCTATCCGGTCGGGATACGCCTGGGCCAGGGCCTTCATGATCCGCTCCCCCTGGCTGAGGGGCTGTTGAGGGGACGGGCTTACCGTGGAAGACGCCACGGCCGGTCCCTCGGAGGTCCCCCGGACCATCACACTGTTCCCCGCCGGGACGGTCATAAGCGCCGGAACCGGATTTGAGCCCTGAGCGGAAGCGCCGGCCTCCGGCATGTTTCCTGCCGGGGGCGGACCCGCGTCCTGAGCCTTGGGGGAAACCGCCGCGCCGCCGCCTGCCGTGTCCGTTGCGGCGGCCACTGCAGGCCCAGACAAGGGAGCCGGTGATTGAGTTTCACTCTGAGAGGAAGCGCCAGGTTCCCCCGTGCCGTCCGCCGGATTACCCGCCGGCAGTTCCGCGCCGGGAACCGCGGGAACAGACACTTCCGAATTTTCGGTTGCCTGAAAAGCAGAGCCGTTATTGGCCCCTCCGGCGTGCTGGCAGGCCGCCAGGAGCGGCAAAATGAAGAACCCTGCCGCAAAGCTCAAACCAAAGGTTCGGCGGAATATCTTCCTGGACCGGGGGGCCGCAACCCCGCCGCCATTAGCGTAGAAATTGAACCGCCCCGGAGGCCTCCCCGCCGAAAGGCGGGTTTTTGGGTACTCGTCCCCCCTTCGAATAAAAAGGGACAGTACGGCAAACTTTTTACGGGTAGTTACATAACCGGCGGGAAACCCGGACCGTGGTTCGGCAGGCGCGTGAGTAGACATGTTAAAATAATACCACAAAAGAAAAATATCCGCCGCATGTGTACGCGCCGATTCCGGGGCTGGTAGCGGGATCGGCAGTTCCCCGGTATACTAGCCGTATGTCCGAACGTACTCCCCTTTTTCTTATTGACGCCTATGGCCTTATCTACCGCTCATATTTCGCGTTTATGTCCCATCCGCTGCGGAACAGCCAGGGGCGCAACGTATCCGTTCTGTTCGGTTTTGCCCGGACCCTGTTAAGCCTTATGGACGAAGGGGTCGCCGGTATTCCCGGACTGACGGACCAGGGGTTTTGCCTGGCCGCGGCTTTCGATTCCCGCACCCCCACGTTCCGGCACAAACTCTACAGCCAGTACAAAGCCAACCGGGAAAAAGCCCCGGAGGACCTTCATGATCAGGTTTCTCTGGTAGAGGAATTGCTGGAAGCCCTGGGGGTAAAAGCCCTGCGCGTGGACGGTTACGAGGCGGACGATGTTATAGCCACCCTGGCCGGCATGTGTCGGCGGGAAAAGCGCCGCTGTTACATCCTTTCCAGCGACAAAGACCTGCTCCAACTGGTGGGAGAGGGAACCTGGGAACTGCGGCCCCGGAAATCATCGGGTACCGGCGGCGGCACAGGCAGCGGCACGGCTTACGAGCTTGTGGGCCCCAAAGAGGTTAAGGCCGAGTGGGGAGTTGACGCGGAGCGGATACTGGATATTCTTTCCCTGACCGGGGACAGTTCCGATAATATCCCCGGCGTAAAGGGCATTGGAGAAAAAACGGCCGCCAAGCTTATGGCCCGCTACGGCTCTCTGGACGGAATCTACCGCAACATTGCCGGTATTGAGGGAAGCGCGGGAAAAAAGCTGGCGGAAGGGAGAGAAAACGCCTACTTTTCCAAAAAGCTTATCACACTGGAGGATAAGGTTCCGGTTCAGATTAAAAACATTGATGAACTTTCCGCCGGAAATCTGGATCGCGCCGCCGCCGCCAGGGTTTTGTACCGGGAAGGGGTGCTGCAGATAGCCCGCAAGATGGACAAGGACGTGGGCGGCCCCGTAGAGCCCGGTGTAGACAGTTTAGACACCGGCGGCCTGAACGCGGATTCCGGCAAGCCGCCGGGGCCCGGATCGGCAGCCAAGATTCCCGCCGAACTGCGGGGGCCGGGAACCTACAAAACAATTTTGGATATGGCGGAACTGGAAACCCTGCTTGAGGCCGCGAAAAAACAAGGGCTTTTGGCGCTGGATTTTGAAACCGATTCCCTGGACGCCTGGAACGCCCAGCCCATCGGCATTTCCCTGGCCCTTAAACCCCGGGAGGCATTCTACGCGCCGGTGGCCCCCCACGCCCGGCTCCGGAACAGCGATGGCCCGGAGGGACCCGCCCCCTGCCTGGACGCGCGGGCGGTTAGGGATCGTCTGTCCCTTCTCCTGTCCGATTCCGCCATGACCATCGCGGCGCACAATGCCAAATTCGATTACAAAGTAAGCCGGGGCTGGGGTATCCCCCGCTGGAACTGTAAAATTTGGGACACCATGGTAGCCGCCTGGCTTGTGGACCCGGAGCGGAACAACTATTCCCTGGATTCCCTGGCGGCCTACTACCTGGATTACCAGGATGCCATAGCCTACTACGATGTAGTTCCCAAGGGCAGCGCCTTCGACGCGGTATCGCTGGAGACCGCGACACGTTATTCCGCCGAAGACGTAGATCTCTGCCTTAGAATGCGAGCCTACCTCAGCCCGGCCCTGGAGGCGGGGGAAGCCCGCGGGATTTTTGAAAACCTGGAAATGCCCCTGCTCCCCATCCTTGCGGAGATGGAAGGGGAGGGTATTAAAATTGAACCCAATGTCCTTAAAGATTACGGCGAAGAACTGGGGACGGAACTGGCCCAGGTGGAAAAAGAAACCTACCGCCTGGTGGGGCACGAGTTTAACCTGGGTTCCCCAAAACAGCTTCAGGAAGTCCTGTTTGTTGAACGCAAACTGAAAAGCGGCAAAAAAACAAAAACAGGCTACTCAACCGATATGGCGGTTTTGGAAGAACTGGCCAGGGAAGATCCTGTTCCCGCCCTTATCCTGCGGCACAGAACCCTGTCAAAACTTAAATCCACCTATGTGGATACCCTGGTGGAGCAGGCGGACTCCCACGGCAGGCTCCATACCAATTTTGTGCAGACCGGGACCGCCACCGGGCGGCTTTCCAGCAAGGAGCCCAATCTGCAAAACATCCCCATCCGCGACGAGGAAGGCCGCCGGATCCGCGCGGCCTTTGCGGCCCGTCCGGGGAATCTTCTTATCAGCGCGGATTACAGCCAGATAGAACTGGTGATCCTGGCCCACCTTTCCGGCGATGAAAATTTGGTTTCCAGTTTCCGGGAAGGCAAGGATGTCCACGCCCGTACCGCCGCCCTTATCTTCGGCGTGGACGAGGACAGGGTGGACAGCGGCCAGCGGCGCATCGCCAAAACCATCAACTTTGGGGTCATGTACGGCATGAGCGCCTTCCGCCTGGCCAACGAACTCGACATTACCCGCACCGAGGCGGCCGCTTTTATCGACGCCTATTTCAAGACCTACTCCGGGGTCAGCCGCCTTATCGGCAAGCTTGTCCGTAAAACCGAACAAACCGGTTACGCCTCTACCATTTTGGGAAGGCGGCGCTACATTCCGGCGATCAACTCCCGGAACAAGACCGAAAAGGCGGCGGCGGAACGAGTGGCGGTGAACACCCCCATCCAGGGTTCCGCGGCGGACATCGTTAAAACCGCCATGCTCAAGGTAGACCGGGCCCTTGGCCTGTCCGCCAGTCCCGCGAAACTGCTCCTCCAGGTCCACGACGAACTTATCCTGGAGTGCCCCAAAGCGGAGGCCCCCGCCGCGGCGGAACTGGTACGCAAGGTGATGGAGGGGGCGGCCGCCCTTTCGGTGCCTCTGCGGGTAAGCGTGGAAACCGGCAAACGCTGGGGCGACTTTCATTAACCAGTAAGCCGGTTTCAAACCCGCGCACGGCAGCATTAGAGTTGTTCAGAAACCTCAGTTTCTGAACAACAACCGCTTAAAAACATTGTTTCCCGGCGGCTTTTTCGCCGGGGAACAAGTTTCCGAAAAAGCGGCCAAAGCTTTCCCCGGTTACATCTTAAGTCCCGATGTGGCAATCCCCTCTACGATATACTTCTGAAAAATAAAGAAAATGACCAGCGAAGGTACAAGAGAAAGAGTCCCCATGGCAAAGATAGCCCCCCAATCGGTGTAAGTCGGGTCGGCGAACATACGCATGGCCAGGGACACCGTAAGGGTTTGGGGCCTGTTGAGATAAAGCAGAGGCCCAAGAAAATCTTCCCAGCGCCAGTAAAAACTAAAAATAGTCGAGGTGATCAGCGCGGGCTTTATCAGCGGAAAAAGGATGCGGCTGAAAATAGTGAATTTATTGCAGCCGTCGATCATGGCGCTCTGATCCAGCTCGGCGGGGATACCCCGGAAAAACTGAACCATCATAAAGATGAAAAAGGCCTGGCCCCCCCACTGGGGTACTATCAGGGGCAGATAGGTATTCACCCAGCCCAGCTTAAAGAAAAGGATGAACTGTGGAACCATGACCACCTGGTAGGGCAGCATGAGGGTAAGAAACATACAGCCGTACCATATTTTGTTCCCCCGGAAATGAATCCGCGCAAACCCATAGGCCACCAGCGAAGACATAAGAACCGCGCCCAGAGTGGAAAGTCCGGTAACTATAAATGAATTGATATAAAACGTAGTAAAGCTGGTAAAGCCGTTGTATTTCCAGCCCCGGATATAATTCTGCAGGGTAATTTTTTTGGGAACAAGCGAAATGGTCCCAAATATATCCTCGGTGGGTTTGAAGGAACCCAGCGCCATCCAGAGCAGGGGATAAAGCATAAAAATGCCAATGATGAACACTACCCCATGAAATACAAACGCGGACCTGAAATTCTTTAATGTTGTTTTTTGGGTCAAAGTCATTTTACGCCGCCTTATGATTCATAATAGACCCAGCGGTCCGAAGACTTGAAAATCATCCCCGTGAAAACCGCGATGATCAAAACCAGCACCCATGCCAGGGCGGAGCCGTAGCCCATCTCGTTATAGGTAAAAGCCCTAAGGTACAGATACAGGGCGTAGACCAGGGTACTATCCTGGGGATCTCCCCTGCCGCCTGAAATAATAAAAGCCTGGCTGAAAACGGTAAATCCGTTGATTAACTGCATGATCAGATTAAAAAAGATGATGGGCGTCATCTGCGGCAGGGTGATATGGAAAAACTGGGTAAACCATCCCGCCCCGTCTATGGAAGCGGCCTCGTAATAGGTTTTGGGAATCTGCCGCAGCCCCGCAAGAAAAATCAGCATGGAGGAGCCAAACTGCCAGATTGACAGAATAATAATTACCCACAAGGCCGTACCGGCGTTCCCTATCCAGCTTATGGCGCTGTTAACCCCCACTGCCTGGAGAAAGATATTGATCACCCCATCGGCAGTAAACATGCGCCGCCATATTACCGCCACAGCGATACTGCCTCCCACCAGGGAAGGGAGGTAGAACGCGGCCTGGTAAAACCGGATCATTCTGGAACCTCTCTTGAAAAGAGCGGCTACAAAAAAAGCAAAGATAAGCCTCAAGGGAACCGAAACAAAGGCATAGGTAAAAGTTACCTCAAGGGACTTCCAAAATCTGGTATCTGTCCCCATTCGTTTGAAATTGGCAATGCCTGAAAAAACGGGGGAGCCCAGAATATCGTAATTGGTAAAAGAAAAATAAAGGGACATGAAAATAGGAATAACGGAAAAAGCGAAAAATCCCACAAGCCAGGGACTGATAAACAAATATCCGGCAATGTCTTCTTTTCGCTGCCGTTTAACGGAATATATTCCTTTCATAGGCTCTCCCCCCGAGATATACGGCGGGCCGGGAAAGGAAGGACAGCATTATCTTCCTTCCCCGGCCCGCCGCCTGCAAACTTTACCGGCTCAAAACCGCGTTGGCCGCCTGCACCATCTGGGCAACGGCATCCGCGGAGGAGATCCGCCCCGTAAGACACTGAAGCGCAAGGGGCTTTATCACGTCCCGCACCTCGCCGGCGGCGGCCGGATCGGGGGGATCGATGGGAGTGGTAAACGGCGTTACCTTGGTGATGTAGTCAAACAGGTATTTCATTCCCGGATCGACCCGCGGGGAAAGATCGGCGCGTACATCGGAAGGAACGGGAATGCCCCGTTCCGCAAGCAGGATGCGGTTCGCTTCCAGATCGTTCACAATAAAATTCACAAACTTCGCGGCCAAATCCTGGCTTTTGGAAGCGGAAAGCATCGAGATGAACTGGGAAGGTTTGAGGTAGGTGCCATAGGGCGCCTTGTTTCCGTTTACACTGGGGCAGATGTAGTAGTCCAGCGGCCGTTTGGCGGCGTTCACATGCCCGGTGTGCTGATTGCTCCAATAATAGGAGTTCCAGGTTTTGCCCCGGGAGATGGGCTCTTCTTCAAAAGCCCGGTTCACGATGAAAGCATCTTCGGGATCGTAGAGCGCCCCGGCGGTCTTGAGCCGGAGGTCCATGTCCAACAGTTCTTTGATGATACCAGTATTACTTGCCCAGCCGACACTCTTGCCGTCTTTGGCATACAGGGCCAGACCGAACTGCCGAATCGCGTGTTCATAAACCTGGGGAATCTGATCGATAGGCATGGTCTGAACACCGGTTTTCTGATAGATGGTGAGGGCGATCTGCTCAAAGTCTTTCCAGGTCCACGCGGTGTCATCGATCGTAAGTCCGGCCTGCTGAAGTACCGCCGGATCCACACAAACCCCCCAGGCGTTGGTTCCCAAGCTTAGGGCAATAAGTTTGCCGTTCAACCTGCCGGAAGCCAGGCCGGACTCGGACCATTTGGAAAGATCGATAACTCCTTTTTGGGCATAGGAATTCATGTCCACAAGCTGGTTCCGGTTGTTGTATTGAGCAATGTACGAGTAATCCTGCTGCATAACATCAGGAAGGCTCCCCGCCGCGGCCTGGGTATTCAATTTGGGCCAGTAACCGTCCCACTGTGTTGGTTCGGTCTCCACCGTAACGCCGGGATTCTTTTCCATAAAAAGTTGAACCGCCTTGATGGTCCGCTCATCCCGGGTAGTATTACCCCACCAGGCAAAGCGTATGTAACCGCCCGAAGCCTGCTGACCACCCCCTGCCGCGGAATCCCTGGTTCCGCCAGCAAAGATCATAGCCGGCGCCAGCAAAACCGCCACTAGAAACACTGTTCTTTTCATACTTGTACCCCTCCTTGCAGTTGGAATACATTAAGAACGGCCCTCCTGTTCAAAGCGCGCCGGGCAACGCCCGGTAGATCCCTTGATCTGCCTTTAAATCGGGGGCATTTTTCCTGTTTAAAAAAACTGCTGCCGGAGCCCCGGACTTTTGAAACAAAAACCGGGGCTTTCCGCATAACAAAGCGATAATGCGTGCGCGGGAGAGTGGAAAAAGTCCGCTGACCATCTCAAAAAATAAAAATGCTGAGGAGGCTATAACTGCCAAAAAAGACATTGGCTGTTCCATTCAGCATAGTGTACATCATGAATATAAAAAACGCAAGCAATAAAATGCGAATTTGAAATGAATTTATCAGCGGGCTTTTCCCAAAAGCCGGACGGCTGGTTTTGGGAAAAGATTCCGCATCAAACACTAATTACCCCAAAGTTTCATTTTGTCTTTTACCAGCGCGGTTAAGGCTTTGTTTGCCTCATCAATGCCGATGGCCCGCAGGTCCCGCATAAAGGTATCCCAGGCGGCGTCAAAATTTTTGGGATCGCCCAGGATCATATTGGCCAGGGCGCTTTTGGAAAGATCATCGGCCTCGGTAACCAGGGCGTTCACGTCCGGGGGCAGGGTGTACTGCCATGCCTGGCCGTGTTTGGAAACGCCCAGTTCCTGCGGGGAAGGATACAGGTCCACCCACATTTCCACTCCGTAGGCCGCCAGGGTTTCCCGTTCTATGGGCAGGTAATTGGCTTTAATCGTTTCGGGACTGAATTTGGTCATATAGTTCCCGGTAGAATCGATATAGCCCCGGCCCCGCTGGGGAAAGGGATAAGCCCAGCGTTCCACCCCGGTTTTTTTACCGTAATCGGGATCATTTTCCTGCATGGCCCGGTCGCCGGCAAGCTGTACCCGCTTGCCGTCCACTATTTCGTAGTTCACCCCCAAAATCCCCCAGTTGGTAAGCGTCTGGGTTTCTTCGGAACACATCCAGTCGATAAATTCAAAGGCGCGTTCCGGGTCTTTGCAGTCTTTGGAAATGGCGATTCCCCAGCCGCCGCCAAAGCCGTAATCTTTAAGAAGCGCGGATTTATAACTTTCATCGGCGACAATAGGCAGATAAGCGTAAGTCCGCTCCGGCATACCATCCTTAACCAGAGAAGTACGCACGTCGTTGTAGCCCCACAAAGGGTAGCCGATAGCCAAAACCCGGCCCGAAGCCAGTTTAGCCTTCCATACATCCTCTTTTTGAATAAAAGATTCCGGGTCCAAAATGCCTTCAGCATGCATACGGTTAAGCCATTTGTAATAAATCTTCATGTCCGGGTGGAGGAACTTGTAGGTGGCTTCGTAGGTTTCCTGGTCCACCATCCACTGTCCGTCATCGGGCCAGCCGATGAGGTAATTCGCCGGATTCGCCAGATCGATATACCACTGCCAGGTGTCAATCAACAGCGACATCCCGATGGTTTTTTGGCCGTTGATGGCTGGGTATTTGGCCATATAGGCCTTGATGGCTCCTTCGTAATCCGCCAGGGTCCGCATGGGGGGATACCCCAGTTCCTTGAGTACCGCGTGTTGAATTTGAAGGGACCCGTCGGTTTCCCATTTGGTGGTAACCACATCGTAGGTCCCGGCGTTGAAAATACGGGGATCCTCGGTGGAATTTTTCAGCCGCACAATCTGGTCGCCGTACAGCTCCTTGATGTATTTGCCCCGCTTTTCGATAAGATCGTCCAGGGGAATAACCGCCCCGGCCTCTATCAGTTTGGAAAGGTCCCCCTTGGCATAAATTAAATCGGGGTACTGGTTCGAGGCAATCATCAGGGGAATAGCCTGAGTGTCGCCTCCTACCGGCCGGTCCACCGCCAGGGTAACGCCGGTCAACTCGGTAATCCGCTTCGCCACAGGATCATCAAAGGGCATGTCTTCGGCGGCATCGGCGTTAAACAGGGTAAAGGTGATGGGCGTTTTGGTCCCCGCCGTGGTAGATGCCTGGGCGGCCTTTCCACCCTGGCCGCCGCAGGATACCAGCAAAAACCCGGCCCAAACCAACAGGGCCGCCAACAGAACTGTTTTTTTCATCATGTTCTTCCTCCAAAATTTATAGTTTTAGAATCAAATGATTCTGAAAATCCCAGGGGCCTTGTTTTCAAACGGCCGTTGTCTGAAAACGTCCGGTTTCCGGGCAACTCTATTCTTTCACCGAACCCAATGTCATGCCGGAAACAAAGTAACGCTGTAAAAAAGGGTAGACTATCAGGATTGGTACGGTGGCAATTACCGTAATGGCCATTTTAAGGGCTTCGGGGTTACGCTTGGCGTTACGCAGCCCTTCGGAATAAACATCAGCGCTGGAACTGACGTTTTGGGCGCTGTCCAGAACCTTCATCAGCTCATACTGGAGCGTGGAAAGGGCTTTGACCGCCCTGGCGTAAAGGTAGGTGTCGAACCAGCTGTTCCACTGCCCCACGGCAATAAACAGGGCTACTGTCGCCAGTACGGGCATACAGAGGGGCAGAATAATCCTGAAAAAGATCCGCACATCGTTGGCGCCGTCTATTTTTGCGGATTCCTGCAATGAAACCGGTATGTTCTGGATAAAAGTTCTGATAATAATTACGTTAAATGCGCTGACAAGGCCGGGAATAATATAAACCCCAAAGGTATTTATCAGGCCAAGATTGCGGATCAGAATATATTCGGGGATAAGCCCGCCGCTGACATACATCGTAACAACCAGGAGGGTAGTAAAAAGCCTGCGGAACACAAAATCTTTCCGGCTTAACGCAAAGGCGAACATGGCGCAGCACAGCACCCCCGACAGAGTCCCCGCCACGGTACGAAGCACGGACATGCGGAACGCGGAAGGCAGGTTGCTCCCCGCCGAAAAAAGATCCCGGTAGTTATCAATGGTAGGAACCCGGGGCAGAATATGAATACCGCCTTTTACCGTATCAATAGGGTTGTTAAAAGATTTTGCCACCACGTTAAGAAAGGGGTAGAGGGTAATTACAATAACCAGGAACATCAGAAACACAATTGCGGCGTCGGCAATGGAATTTACAATTTTTGACTGTTTTATCGTCACCGGTTCCCCCGCTAAATAAGGTGATCTTCGCCAATCCGCCGCGCCGCCGCATTGGCGCCGATGAGCAGAATAATGCTCACCACCGACTTGAATATCCCGATGGCGGTTCCAAAAGAATACCGGAAAAGGCCGATGCCATAATCCAGCGCGTATTTGTCCAGAACCAGAGATTTGGCGGATACTACGGAATTGCCCAGGAGCATTTGTTTTTCAAAGCCGATATTGATGATATTTCCAATGCTCATGATTAACAGAATGGTGATGGTCGATCTGATCCCCGGCAGGGTAATGTACCATATTTTTTGCAGCCGGTTTACCCCGTCTATTTCCGCGGCCTCGTAAATCGCCGCGTCAATACCGGTAATGGCCGCCAGGTAAATAATGGCGTTCCAGCCGGTCTCTTTCCAAATATCGGAAAACACCACGATCCACCAAAAAAGATCCTGCCGGATCATAAAATTATACGGCTCTTTAAAAATTCCCGCGCGGATCAAAAGCTCATTGACCGGACCCGAAGGGGAAAGGATGGTAGTAACAATGTTTGCCACGATAACCCAGGAAACAAAATGGGGAAGGTACGAAACGGTTTGGGCAAACCGCTTAAAGTGAAGCGCGCGTAGTTCGTTCAAAAGAATGGCGAAAGCGATAGAAGTGCTAAACCCAAAGACAAGCCCTAAAAGGCTCATTCCCAGCGTGTTTTGCAGGGCCAGGTAGAACTGACGGGCCGCGAACAGGGCCTTGAAATGTTTAAGCCCCGCAAATTCCTGTTGAAAAAAACCAAACTGGGGCTTGTAATCCTGAAAGGCCATAGCCCATCCGGTGAGGGGAATGTACTTAAAAACGATAAGCCAGACAACAAAAGGCGCCGACAACAGCAAAAGGTAACGCTGTTCAACCAGCCGCTTTAACCACGGTTTTTTCTTGTAAATCGCGGCTTGCCGCATATCGTCTCCCTGCCGGTGTAGGATACCGCCGCATGTTAGAACTTTCCCCAAAAGCTGAGGTTTTGGGGAAAGTCCGTTATAAAGCGTTTTATCGAAACGGTTCGATTACGTTATCGTACAGCCGCTTTTTGGAATTGTCAAGAAAAATGAAGAACCCCGCCGCAGAGCGCTAAACCTGACCCATAAATCAAGACCCGTCCAGCGGCGGTTTATTGTGAAGTAGAGCGGCGTTTCCCTCTCAAGGGGAACTTCTTTCCTCTGGAGGGGAACTTTTTCCCTCCAGAGGGAAACTTCTTCCCTTCGGAGAGAAACTTCTCCCCTCCGGAGGAAAAGTTTTCCCCTTTAGAGGGGAACTTTTGCCTTCCAGAGGGGAACTTTTTTCCTCTGGAAGGAAAGTTTTCCCCTTTAGAGGGGAGGTTTTTTCCTCTGGAGGAACATCGCGTCCTCTACGGGACGCGGCGCGGTCCCCACGGCGCGGGTCCCCGCACAGCGGGGGCGCCCAAAAACAACGGGTTAGCCTGACTTGTAATATCTCCAGGGGATATCTTTGCCGGCGATTTTTACCGAGAAGACAGAGCCGCCTGATTTGGGCCTTTTTTGATCAACTTGCACCAGATTCCAGCCGGCTTTGAGCGGAAGATTGATGGCATGGTAATAATTCCTGCCTATTGTTTTTGCCGCCCTGGTAATGGTAACGTCGCCGCTCACGTAGATGTAGCAAATCTCAGTGCCGTTCTCGTAGCCCGCTTCATCGGTATCATAGGCCCCCCTTGCAATTTTATAACCTCCATAACCACTGTTGTCCACGCTAAAACTGCCTATGCTCGCGGCAGTTACGCCGCCGTTTGCCGGATCGAATGTCAGCGCGTTGTCCCCGTTGGTGTTGCCGAAGATACCCCAGCCGTTATAAGCGTCATTGGCATCCTTCTTGATGGGCAGCGTACTAATCGCAAGAGGGGCCGCGGGCGTAGTAAGCGTAAGCGTCAATTTGCCCCCGGTTATCGAGAGTTCCGTGCCCGCGTCGGCGTTAGTTACCCTGGGGACGGTTATGGACGCGCCATCGCCGGTAAGGGCGATACCGGTGTACGTGATAGACGCCCGGCCGGTTACCGGTTCGGCAATAGCGGGGGCGCTCCATCCGCTGACTGTGGTGTCGCCGGTGTATGGCGGTGCAAACCCGATGGTATGCACGGTTGTCTCGCCTTGTGTGGAAAAGTGCAGTTCGCTGTCCCATCTTTCAGTGTCGGAAGGAACACACCATTGAAGAACGCCCCGCTCTAACTCCCAATCCCTGGTGAATTCCCAGGACCGGGTTTGAATGAATCCGGCGGTGTCTTTTACCGCTTGCAGTAATTCATCTTTGAGCGCGGGGTTATCAGGATTAAAGTCATAAACCGTAACATCCCGTTCATTTTCGTTTCCCTGGTCCCATATCTGAATTTGAGACTGCACGATGCGAAGCAGTGTAGGTAAATCCCGGTTCGTGTTTGGTTCGCCGCCGCTTACAACCGGGTTCCCCGGCTTAAATCCGATGGTATGCACGGTTGTCTCGCCTTGTGCGGAAA
>JAISLX010000129.1 GCA_031277045.1 Treponema sp.
GCTCGGCCTTTTTCCTCACACACCGTATGCCCCCGGCAAGGCATACGCCCTGGCCGGGGCTGCGTTTATTGCGCCCCGTGGCGGTTTTTCTGTTTTCCGGCCGGGAACAGGCCCTTGTCCGGAAGCAGGGAGAGCGCATGTGCCGGAGGAAAGTACCGCGGGCGGGAAAAAACAGGGTGGAACAGCTGCAGGGCGGGGTGCCGGAGGTAAAAACGCCCCGCATGCGGGGTGTTTTTGGCCTCCGGCAGGCCCCCAGGAGAAACTTGCGTCCTGTTTTTTCCCGCCCGCTGTGGTATCATGTTTATATATGCGCTCGCCCTGCCGGGATACGCTGCAAACCTTGAGTTTTCCGGACAAGTCTATTATAATTTGTCAGAGAGAGGGGCTTATGGCTTTTGAAGATGATTATGATTTTGAACTTTTGAAAAACGAAGCCGAGAAACTGGTAATCCATGAACTGGAGCGGCAGCTTGAGGCATGTAAAGATGAAATATGCCGCTGCAATGACTGCGTTGTGGATATGGCGGCTCTTTCGCTCAATTCCGTAAAACCGCTTTACCGCTTTTCACTGCTCGGAACCCAGTACGCGCTGCAGGCGATGAATGAAAAGAGCTACGCCGACAGCGTCCAGAAAGCGGTCGCCCAGGCCATTGAAAGGGTGAGCAAAAACCCAAGCCACGATTAGTCGCTCCGGACGCCGCCCCGCAGCACGATGTCTTTCCGCTGAAACATCCATTCGCCGGGGTAGATTCTGAGGATGGCCAGGGCCTTTCCCGTGCCGGGTTCATGCCAGCAGATGTTTCCATCCCCGTCAAGGACAATAAAACAATCCCCCGCGCCGGTAATTTTCAGGGGAAGGCCGGGGGTTCTTTCAAATTCGCGGATACCCCCGGAAGTATAAATTGAAGCGCCTTTTCCGCCGAGGCTGGATGCCAGAAAACCGGAGGCTTCGGCAAGGGAGAACCGGGTGTCCTCGCCCGGATACTCAGCCAGAGATTCCGGCCGCGAAGGGTTGGCGGCGTTGATCCGCAGAATCGAGGTTTTGACGCCTTCCGCACCCTGAGCCACCGCCGCTCCGTAGACGCTGCCGGAAGCGCCCCGGTAAACCATCAGCCCGGCCTGTGAAGGGTAGGGGATCGGGACGGTTTCGCCGGTAACGGTGTTCACCATGAGAAAGGGGCTGCTGCCCAGAACGGCGCTGCGGCCGAGGATGACATTATTCCCGTTGACAAAAACGGCGTCCATGGCGCCGGCGGATGAAAACGAAAAAACCCGCGGCGCCGCCGAATCGTCCCGGACGGTGACAACGGATAAACCGCCTGAAGTGTCGAGGAAGAGTATTTTCCCCGCGCAGGCATCGACGGATACAAGCGGGAAGCGGAGGGGAGGGACAGGGGGCCGGGCTGTTTCGCCCGACGGTGAAAAGGCGGAACGTATTTCCGGAAGGAGCCGGGTATTGCCGCTCTGCCAGAACAGGAATTCCGCTTCCCCGTCTTTTCCCTCCCCGAAGGGGCTAATCCTTGAAAAGCCGGAATTTTTTTCAAGGGACAAAACTTCCCCGCCCCTTATTCCGCGGTAATCAATGGGAATAAAACCGATGCTGTTTTCGGTCAGAAAGGCGAGGACGCCGCCGGAAACGGCCGTTTCGGCAATCGGGAGCTGGGGCCTGACCGCCAGGGGGCGGGCCTGACCGTCCCTGTCAAGAAGCAGCAGTTCCCCGTCGCCGGTACCCACGGCGATGGTTTCACCGGCCGAAAAGGCGCTTGCGCCGGCGGAAAGCGCGGGAAGGCCAACGCGGTTTCCGCCGTCAAGCCGGCCGGAACGGTCGACGCCGAAGCGGTAAACGCCGGGCGAGTCGCCGCCCCGCACCAGGCAGTAAAAATTCATTCCGCCGGCCGGCGCGCACAGCAGGGAACCCCGCGGAACGGAGATGTTCCTTCCGAGGATGTCCCCCGAAACCGCGTCGATGACCGCCAGGCCCCGGGAATCGATGCCCGCCAGGTAACGGTTGTTCCCGAACATGACGGGCGAGGACAGGTTTGGTATCGTTTCAAAGCCGCCGGTTTTGTTTCCCGATTCCAGATCCCAATACGAGAGTTCGCCGTTGGTGAAATAAACGATCATGTTCCTTTCGGATCTTCCGGTTGCCGCGAAGGCCGCGCTGCCTATCAGGGTTTCGGGGGAGTTGAGAATCTCGCCGGTTTCAGGATGGATAAAGGCCAGTCCCGTTTTGCCTGTTCTGGCGGCGATAATAAAATTCCCCCGGGCCGAATAGGTGACAAAGCTCACGGGATCCCGGAAACGCAGGGTAAAAATATTTTCCCTGTTCCGGTAATTCCAGGCGGATATTCCGTAGAGGCCGAGGCCGTCGCTTTCTACAACGCAGATTTCCGTTTTTTCCGGCCGCGGAACCATCGCCTTTATGCCGCCGGAACTCAACTGGAACCGTTCCGCCGCCGCCGCGGTTCGGGTGTCCCATATCCCAAGGAAACCGTCTTCCCCGCCGCTTAAAATCTCATCCCCCGAAAAAACAAGAACGTTGACAGGCCCCCGGTGCCGGCCGGGAATTACGCCGCCGAAGATCCAGTCGTTCCGGCCGCTGTTTTGGGCGGGGGAGGGGAGGGCGCACAAAAAAAGCATACAAACCGCGAGGGCCGGGCGGTTCATTTCAGTTTCTCCGGACGCATCATGTTCTGTACCGAAATATAGGAACGTATACGCAGGGAGGCAAATACTTCAGACCCCGGATGTTTTTTATAGTCCTCCAGGGTTTTCCCGTAAACGCCCAGGGGTACACGGCTGACCGCGACCTCGTCCGCCCGGATACCGTGCAGATGAAATTCGATTGATTCAGGCCCCTTCCCCTGGTACCAGACGCTTGTTTCAAGGCCCGGCCAGGTTTCTTCGGCCTTGAGCAGGAGATAATATTTAAGCGCCTCGATAACCGCCGGCTCAAGTCCGTCGCGGATAACCGCGACACGGTCGGACAGTTCGGGGTAGCCGATGATCGTTTCCGTCCTCAGGGCGGAATCCCCCGGCCCGGGGGGATCTTTTTTGCGCCGGTAAAATTCACCCCGTTCAAGTTCGGGCAGAACCTCAAACCGGATACTCCTGCCGGGCCAGAGCAGCGTTACGGGAAATTCGGGCTTGTGCTTTTTGCCGCAGCCCGGACAGTGGAAGCTCATAAAGCTGCCGTCCGTGATTTTGTCTATATATTCACTCTCCCGGTCAAGATCGATTTCCTCCGGCGCTTCCACGGAAAAGGCGCTCCCGCAGGGGCAGCTTATTTTTTGTTTCAAGGTCAACTCCTCCTGCCGGCCGATCCCGGGCTTTGTCTATCTGCGCGTCAGATACAGAATGTCCCCGAATACGGCGAAGATCATGAGACCGAAAATCAGAATCGCCCCCAGGGTCTGGAAAACGGCTATGAACCGGGGGTTGAGCGGTTTTCGTTTTATCAGCTCGATTATAAAAAGGACTATCATGCCCCCGTCAAGGACGGGAAGGGGAAGCAAATTCATGATGCAGAGGGCTATCGAAATGAGGGCAAGAAAATCCATCATGGAACGGATTCCGTCGGCAAAACTGTGGCCGAAGCCTTCGGTGGCGGCGTCCCCCACCATGTAGGTGATGCGTACCGGGCCGGATACGGCCTGGGTAAGGTCAATGCCCCTGAAAAGAAGGCCGAGGCTCCGCAGGGATACTACCAGGGTTTTCCAGGCCTCGCCCACGCCCTTTGCGATGCCCGCGGGAAAGGAAAGCGCGGGGGTACGGTAGCGGATCGTGCCGTAGGAGATTCCCAGGTTGGCTTCACCGTTTTCGGAATAAAGGGGGATAAGCCGCGCCTGCCTTTCCTCGCCGTTCCGCTCATAGTCAATGACAAGAAGCGGGGGCTTGCCCGCCAGCAGGCCCAGAAAGTCCACGCTGTGAAGCACCGGCTCGCCGTTTGCGCGGAGCACGCGATCCCCTGCCGCGAGTCCCGCGGCCATCGCGGGCCCGCCTTCGGCCACCCTGTCGATAACCGGATCCGTCCAGAAGTAAACGCCGATTTTTCCCGCGCCGGTTTTTTTGTCAAGACTCGGCCTTACGGAAACGCGCAGAATTTCACCGTCCCTGTCTACCGTAAGGGAAAGAAGTTTTTCGGGATTGACGGCGATGTTTTCCTGCACGTTATGGTAGTAGGGGGTTTCCCTGCCGTTTATTTCGATTATCCTGTCGCCGGTACGCAGTCCCGCCTCGTCCGCGGGAAAACGCTGGCCCCTGTTTACCTCCGACGCGAGCACTACGCGGTTGCTCAGGGTTTCGATTTCAAAACCCAGCCCCCAGATCAGTGAAAGCACCAGGACGGCGAACACGAGGTTGAACAGGGGCCCCGCAAAGGAGACCGCGATGCGGCGGACGGGACCGGCCGCGAAAAAACTTCCCGGCTCCGGGCCTGTTTTGTTTTCCCTTTTTTCCCAGGCTTCCTGGAATTCGTTTTCCCCCTTCATCTTGCAGTAGCCGCCCAGGGGGAACATGCCAAGCCGGTATTCAACCGCGCCGATTTTCTTTTTCAGAACGGGCCGGCCCCAGCCTATAGAAAAAGCCTCGACATCGATTCCCGCCAGCCGGGCCGCGAGAAAATGTCCCAGTTCATGGACAAAAACGACTATCCCCAGACCAAAAAGACCAAGGATTATTTTCAAGAAAAGCATGCCTGTTTTTCCTTCCTGATAAATTCTTCAGCCAGAATTCTGGCTTCTCCGTCCGCTTTCAAAACCGGGGCAAGAGCGGAAACCTCCCCGTTCCAGTCCCTGTTCAAAACATAACCTACAATCCGCGGTATATCAAGGAATCCGGAGTCTCCCGAAAGGAAAGACGCCACGGCCGCCTCGTTCGCGGCGTTGTATACGCAGGGGTAGAGTCCGCCCTTCTCCGCCGCCTCGTAGGCCAGGCCGAGCATGGGGAACCTTTCAAAGTCGGGCTTTTTAAATTCGAGGGTAAGGGATTCGAAATCGAGCTTTCCGAAGGGGGAAGAGCGGGTTTCCGGCCAGTACAGGGCTTCGTGAATGGGCAGCCGCATGTCCGGCCGGGAAAGCTGGGCATAAAGGGCCCCATCGGTCAGGCGGATAAGAGAATGTACCACGCTTTGGGGGTGAATGACGACCTTTACCTGTTCCGGTTTCACGCCGAAAAGTCTGACCGCCTCTATAACTTCAAGGCCCTTGTTTGCCATTGTGGCGGAATCCACCGTGATCTTGGGACCCATGTTCCAGGTGGGATGGGCCAGAGCATCCTGTACGCCGACCGTCTCAAGCTGCCGGAGACTGTGGCGGCGAAACGGTCCGCCTGACGCGGTAAGGATGATCTCCCGGACTCCGTCCCGGCCGTGGGCCTCCAGAAGCCTGAAAACCGCCGCATGTTCGGAATCCACCGGGATAACGGGAATCCCCCGTTCCTCCGCCAAAGCTTTAACCAGGGGGTAAGCCAGGACAACTGTTTCCTTGTTCGCCAGGGCCAGGGAGGAGCCGGAACGAAGGACCGCCAGGGAGGGAAGGAGCCCCGCGGCCCCGGCAATCCCGTTTACCGTAATACCGGCGCCCGCCTCCCCGATGGCGGCCAATAGCGCCTCGCGGCCCCGGCGCTTAACGCGGGAAGCCGGATCGGGGCCTTCCGCGCCAAGGACCAGCACCGCGCGGGGAAATTCGGTTCCCAGCCTTTCCAGGGCGGTGGCGCCGCGATTTGCGGAAAGCAGCACCACATCAAAATCCCCGGCGTTGGCGCGGACCACGTCCAGCGCCGCCGTGCCGATAGACCCGGTGGCCCCCAGAATCGCCAGCCTTCGTTTCATGCCCGTCCTTTAGGTACGGAAAAACCAGTGCAGGACGTAAAACACCGGCGCCGCCAGGCAGATAGAATCGATGGTGTCCAATACCCCGCCCCTGCCGGGGATAATCCCGCCGGAATCCTTGATACCGGAACTTCGCTTCATCGCGGACTCGGCCAGGTCCCCCAGGGCCGCGGCCAGACCGGTGCAAAGGCCGATCAATATCCCCGGCAGAGGGGAAGGCAGCCGGCCTGACGCGAAACCCGTCAGCATATCCGCTCCCGCGCCGATAAGAATTGACGCGCCGATACCTCCGGCAAAGCCCGCGACGCTCTTGTTAGGGCTGGCCTTGACAACGCCCCGGCTGCCCTTGCCGAAGAGACTGCCCACCGCCCAGGCCGCCGAATCGTTGGCAAAAACCATAAGGAGAAACACCAGGATCACCGTTCCCGCGCCGGGAAGCATGGTCATCCGTACCACCCAGGCCATGAACAAACCCGGATAGATCATCACCGAAAAGCCGGCGGCGATCCGTGTCGTATACGCGGTAAGTTCCTCCGCGGAACAAAAGACCCGGGACACAAGGAGCCAGAAAGCCCCCAAAGTATACACCGAAGGGAGGATATGGGTCCCCAAACCAAAGCCGCTGACCACCGTAAGGGCGGCGGGTCCCAGAATTCCCAGGATCAACGCCTCCGCCGGGTGGATACGGACGCCTTTTTTGCCAAGAATGCCGGCAAATTCCAGCGCGCCCAGGGCGCTGAACAAAATTGCCAGGATGTTGACGGCCAAGTGGCCGCGATAGGGAAGAAACAAAACAACCCCGGCGACCAGGGGCAGCCCGACGATAAAAACAAGGAACCGCTGGACCAGCTTTTTCATGCCGCAGGCCCTCCTTCCCCATCGTGGAGGCCGCCGTAACGGCGATCCCGCGCCGCGTAGCAGGCCAGGGCCGTTTCCAGATCCTCCTCCGAAAAGTCGGGCCAGAATTTGCCGCTGATGTAGTACTCCGCGTAGGCCGCTTCCCACAGAAGGAAGTTGCTGACGCGGAATTCCCCCGCGGTCCGGATGATCAGATCCGGATCCGGCACATCGGGGTTGTCCAGGCAGCTCCGGAGCATGGTCTCTGTGAAGCCGGTTTTGTCATCCGCGGGGACAGGTCCGGCGGCGGCCAGCGCGCGGTTTACCGCGCGGACAATTTCGTCCCGGCCGCCGTAGTTCAGGGCCAGAACAACCTGCGTACCCTTAAAATCCCGTGTGTCTTCACAGGCGCGCCGCAGTTCAGCCGCGATATCCTGGGGGAGACGGGAGGAATCCCCGGCATGGCGGATACGGATACCGTTTTCCCGGTAAAAGTTCAGTTCCCCCCGCAGATGCCGCCGTACCAGGGACATGATAAAGTTGACTTCTTCCACATCGCGTTTCCAGTTTTCGGTAGAAAAGGTGTACAGGGTCAGGTAGGAAATTCCCCTGTCGCTGGCGGCCTTGACGATCCGCTTTGCCGCCTTGAGCCCTTCCAGGTGTCCCTGGGGGCGGCTTTGACCACGGCTCTTTGCCCAACGGCCGTTCCCGTCCATGATAATTCCCAGATGAACGGGAACGGCCGTGTTCACGCTGCTATCGTTCAAATATCTCGTTCTCTTTTTCTTCCAGCGCCTGATTCAGTTTGGTGATGTAACCGTCGGTGAGCTTTTGCAGTTCTTCCCCATGTTTGGCCTCTTCATCCTCGGTAAGTTCCCCGTCTTTAAGGAGTTTTTTGAGTTCCTCGTTCCCGTCCCGGCGGATATTCCGCACCGCCACCCGGCCCTGTTCCGCCTGGGTTTTGGCCAGCTTGGCCAGTTCCTTGCGCCGGTCTTCCGTGAGAGGGGGTATGCTGACGCGGATCACTTTACCGTCATTGCTGGGGTTCAGGGAAAGTTCCGAGGTACGAATCGCTTTCTCGATTTCCCCAATCAGATTTTTGTCCCAGGGCTGGATTACGATAAGACGGGCTTCGGGAACGGAGACGTTGGCCACCTGGTTCAGGGGAGACTTGTTCCCGTAATAATCAACCCGGATCTTATCAAACAGGGAAACCGAAGCCCTGCCGGTCCTGATGGAGGTAAAACCATCCCTCAAACTGGCGAGGGTCTTCTTCATCCGGTCTTCACAGGCGCTTAGTACCTGATGCATTACTGTCCCACCTTGAAATACACATAATCCCTAATATCTATCGCGGCTCCAAAGTCCTTGCCGTATGTTTCCAGAGCCTTGGCCACGGTAATTTTTTCATCCTTCACGTAGCTCTGGTCAAGCAGGCATACTTCCTGGAGGTACTTGTTTACCTTGCCCCGCAGTATTTTTTCGAACTGTTCCGGCTTGGTTTTCCTCATCGCGGAAAGTTTCTCATCTCCTTCCATCTGCTTGCGGAAGATCTCCTCCTGCTCCTTGAGATAGGCGCCGTCAATGTTATCACGGCTCAGGGCCATAGGGTTGAAGGCGGCAATGTGCAGGGCGAGTGTAAAGGCAAAGTCCCTGGCTTCCTGCCGGGTAAACGTATCTCCTTTGTCCGAACCCAGTTTAACCACCACGCCGATATTACCGTCCCCGTGGATGTACTGGGTAAGATATTCGCCGGAGCCGGCTTTAAGCGCCTTGATCCGTTTAAGGCTCATGTTTTCGCGGATCCTGGTGGCCAGATCCTGAACCAGGGCGGAAAGCTCGTCGTTGACGCCGGTGTAACCTTTCTCCAGCGCCCGTTCGGCGATAGCGGCCCCCAGCGCGATAAAGTCCGGGTTCCGGGCCACAAAGTCCGTCTCCGATGCCAGTTCCACCAGAACGGCGGCATTGTTCCCGATCTTGATGAAGATCTTTCCCTCGTTAGTCGCACGGTCGGAACGTTTTTCCAGAGCCGCCAGGCCTTTTTCTTTGAGAAGCTTTTCGGCCTGCTCAAAATCACCCCCGCTGTCCACCAGGGCTTTTTTACATTCCATCATTCCCGCCCCGGTCTTTTCCCGGAGCCGTTTTACCTCTTCCGCGGTAACAGCCATACTATAACTCCTTATCAAGGGGGCCCGCTTCCCCTGCCTTTCCGGGGCAGCTTAATTTTTCCGCCCGTGATGACAATGCGGCGGACCCCTGTCCAATAAACTCCTAACCGAAGTTCGTTCCCCGCGGCGGCGGGGCTTTACGCATAAACCGCCGCGGGGCCGGTGTCCCGCAGCGCCCGCGGGCTTGGCCTTCGTTGAAAAAAAGCCGTAAAAGCCCGCTTACCCGGTGCCCGTACAAAGCGCTACTGATTATCCCCGTAGACTTTGTCCACATCCACCGGCAGCCCGTCATCCTCGTCCCCCTCGGCGGGAACCTCGCGGCCGGGCGGCGCGGGCGTATTCACGGTACTGTAGGATTCGATATCAATCTCCCTATCTTCTTCTTTTTTGGAGGCGTCGGTCATGATATCTTCCATGCTCTCGTCTTCATCCCCCAGGGTCTCGATAATCTTCAGACCCACCTCGTTATCCGCCTCTACCACCGCGTTGGCGATAATCTGGGTGAAAAGGGTAATCGCCCGGATAGCGTCATCGTTGCCGGGTATGGGGTAGTCGATGCCTTCGGGGTTACAGTTGGTGTCTACCACCGCCACGATGGGAATCCCCATACGCTGGGCCTCCGTAACCGCGATAGCCTCTTTCCGGGTGTCGATGATGAAGAGGATGCCGGGAGGATCCTTCATCTCTTTAATGCCCCCCAGGTTTTTTTGAAGCTTTGCCCGCTCCTTGTTCAGCGAGGCGATTTCTTTTTTGGTGAGGTTTTCAAAGGTCCCGTCCACTTCCATTTTTTCCAGCTTTTTAAGCCGGAGCAGGGACTTCTTAATCGTAACAAAGTTGGTAAGCATGCCCCCCAGCCAGCGATTGTTCACGTAGAACATACCGCAGCGTTCAGCCTCTTTCTGGATGGCCTGCTGAGCCTGCTTCTTGGTACCCACAAACAGCACCGTTTTACCGGACGCCACCGTCTTGCGGACCACCTCGTAAGCGTCTTTTATTGCCTGAATGGTCTTTTGCAAATCAATGATGTGGATGCCGTTGCGCTCGGCGAAAATGTACTTCTTCATCCGGGGATCCCAGCGTTTTACCTGGTGACCGAAATGCACCCCCGATTCAAGCAGACTCTTCATGGTAACTACCGCCAATTCTCCTCCTCCCGGGATCTTCCGGCCGGAAAACCCCACGACAAAACCCCGCGTTCATCCCGGCGTGTCCCGAAAGGGAAACCTTCCCGAAAGATGAAAGAGGCCTTCTCAAAACTTCAGCTTTTGAGGAAAGCCCGAAAACCACGGGTTTTTATCAACCGTCCCTGTATCTCACCCCCCGCCAGGGGAGGGTGGAAAATAGGCAAAGAGCCGCGGGCCCTTTACCTTTCGGGGTTCCGCCGCGCGAAACCCCGAAAACTGCCAACGGACGCCCGGTAACCGGGATTTTTACGGCTTTTCAACGAAAACCCATAAAAACCGCAACAGGCCCCCTGCGGTTTTGCCGGGGACCGTCAAACGCGGAAAACTTGCGTCTTCCCGAATTAAAGTCCGTAGGCATAACCGTTATCCCTGAGCATGACATAGAATTCGTGTAAGGGCAAGCCGACAATGGAACTGTAGGAACCCCGGATACCGGAAACAAAACAGCTTGCCAGCCCCTGGATCCGGTAGGCCCCCGCCACCCCCTGCCATTCGCCGGTATCCAGGTACCATTCGATCTGCTCCCCGGAAAGGGGACAGAAGATCACGTCGCTCACGGCCAAACGGCAGTCAATGGCATTGGCTTTGCCTGAGTACAGGGCCACGGCGGTAATAACCTGGTGAGTCCGGCCCTGCAAAGTTTTGATCATCCGCTTGGCGTCGTCCCGGTCCACAGGCTTGCCAAAGACCACGCCGTCCACAGAAATAAGGGTGTCCGCGCCGCAGATCCAGAGGGGATTTTGACCCTTGAGGTACTCAAGGATCTTCCGCACCTTGCGGATTGCCTGATTCTCCGCCATCTTCCGGGAATCTTCGTTTTCCCCGCCCCCTTCGTCGATCCGGGGAGGGATAATCGTAAAGGGAAGCCCCAGAAGGCGGAAATATTCATGCCGCCTAGGGGACTCCGAAGCTAAGATGATGGGTTCCACACGAACCTCCCTTGGCACTCGATGGCTAAAACCCGGCTGGAAACCGGGTTTTTTGGGATTCCCCGCGCACAGCGTAACAAACTGTCAGGCCCCGGGCTTCCAGGGCTTCCGCGGTGTTGAAAGCGATTTCAAGCATCCGTTCCGCTACCGGCGGAATAAGCGCGATCATCCGGGCAATGCTTTTGCCGCCCCCCCGCGCCCGCCAGGCCATGCCGGCGCCTTCCCACATTTCAAAAAACCGGGGGAGATAACCCAGAGTCAGGGAAAAGGCAAGGCCAAAGCGGGAACCGCGCCCCAGGCTGTCCCGTAGTTCCCCCATTGTGGTTACCGTGAAGAGGAGGGCGCCGCCGGCAAAAGACACGAGCATGGACAGGCCCTGCGTAAGGCCGCCGGGAATTTCCGCATCGTTGACGTGGAAAAAAGGCGCCTTTTCCGGAGCAAATTCAACGGCGCGAAGGAACAGGAAGAACAGGGCCAGAACAAGGATAGGACGGCTCCCCTTTAGGAGTTCCCAGGGCCGGATACCTTCCGCCATTGCCGCCGCGGCAATAACCAGCGCGGCGATAAAAAGCCCCCGCGGGGAACCGTAGGCGAAGACCGACAGAGACACTATACCCAGGAATTTGACCAGGGCGGGACAGCGGTGCAACGGACCGCGCCCCGGCCGGTATCCAAAAGGAATACCCGGCGCCCTCTTCACGGGAATGAAAAACCCCCCGTTTCCCGGCGGTTTCGGACAGCCCCATACCGTTCCCGTAAGGCGCTTTCAAGGCCCAACTGTGTTATATCTTTCCGCATTCTGCCCCCGTTTTCGGAACAGTATAAAGTAAGCGTACTTCTTCCCGCAAGCGGCCATGTGGCAACGTTTCTGTCCGGGACATTCGGACGGCGGTCGTATGCGCGAAGCGCGGCAACCTGCCGGCCCAAAAAGGGCCCGGCCGTTTCGGGACAGCCAATTTTTCGATAAATTGCATTATTCGCTTGATTTAACCGCGGAGGCGTACTAGCTTAAATACATGCCGCGTTTTAGAGCCAATCCCCGGCGCCGGACCGTGTCCGCCGCGACACTCCGGCTGTGGAAAACCGGGAAGAAACCCAAATGAACGTAGTGGGGGGAAGCCTGCTTATTTTAAGCGATGAGGAAACGCGGCTGGTCGCGGAAGTTGAAAAGGTCCTTGCCGAGGAAAAGTCCCAGGACCTGGAGAGCCTTCACGAGCGTTACGAATGTCTTGTCGCCTTGGGTAAAGCCGTATCCCGGTTCCCCTCGGTCCGGGAATCCCAGCGTCTTATGGGAGAGAAGCGGGACGAGACCCAGCTTATCCAGTCCCTCTGCTCGTTCTCTTCCGGGAACCACCTGCTTCACATCCCCACCAAAGTCCTGGCAATTCGCGGCTTTCTGGTGGCGAAATTCCACTACTACACCATGCTCCACACCCTTTCGCGGGATGAACAGCCCTGGACCCGTGCCCTCAAGTCCTGCGCGTTTCAGGTAATAAGCACCCTGATGGCGGAAGCGGTGTACTTTTCCTGCCTGGAGGACCCCGGTTTTTCCCAGGATGTCAAACTGAGTATCGCTGACGACCTTATCTCCCTCTGGGACAGCGGTACCGACGCCCGGACAAACCGCCACCTACCCGCCCTGGAGGCCCTGTGGGCGGCACGGGAAGAAACGCCCCCGGCCTTTGGGACCATGGATGGCAACAGCGAACTGTTCCGTATCTCCTTTGAAATGAGCCCGGACTGGCAGGACTTTCTGGGCAAGGGTTCCACGAACGACGAAACCCGCTGGGCCCTTGAGGAATTTCTTTTCGGCCTTTCTTTCGAGGAAATCCGGCAGCTCCGCGCCCGGCTTCTGCGTTTCCGGATCAACGCGGTAAACTACGACGAGGTCAAAAGCTATTTGGGGCATAAACCGGCGTTCACGATGGTGGAAGGCGGCGACATACGGAACATCTTCGACTTTTACACCGACCGCCAGGAAGCGGCCAAATTCCGCAAAAGGTCCGCCGCCGCCGGCCCCTATCACACACTGGAAGAACTCTACCTGCGCTACCGGATTCTCCAGGAACGGAACAACGCCACATAACGTTCCGGCTGTTTACGACGATTTAGAGGCTCGAACAAGGGCTTTGCACAACAAAGGCCGGGGCCAAACAAACCGTACCAGAGCAACGGCGTGAGAATGAAGCGCGGCGCAAGACCAGAGCCGTTGCGGAGGCAGGGCCGCCTGCCGGCAGCGTATTATACAGACCTATTATGCGCCGGGCGGCGGCTTGCGCGGGACACGATACCCGCGCACACCTCCGTTGCATAATCAGTTGAACTTCGCGTCAAACGTTTTTTTCTGGCGGTTGTTCATGCCACTCATACACCTACGAATGTCCCCCTCGATGTCGCTAATGTACATTTCAAATTCCAGCCGCTCGATATAGCCCCATCTGCTTGTGTCCAAGTCTCTAAGACCAGAGGCAATGTATTTTTCATACGCATCCATGAACTCAGTGAGCTGCCTGTTGTTCATTCTGGAGCCCGCTGCGCTCACCGCACCTGCCAACGCCGCAAAATTTATTTTGAACGCTGAAACTGTTATTGTCGCCTCGGCCTGCTTCATTTGTTCGATGCGCTCCTCTTCGGCCCACTTTGCTTCTTGAGCCACTCGTTCCGCTTCAAACACCTCAAGCATTTTTACCTGCGCGGCTCGTTCCTCCTCATCACGTTGTCTTTGCGCCTCGCGTTCTTGCGCCTCGCGTTCTTGTGCCTCGCGTTCTTCCTGCTCGCGCTTTTCTTGGGCTCTGCGTTCTTCCTGCTCGCGCCGCTTTTGCGCTTGTTCCAATTTTTCTCGTTCTTCCTGATATGAGACGACCCTGATTTTTTTGAGCCGTGCCTGAGCCGCCAGCGACAGTTTCCCGCATTCGGGGAATGCCCATTCCAAAAGCGTCTTCTCCCCATAAGCATCTTTTCCACCGTCTATGCGCACCACCGAGTCGGGAATGGTTACTGTGGTCAAGGCGGAACAAGCGCGAAATGCGGTCTGCCCGATGGTGGTAATGGTGGAGGGGAGCGTCACCGAGGTCAGGGCTGTACATGCAAAAAAGGCTCCAGTGCTGAAATCCCCGCCAGCTATCTCCGTTAGCCCCTCAGGGAAGACAATGCTTTTTAAGCCCGTGCACCGTGCAAACGTATTTGATGGAATGGAGGTGATGCTTCTCGGGATTGTAATCGCGGTGAGAGCTGTACACTCCTCGAACATTTCCTCCCCGATCACTGAACACCCATCGGGAATAACAATGGTTTTCAGGGCGCTATTACCACTAAAAGCACCTCTCCCCACCTTGACTAACCCCTTGGGCAGGGTAACGGTGGTCAGCAAAGGATTAGGAGGTTTGAGACTACCTGTCCTGGTATAGAACTCGTAGTAGGCAAACGCCCGCTCTCCTATTTCGGTAACGCTATCGGGAATCACCACGCTGGTAAGCGCACTCTCCGCAAAAGCATTATCACCGATTTTGATGAGCCCTTGGGGTAAGACAACGGCGAAAGGAACGTCCGTTTTCATCATCCCCATGGAGTCAGATACGGTCCCCGCCCATAAAAACGCTTCCTCCCCGATTTCCATGACGGGCAGGCCCTCGATGGTTGCAGGTATCCTGATGGTACTGGTTACCTTTCCGGTATATTTCTTGATTACCGCCCCGTTACCGTCTTCGGTGAGGGCCACCTCAAAATCCGCCTCTGTCTGGGCAAAAAGCACTGTGCCAAGCGCGAACAATGCACTGAAAATAAAAAATCGCTCCATATTCTTTGTCATAATAACCCTCCTGTGGTTTTACAAAATATGTCTTTCATGGCAAACCCCAGCCGAGCGGGGCCGCCCTCATGTTGCGCGCCCTCGCGCCCTGCCGGTATGAAGCCCCTTCAACCACTAGTATGAAGCCCCTTCAACCTCTAGTATGAAGCTCCTTCAACCTACTAGTATGAAGGCCCTTCAACCCCTAGTATGAAGCTCCTTCAGCCTCTAGTATGAAGGCCCTTCAACCTACTAGTATGAAGCCCCTTCAACCTCTAGTATGAAGCCCCTTCAACCTCTAGCATGAAGCACCTTCAACCTGCTAGTATGAAGCTCCTTCAACCTGCTAGCATGAAGCACCTTCAACCTGCTAGCATGAAGCCCCTTCAACCTACTAGTATGAAGCCCCTTCAACCTACTAGTATGAAGCCCCTTCAAGCTCTAGTATGAAGTTCCTTCAACCTCTAGTATGAAGCCCCTTCAACCTACTAGT
>JAISLX010000102.1 GCA_031277045.1 Treponema sp.
GGCCAGGTGAAGCATGGTGGTGTTGCCGCTGTATACAGCTTCGTAGATGTTCCGCCTTTCGATTCCCGCCTTCCCCGCCAGGCTTTCTATCATGGAGGAGAGGGTTTCGATAAAAGCCCTGTACAAAATATCCATGCCTCCGTTTTTTCCCGCAAAGTGAATGCGGCCCAGAACATCCTGGGCGTAACGCGACTGAGGGTTCAGCGCGGATTCGGAGGCAAGGCTTGTTCCGGTTTGAAGATCCACCAGGGAAGCGACGATGGTGGTGGTGCCTATGTCAACGGCAAGGCCGTAGAGGGAAGCTGTAGTGTCCCCCTCCTCAACGCCGAGGAGGAGGCCGCCGCCGTACACTTCAGTTTTGCCGTTTATATGTTTTTTTGAGATGAAGGGTTTCCGCTCGTATGCAAAGTTGTTTCCTTCGGACAGGATACGGAGGCTGTTGTTTTCTTCATCGTAATTCCGCACGATATAGGAAGCGCTGTTTTCAACCACGGTCCGGCAGGCGAGGACGCGGCTTCCGGGTCCCGCGACTTCAACGCCGCATTTGCCGCAGAGACCCAGGCCGTTGCAGGGCGTTTCGACCGGTACGCCGGCGCGCCGGGCCGCGTCAATGATCCGCGTACCCGGCTCAACCTGAATTCGCATCTCACAGTTCCTCCCGGATGTGAGGAACACAAGCTCAGGCATCCTGCGCCTCTTTGACTGCGGCGGTAAAGGCCCGGATGTTTTCCAGCGGGGTCGATGTTGAAAGACCGCAGGCCGGCGCGATAATATCGATATTTTTTTCAAGAAGAATTTGCGCTGCCCCTCGTATCTTTTCGGGAGTCCCGGATTGTAAAAGGTAGGTGCTCAGATTTCCCATGGTGGTAATATCGCCGTTCTCCTCTTTTATCGAGCCGAGGTTTACCATCGCGTCTACGCTGAGGGCGTCGTTCCGCAGTTTGAACAGATGTTTTTTCACTGTCTTGACATCGCCGCAGATGTGGAGGATCACCGGCTTTCCCGCCCGGTGTACCGCGTCTATAATACGGTTGATGTACGGAAGGGCGTATTCCTCAAAAAGCCGGGGCCCCAGTATCTCCCCGGTGGCGGTGGGATCGGCGATGCAAATAAGCGCCGCGCCGTTATCCGCCATAAGAAGCGCCCAGTCCTCAAGCTGTTCCGTAACCCGCTGCAAAAGCCGGTGGGAATTTTCCTTGTCCCGGTAAAGCTCTTTGAAAAAGGTCATGGGATCAACCAGGGACGCCGCGGCGCTCACCGGCCCCGTAATGCTGCCTATCACCGGAATATCGGGGTGTTTCTTCGCGAGTATGCCGGCGGCTTCAAGAACCGCCCCGCCCCGCTTACTCCTGCCCACTGCTCCCACGGGGAAGGCGTCCGCGTCCTTCGCGTGCAAAAAGGCTTCCCGGACTATCTTAGGCTCGCAGCTAAGGGACCCGTAATCAACACTGCTCCCCAGGGCTTCGCTTTCCACGGTCATGCAAAAGGGAATGCCGAAATTTTCAAACCCCGTATAAGCGCTTACATCTTCCGCAAGGGCCGCCATCAGGCTCCCCTCGTGGTGCGCTTCGGGCAGGGTGCGGCCTCCCTTCTCCATCACGCCGGTAATGGCGGCGTTCATCATGCCGCCGGGACAGATCACCGGCGGGCGCTCGGTTCCCTTTTTGTCCAGCCGCCGCCTGAGCCGTTCTCCGGGAGAAAACACATCCGCCATATTCACGCTCCGGCCAAAAGTTCGTTGCACATGCGTACCGCATCGTTTGCGTTTTTCGAGTAAGCGTCCGCGCCTATGCGGTCGGCAAAGGCCTGACTGATGGGCCCGCCGCCCACGGCGACTTTGAACCTGTCCCGGATTCCCATCCTTTTCAGTATCCTTATAACCTCTTCCATGTTGTCCATGGTGGTGGTCATCAGGCTGGAAAGGAGGATGAGTTCCGCGCCGATCTCGACCGCCTTGTCCACAAAGGTTTGGGGCGGTACATCCCTTCCCAGATCCGTAATCTCATAGCCCGAAGACTCAAGCATGATCTTTACCAGATTCTTGCCTATGTCGTGGGTGTCCCCTTCGATAACGCCGATGACGCCCCGGCGCTTTTCCTTGAGGTTCGCCTGATTAAGGTGGGGCTTCAATACGGCTATCCCTGAGTTCATGGCGTCCGAACAGATGATAAGTTCGGGAACAAAGTATTCTTCCTCGTCAAAAAGTTTCCCCGCCCTTTCCATCCCCTTGGCCAGCCCCTGATCGATGGCAAGATAGGCATCGACTTTTTCCTCAACCGCCTGGTTGGAATACTTTACCGCCCCTTCTTCGTCCATGTCCACCACGGAGTCCGCAAGTTTTTTCAATAGTTCTTCACTCATCTTCTTCTCCTTGTTTGTAAGTGTGCGCGTGTCCGGTCTTGACCATCGCTCTGATATTCTCCAGGGGTGTTGTGGGCGGTATGTCGCAGCCCGGCATGAGCAGGAAACCCGGCCCTTCCCCGGCGTCGGCGATACACTCCGCGCAGGCTTTCTCAACCCCTTCGGGACTTTCCCGCTGCATTACCGCCACGGGATTCATATTTCCCGCAAAGGCGGTCCTGCCGTTAAAAACCTCCCGGCATTTTGAAAGGCTCACCTTAAAGTCCACGGAAATCAGTTCCGCCCCTATGTCGTTGAGCAAATCCAGGCGGTCTGTGATGTTGCCGCAGATGTGCAGGGCGGTACGGATATTCTGTTTGCGGAGTTCGGTAAAAACTTTTTTAAAAGCCGGAACCGCTAAGGCTTCAAAGTGTTTCCGGGAGATCATGTCTCCCGATGTGGTCGGCTCAGCCAGGAGAACAAAATCAACCCCATTTTCGATGTAAAGCCGGGCATAGGCAAGATACAACTCAGTAGTGAAATCCAGCAGGCGGCGTACCGATTCGGGATCACGGTATATGTCCCGCATAAGGTTCTCCGCTCCGTAGAGAAGCCCCGCCAGGGTAAATGGCCCCCAGCGGGTCAGGGCAAGATAGCTCTCTCCCCCCAGCTTCTTTGCGAGGACTTCGGTAACTTTTAGCAGTACCCGTACCCATTCATCATCCTTGATCCTGTTGATGTCTATGCCGTCAACATCGGAGGGCTTTTTGATCAGCGTCTCAATAACGTCGGGGGTTCCCTTTAGGCGGAATTTGATTTTGCCACCCACGGCGCCTACGATGATGTTGTTGTATCCTGACATAGCCCAAACTATATCGGAACCCGCGCCGGTGTAGGCCCGGTAGAGAATCTCCGCCGTCTCCTCAACAGGGGTGGCGAGGGCTTTTTCCAGGCTTTGCCCGCTGCTGTTAAGCGCCCAGGCGCCGGCGGACATGAGGGCAACCGGCTGTCTGGGTGTCTGTTTCAGATCCAGCATGTTACCGACAATTTCTTTTGCATTCATTATACGGCCTCCCGTAATAGATTTTCGCAGCCGGGATCTTGCCTTAGCTTCGCCAGCGCATAAGATACCGCTGCAGTTTATTAAAAAAGAAGGTGAACACCGTCACCACAATGCCAATGACTATAACGCCGCCGATGATCCGGGTATAATCCCCAAAGTCGGAAAAGTTTTTCACGTAATAACCAAGCCCGCTGCGGCCCCCTATCATTTCCGCTGAGGTCAAAAGGATAAAGGACACGCTTAATCCCTGGTTGCAGCCGGTGAATATCTGGGGCAGCGAGGCGGGCAGGAGAATCTCGAAGAGCAGGGGCAGTTTTTTTACGTTAAGGGATCGGGCGGAGTCTATGATCTGCTGTTCCACGTTCATTACGCCGCTCATGGTTCCCGCCAGGGCGGGCCAGAAGGATGCCAGGAAGATCACCATTACCGAAACGGAACGGAATGTGGGGAGCAGCGCAATGCCGTAGGGAATGTATACCACAGGCGGTATGGAGCCCAAAAATTTGGAGATATACACCCCGGCGTTTCCCAGCCTTACGTTCCAGCCCATGAAAAGTCCCAGGGGTATGGCGGCGGCCAGGGCCATGAGGTAGCCCTGGATCACAATGCCCAGGGAAGTCCTGATGTTACCGAGGATCACGCCGCCGTCCCTTATCATCTGTTCAAACACCGTACCCGGCGGCGGAAAGAAAGACGCCTTGAGTATATTGAACTTTGCAGTGTAAAGGGTCCAAACAGTAAGAAAGATATAAACGAAACTGATGATGTCGGCAAAGAGATTCAAGGTTGTTTTCTTTTTGACAAAAACCAGGGCCAGGACAAAGGCCGCTTCCACCGCGAGGATAAAGAACACCGCGTAAAGGGCATGGGGATTCTTCGCCCGGTCGGGGAAAAACTGAATCGCGAGAAAAAGCACAAAGAGAAGATGGGAAATCCTGAAAACCCTGTCCCGGAAGCTCAAGCCTTCTTTCATATATCGCTCCCAAAATCATTGAAGAAAAGGGTAAAAAGCTCGTTCCGCAATTGGGTGTACTCAGGCGTCCGTACCAGAGAAGCGCGGCTGCGGGGACGGCCGAAAGGCACATCGACCTCCCGAAATATCCTTCCGGGGCTGTTACTCAGCATGATGATCCGGTCCGACATGAGGATCGCCTCGTCAATATCGTGGGTCACGAACACCACCGTCTTGCGTTCTCCCGCCGGAATGGATTCATCCGGGGGATACACAGCATCCCCGCCTCCGGCGCTCCCTTCCCAAAGGGAGAGGAGGAGTTCCTGCAAGACGACGCGGTTTTTCGCGTCCACCGCGCCGAAGGGTTCGTCCATGAGCAATATCTCCGTATCCATGGCAAGGGCACGGGCGATGGCAACCCGCTGCCGCATTCCGCCCGAAAGTTGGGCGGGATACTTGTCCCCGAAATTCTCAAGCCCTACCTTGCCAAGAAAACCGCCTGCCCTTCTGAGCCGCTCTTTTCCCGGCAAATTCTTTTGCGCCTGTTTAATACCAAAGGCGATATTTTCCCTGGCGGTCATCCAAGGAAAGAGGGAATAATGCTGAAACACCATGCTCCTGTCCGCGCCCGGTCCGGTAACGGGAACACCGTCAATGGCGGCCCTTCCGTCGCTGGGACGGCGCAGGCCCCCCAGCACGCCGAGCAGGGTACTCTTGCCGCAGCCCGATGATCCGATGACGCTGACGAAGCGGCCCCCTTCCACCGTGAAGGAAATATCCTCCAGGGCGGTAAAGAGCCGGTTTCCGTCATTGTATCGGACCGTCAGGTTTTCTACTTCAATCTTGTT
>JAISLX010000121.1 GCA_031277045.1 Treponema sp.
GGGGCGGTAATCGCGGAAAAGGCCAAGAACGAGAAGAAAGGTATCGGCTTTGACGCGGCAAAGATGGAATGGGTAGACATGGTAAAGGCCGGTATCATCGACCCCGCCAAGGTAACCCGCTCCGCCCTGCAAAACGCGGCCTCCATTGCGAGCCTGCTTCTCACCACCGAATGCGCCATCACCGACATCCCCGAAAAGAAAGAAGCGGCGCCTATGCCCGGCGGCGGAATGGGCGGTATGGGAGGAATGGACTACTAAAGAATCGCGTGTCAAGCGTGTTCCGCATGTAAAAACGGCCGTCGCGAGGCGGCTGTTTTTTTACCTGTGTCTTTTTGCCGCCCTGCCCGGCAGTTTGCTGCGTTTTGCACGTAAAACTCGCCGGGCAAGGGCCCCATTTTCAGGTAGCCGTGTCTTTCAGCGCGGTATTGAGCATTTCCGCCAATTTTTCCGCCTCTTCGCGGGTAAAGGTCACGCCTTTCCCCATCTTGTCGTGTTCCGGCGACCAGTCCCGAATATCCAGTTTGGGATTCCTCCCATTCCAGGATACCAGGTTAAGTTCCTTCTTCCAGCCGCCCTTTTCTTCCGCAAGGACGCCGTAAGCCTTCAAAATGTCAAAAGTGATGTCAGGCATGTTTAACTCCTCTGTCTGATAGTAATTTTCCTTTTCAAAAATTGAAAAGTTTTAAGAAAACTTGTAACGGATATGTTATAATCTAATATATATATATGGGTTTCATCTGCCGATTTGCTTCAATCAGAATGAAAAAAAAGAGGAGTCTTTATGAATTTTATACGTTCCTGGCTGTTACCTTTGGCTGTGGTATTGATCCTGGCGGTTGCCGCGTGCAAAAGTAGTCCGCCCCCGGAAGAACCCGCCGCTCCGCCTCCCGCGTCCGCTCCGGCCCCGGAAAGCCCGCCGCCTCCGGCCCCGGCCCCGGAAGAACCCGCCGCTCCGTCTCCGGCCCCGGAGCCCGCGCCTGCTCCGGAACCCACGCCTGCTCCGGTCGATCCCCGTGAAGGGCTTCTGATCTCCCTGAACGATCTGCTTGCCCGTATAGAAAAGGCAAGAAACGATGTGTATGCGTTTGATGGGCCGGCTTATTTCAAAGATGAGACCGGGGACGCGGAAGCCGCATATACTTCCGCCAAAGCCGGGGCAAAAACCGACACGGCCGAACAGATACAGGACGCGATAACCCGGTATACCCGTATTGCGGAGGCCTTTGAAAAGGTCTTGAGGGATTCCCTTCCCCTGTATGCCGCAGACAGGGCTGGGGAGTTTACCGAGGCCCGGGACAATGCCTTTCAGGAGGGGGCTTTTGATTTAACCCCGGAAAGAACCCTGGCCGCAGACGGGCAGGCCGAAGAAGCCCGGAAACTGTACGAGGAGGACGAAGATTATTACGGCGCCGCCGCCGCTATCCACGGGGCTATAGACAAGTACCGGGCTTTGGCCATTGGATCCCGGGCGTATCATGTCCGGGAGCAGATCGAATTTTACAATTTTGAGCGTTACGATCCTGAAGGTTTTGACCGGGCCGATAACCTGGCTCTTACGGCGATTGATGCCTATGACGGTGATAATATTGAAACGGCCCTGGATACCGCCGAAGAGTGTCTTGTCCGGTACACGGTTATTCTCAATGCCGGGATGAAGACCTACGCCAGCGAACGACGGGCGGCGGCGGATACGGAACGGCGTTTTTCCCTGGAGAAGAAGGCGAACGTGGCGGTCAAGGACGATTTTGCCGCGGCTCAGAATGCCTTCGATTTGGCCGAGGGGGTTTTTGGGAAAGAAGAGTACCTGGAAGCCTCCAGACTGTATTTCCAGGCGGAATTTGCCTTTGCGGAAGCAAGCGCGGCGGCTGAACGGAAGCGGCTTCTCGCGGAAGAAGCGATAAAAAAGGCGGAAGAATCTACCGCCGCAACTGAAAACACCGCCCGGAATGTCGAAGGGCTGTAACAATAAGGAGAAGATTGATTTATGATCCGAAAATGTATTTTTGTTTTGTTCTTTGCTCTGTTGTGGGCGCTTTTATTTGTTCCCGCTCTGTTTGCCCGGCCTATGTCCGAGTATTCCACCATCGGCCGGCCGACGGCGCCTGTTTCTTCCGGGGAGGCAGCCGTTATGTCACAGGCGCCCGCTTCTTCCGGCGCCGGCCCCGCTACGGCACAGGTCGCCGCTTCCCCCCGGAGATCGCCGCGCTTGCCCAAAAACCTGCTTGACAACGAATATTATCGCGAGAGCCTCCGGCTGACCAGGCTGGCCCAGGAAACCTACGATTACGGCGATTATGATCTTGCCCGGGAATACGCGGAAGAAGCCCAGAGACAAGCCCGGCTTTCGGATGAGTACATCGCCCTGCAGCTTAAAATCGCCGAAACCGATGATGCCATCGATGCCGCCGGTCAGCGGATAGACTGGGCGCTCAGCGTTAAGGCGGATCGGCGTTACCCCAGGGAATTTGCCGTAGCGGCCGCCTCCCGGGATAACGCGGTCTCCTACCGCGACGCGGAAAACTGGGATGCCGCCATTTCGGCCGCACTGGAGGCCCTGGAAGCCCTGGCCCTTGTAAAAGACATCCCCGGCATACTTCTTCCCTCTCAGTATCAGGTTCGTCCCTGGGCGGTTTCCCGGGACTGTTTCTGGAACATTGCCGGCCGAAACTGGGCCTATGGGGACAGCCGCCTCTGGCCGTACCTGTACAACGCCAACCGGACAAAGCTGCCCGATCCCGCCAACCCGAATCTGATCCTGCCTGGAATTATTCTGGACATTCCCAGCATCAAAGACGAGGAACGGGAGGGGCTTTGGGACGAAAATACGGATTATCCTTCGTTTAAAACCAATTAAGACGCCGCGCCGCGCTGCAGGTACAACATCAGCGCGGCGGCCATTAAGGCGTGGATGCAGGGCGGCTTTCCCATGTTGCGGATCACCTCTTCAACAGGGACAAGCTCCACATCTATGTATTCATCCTCATCCGGATGCCGTTTTCCCGTATCCGTCAGATCTTCGGCCAGAAAAAAGTGAACCCGGTTTCCCATAATTGCCGGATTGGGACTCATTTTCCCCAGGCTGGTCACTTTACGAGGGCGGTAGGCCGTTTCCTCCTCCAGTTCCCGGGCGGCCGCTTCTTTCGGGTTTTCCCCGTGTTCAAAAACACCGCCGGGAAATTCCAGGGAAAGTTCCCTGGCCCCGTGCCTCCATTGACGTACCATGACAAAACGCCTGCCCGGCGGGCCGTCAAGCACCGGAATAACCACAGCCCAGTCCGGAGCCTCCATCGTAGTGTAAAGCCCGGTTTTTCCCGAAGGGGATCGGCAAAGATTCTCCCTTATGGAAAAAATCCCGTTTTCAAAGATCACTTTACCGCTTTCTTCGGTCCATATTAAGTCCATTTCCGTATAATACCCCATTTTCCGTGCCGCTTCTACCCGCCTGCTCGGACCAAATGACATTGTCCGGCGTAAAGCTGCCGGTAGGGGGTCAAGTATCGTTTTTTGACAGCCGATCACTAAAGCTTTATACTTAAAAACAGGGAGACAACCATGGCAATCATAACTATTTCACGGCAATTGGCCGGTCTGGGTGACGAAACCGCCCAGGAATTGGCAAAACTTTTGGATTATCGTTTTGTGGACAAGCATTCCCTGGAAGAAAAGATCAAGTCCTACGGCGTAGCGGGGGCAAAGTTCGACAAATACGACGAACGGAAACCTTCTTTTTTCGCGTCCCTGTCCCAGGATCGGGATGATTATCTGCATTACCTCAAAACCGCGATGCTGTGCGAAGCCGGCAAGGGGAGCAGTGTCTTTATCGGCCGGGGGGCAAACGCGATTTTTCGGGATGTGCCGGGGGTACTTTCCGTGTATCTTGTGACCCCCTACGATATCCGTCTGGAACGGGTTAAAAGTTATTTCCACTGCGACGATAAGCGGGCCAGACAAATTATCAATCAGAGCGATAATGACCGGATGGGTTTTCACCGTTATTTCTTCGACATGGATTGGAAAGATCCTTCCAATTACCATATCACGTTGAATACCGGGAGTTTTCATCCCGGCACGATAGCCCGCGGCATCAAATATTTTCGGGATACCCTTTTTACCCCCGAGATCGAGGCGCGGCATGAGGCGCGGCTCAAAGAGCTTATCCTGGCTCAGCAGGTGGTACACCGGATCTTCTACGAAAAGGCCATACCCATCCATTTTTTGGAGGCGGCGGTTGCCGGCAATACCGTCAATCTCTTTGGCGTAGTCAATTCCCACGCCCTTGTAGAAGCCGCCGTGAATGCCGCAACGGAAATCGCCGAAGGGTTTAGCGTGCATTCCGACATTCAGGTGGTTCAGGAATACAGCATGATACCCTGACGCGCCCGCCGCCATTATTTCGTTCTTCGATAATACAAGGCTTTTGGGCGCATTTTTTGCGGCCCCAGCCTAAAAACGCCGCAAAAAACCGGGCTTTACGTGGAACATCTGGAGACCCTACCGGGGTTTTCAGATGTCCCTGTATCTTTTACCCAGTTTACTCTTGCCGGGCAAACGGATACCGGAAAATAACCGCGTAAGCGGTTATTCCTATCCCGTGCACGGTTCCGTATCCGGAACAAGTTCCTTCGCGGGAACATTCCACAGTTTCATTAACGCCGGGCAGAAAATAATTCAGCGCGGGTACTTGCCATTATTTCATTCTTTGATTATACTTCTAACTTGTCGCAAGACAAAGGGATAAGGAACGGTAGATTCGGCGGTTGACAGGCCGCTCTAAGATCGGTATAGTTGACTGGTTCCTGGAAACATTCGGTTTTTTAAATTTTTTTGCAAAAATTTTAAAAAACCACTTGAATATTTTTTTCAGATTTGTTATTATATTACTAGCGTGAGTGCTGGTTTGATCTTTGGTAAGTTATTTTGAGGTTTGTTTATCAGCCGGATTTTTTCTGTGTGATTATTCGTCAATTATTTGGGTAGACCGAAACAAGTGGTATTTCCCTCTTGATGAATCATATATAGTTAAAGCCTGTTTTGAACCGCCGGGTTTGAAAGGGTTTCGAATTTCTGTATATAACGAAACATACTTAGTACAACATTCTGAAAAAAATGTCGGAATGTGTAAATTTCGTTAAAAAACAGGTTATCGGGACTTGACAAAACACGGGCGTATGTAGTAACTTCTATAAATCGCCTCAAGGCGAAAATAAAGGAGTTTTCCCCGAGTGGGAAAGTTTCCACGATCTTTGGTATTTTAGGGAAGGGAGAGAGAAACGCGGGAGCCGGTTTTACGATCGGTTTCCGCAAGCCAAGGGCGTCATGGGAAACTGTGGCGTCCAGCAAGCGCAATGACGAATCCCGGGCAAGACCCGGGTTCGTCGAGGGTCCTGTATAGCCGGCCGAAAGGCCGGGACACAAGATCCTCCGTCAAGAAGCAGGAAGGCCGGGGAACCGGCCGGCTTGAAATGAGTTCTTTCGGGCTTCGGCTCGTGAGAAAATATATCATGGAGAGTTTGATCCTGGCTCAGAACGAACGCTAGCGGCGCGTCTTAAGCATGCAAGTCGAGCGGCAAGGGGTAGCAATACCCCCTAGAGCGGCGGACTGGTGAGTAACGCGTGGGTGACCTACCCTTAGGTTGGGGATAGCCATTAGAAATAGTGGATAATACCGAATATGGTTGTTTTGCTATGGCGAGACAAAGAAAGGAGCCTTGGCTCCGCCTGGGGATGGGCCCGCGTTCCATTAGGTAGTTGGTGAGGTAAAGGCCCACCAAGCCTGAGATGGATAGCCGGCCTGAGAGGGTGAACGGCCACACTGGGACTGAGATACGGCCCAGACTCCTACGGGAGGCAGCAGCTAAGAATATTCCGCAATGGGCGAAAGCCTGACGGAGCGACGCCGCGTGGACGAAGAAGGCCGGAAGGTTGTAAAGTCCTTTTTTTGCGGGAGAATAAGCGGGGGAGGGAATGCCCCCGCGATGACGTGAAGCAAAGAATAAGCCCCGGCTAATTACGTGCCAGCAGCCGCGGTAACACGTAAGGGGCGAGCGTTGTTCGGAATTATTGGGCGTAAAGGGCGCGTAGGCGGTTATGGAAGTCTGATGTGAAAGGCAGGAGCTTAACTTCTGGACTGCATTGGAAACTGGATGACTGGAGTCATGGAGGGGGAGTTGGAATTCCTAGTGTAGGGGTGAAATCTGTAGATATCAGGAAGAACACCGGTGGCGAAGGCGAACTTCTAGCCAATGACTGACGCTGAGGCGCGAAAGTGCGGGGAGCAAACAGGATTAGATACCCTGG
>JAISLX010000148.1 GCA_031277045.1 Treponema sp.
GTTCCCTGGATGTGGAAGGCACGGGAATAGGCCCGGGGCAGCGTGGTGTCCAGGGTCAGGACTATTGTTTCCCCCCTGGCGCAGGTGATGATGGTGGTTACCACATCCCCCTGGGCAAATCTGAGTTTCGCGTCCGGGCTTTCCTCCCCCCCGCGGGCGATGATGTATTCATGGAGGCCCGCGGCCTTTGACGCCACGGAGTTGAGTTTTACCATGCGGTTTCCCCGGTTGATGTCCAGCACTTCGGCGATGGGCCCCAGTTCGTGGGTGGGATAGTTCTCGCAGTTCCGCAGCAGGTAGTTGTCCTTGCGGTAATGGCGGTTTTCCCAGCCGTTCGCTATTTCCGATCTCAGGTCGTGGCGGTAACCGCCCTGGCAGTGGACAATTTCGCCAAACAGTCCCTGCCGGACCATGTTGAGGACCATAAGCTCGTAGCGGCCAAAGCAGCAGTTTTCCATGAGCATGCACTGGGCGCCGGTTTCTTCCTGGGTGTGGACAAGCCGCCAGCAATCGTCAATGGAATAGGCGCCCCCCACCTCCACCGCCGTGTAAAGACCGGCCTTCATGGCGGCGCAGGCCATTTCGACATGGGGCGTCCAGCCCGGAGAGATCAGAACCGCGTCCAGGCCTTTCATGGCCAGGACTTCCCGGTAGTCCCCGGTAACCAGGGGCTTTGGCCCGCCGGGCGCGGCGGCCTCAACCTTCGCGGCGGCCTCCAGCCTGCGGTCCTCATAGGAATCGCAGAGCGCCGTAACCTTTACTTCCGCGCGGGGGAGGATACAGGCTTCCATCAAACTCATGCCCCTGCCGCCCAAGCCGATGACGCCGATGTTTACCGGTGATTTCATGGACTACCTCTTTATTTTTAGTATAACGAGACTGTTCCAAAACTTCAGATTTGGAACAGCCTCGATAAGTTTTTTCGCACCCGGTGGGAGCCGCCGGGCTTTCAGGCGGCTCTTTTTCGGCGCCTGTCCTATTTCGCGATACTGGCGTTAATGGCGTTTTCCAGATCAGCCAACTGGCTGCCGAGGCTGCCGCTGGAAAAGATCCTGGACATCCCGTCTTCCATTTCGGTCCAGACCGCGCCCGCGTTTCGTGAGGCGATGGGAAGCGGATGGCCGTAATTGATAGAATCGCTTACCACCCCGGTATCCACCCAACTGTAATTCTTGAAGTACAGCTCGGTCATGCCATTGTAACAGGGAGCAAAGGTATTTGCTATAACCTCCGCGTGACGCCGGGAAGCCAGGAAGGCGGTGAATTTCCGTACTTCTTCGGGATTCGCGGTCTTGTCGGAAACCGCGTAGGCGACATTGTGGAATACCGTGCCCTGGGCCTTTTTGCGGGGCAGGGGCGCCACGTTAAGATCCTGGCCCAGTACGTCGCCAAAGAAACCGATACGAATGGAAAGACCCGGCATCATAGCTACCACGCCGGACTGGAACAGGGCGTCGGCGGTAGCCTCGGCCACTTCCTCGATGGTCGGGGCCACCTTATGGAGGTAGATAAGATCCATGTTAAACTGAACGGCTTCCTGAATCTCGGGGGTGTTGAGGGTTACCTTGGTGCGGTCAGCGTTAAAAATAACCCCGCCGTTCTGATAAATAAAGGGGCCCACCCCGCTTTGGAAAGAAGCGTTGGCGATAGTTCCATACTGGGTAACCTGATTCCCGCTGCGGACGGTGAGTTTCCGGGCGGCGGCAAGGTAATCATCCCATGTCCAGTCCGCGGTCGGATAGGCAACGCCGGCCTTGTCAAAAGCCGCCTTGTTGTAAAACAGCACGATGTCATCCCACATGATGGGAACCGCATAGCGTTTCCCCTGATAGGTAAAGGGGTCGTAAAAGTTCCGGTCGAAGTTCTCAAATTGTATATCCCCTGCCCAGGGTTCCAGGTCCTTCACCAGGCCGGTGGGAAGATAGGACACCGCATTGGGATGGTTAAGCCAAAACACATCCGGACCCGTTCCCGTGGGAAGGGCGGTCTGGAGCTTGGTCCAGTAATCGGCCCAGGGGGTGATGAGGAGGTTAACCTTTATCCCGGGGTTGGCCTGCTCAAACTCCTTAATCAAGGTTTCGTAGTCGGCCCTGATCGTTTCATCCCACGTCCACAAATTGACAACCTTCGTACCTCCGGCTGCAGCGGAAGCCTTGTCGCTCTTTTTTTGACAGCCGCTCAACACCAGCGCCGCAAAAAGCGCCGCCCATAAAATTTTTTTCATATACTCTCCTGATATTGTTTTTTTCCGCTTCATAAAGAAGCGGTTATCCGTCCTGACAGGCCGGTAATGGACTATTCTTTAAGGCCGGTGGCGGATAGAACTCTTTTTTCAAGGCGATAAAAAAATGCCCGGATTCAACTGGCAAGCGCAACAGCGCCGCATTTGGCAAAAACCTCAGCGGGGGGTTAAAACCCAAACACTTCATCGGCGTGGCGTTAATCTTGCTTGCTGCTTTATCTATGCTTTTCTGTGTTGTCAAGCGCCAATTGTGTTTTTGGGGAAATATCTTCGCAATACCCCGTTGCGATTTTCAATGCTCCCTTTTTCCCAAGCCGGCTTGCACAAAAATGATTTGACGCCAAGCTCAAGATTAACGCTGTCATGCAAGGCGTTTTCCAGGCCGTTGTCATAGGTAATGGTTTTGCGCGCTTCAGGCGGCAGGCCGATGAAGGCCTGTATCACGGCTTCGTTCATGGCAGCCGTTTTGTCTTTTATGCGGACGAATATGAAAAACCGGGTTTTCCGCTCAACCAGGACCGCCGCGCACACGTTGCTTTACCGGGAACCAACGGTGTCGGCCTCCCAATGACCGGCCTGTTCTCTCGTCTCAACAAGGGCGGGGCGCCCGGTTATGTCGACACGGTTGGGTATGTTAGAAGCCTGGGGGGGGTTGCCGGAAGGCCGTTTATGTCGCTTTTATGGCCTCTTACCAGGTATTTGATGAGATCCCGGCGTTCGGTGTACATCCACCGGTAGATTGATTCATAGTTGAGGCAAGTCCGGGGAAATCGAGGAGGAGCCTGCCTGTGATGCCTTGCGGGTCCAGCCGTCATGAACCAAATGGTATTCCACATAGGATTTGGCCAGGCGTTCCCTGGCGTGGCTTCGGCGGGACCGGTCTTCCGCCCGCCGCTGGGCCCTGTTTCCCCGGTTTTGACTTGGTTCTCAGGCGGGGAGTTTCGCGTTATCTCCCGGCTGACGGATGAGGGGCTTCTGTCAAGGGATTCGGCGATGGAACGGATGGACCGGCCCTGTTCCAGCGCAATGGCGATTTCCTCCCGCTCGGCGGGGGACAGATGGGTATAGCGTTTTTTCTGAACTTTGGTAGACTTAACCATAACGGCATTACTCCTTTTTGATGAGGCTTGGGTAAACACCATCATAAGGGTTTTGCCGTTTTTTTGTAGCCCGTGTATAGGGCGACTATAGCCGCCCTATACACGGGCTACAGGGCTAAGTGTTGCACTTCAGGATTGAACGCGCGATATTTACTTGATTATGATTTATCAATAAACAATTTAATCCAATAATTATAAAAACCAAAATTATCTTTAGAATGATGTTTAATATAGTGCGTCTTTTTCCGGTTTCCATATTGTTTATACCTACCTTTAATTCAAGATACATTTATTATAAATACTTTGATTTATTTTTTCAACTAGCGCCGTAGGCGCTTAACATAAATTTGAACCAATTTTAGGGGCATTGCACATACCGACAAAACTTGACGCGACGACGTGCGCGTTATTTTACGGGAAGCGCTTGCCGGCCGCCCTGTGCGAACAGATAACGCACGGGGGGCGTTTTTCCCCCTGGGGAGGAAGGAAAGACGGAAGTACGAGAGGGACGGCAGGGGCAACGGAGTCTGTGGCGGGAGACGCGGGTAGCGAAGACGCTGGTAACGCTGCTGTTGCTGGCATCGCTGTTTTCTCTGGCCCTGCCGGATATTCTCAGGTGTAGTCGGAAGATACCCGCGGCGTGCGCCGATACGAAGCGGAAAAGGCTCATGCAACTGCACCGATTTAGTTCAGCATAAGTAAACGCA
>JAISLX010000104.1 GCA_031277045.1 Treponema sp.
CGCCTGGGGGCCGGGGCCTTTGTGTGCGGCGAGGAAACGGCGCTGATCAAATCCCTGGAGGGCCAGCGGGGTATGCCCGTTCCCAAGCCCCCCTTCCCGGCGACCAACGGTTTGTGGAACCTGCCCACGGTGATCAACAATGTGGAAACCCTGGCCAATATCCCCGTGGTCATGACCAAGGGCGGCGCCTGGCTTGCTTCCATCGGTACCGAAAAATCCAAGGGAACCAAGGTTTTTGCCCTTACGGGGAAGGTAAAGAATTCCGGCCTGGTGGAAGTCCCCATGGGAACCACCCTGCGGGAAATCATCTTTGAAATAGGCGGGGGCATCAAGGACCGGAAGAAATTCAAGGGAGTCCAGACCGGCGGCCCCTCCGGGGGGATCCTCACCGAAGCGGTCCTGGACACCCCCATCGATTACGAAAGCCTTACCGCCATGGGCTCCATGATGGGCTCCGGGGGGATGATCGTCATGGACGAGGACGACTGCGTGGTGGACGTGGCCCGGTTCTACATGGACTTCTGCGTGGACGAATCCTGCGGCAAATGTTCACCCTGCCGGATCGGCACCACCCAGATCCTCAACATCCTGGACAAAATCACCCGGGGAAACGGGGAAGAAAGCGATCTGGATAAACTTGAGGCCATCAGCAAGGCCATGTCCAAGGCCAGCCTCTGCGCCCTGGGTCAAACCGCGCCCAATCCGACCTTGTCCACGGTTAAAAATTTCCGGGAGGAATACCTGGAACATATCCGGGACAAAAAGTGCCGGGCAGGGAAATGCAAGCGCCTGGTCCGCTTTGAAATCAACGCCGAAAAGTGTATAGGCTGCGGCCTCTGCGCCCGGCGCTGCCCTGTTAGCTGCATCACCGGCGAAAAACGGCAGCCCCATACGATTGATCAGTCCAAGTGTATCAAATGCGGCGAATGTTTCAAAAATTGCAAATTCGGCGCCATTCTCAAAAGTTAGGGAAAGCGGCCTATTTTCTGTAAGGAGCAATACATGGTTAACCTAAAAATAAACGGCAAGGCCATTCAGGTTGAGGAAGGAACCTCGATTCTGAACGCGGCCCGGAAAGTCAATATCAAGATCCCCAGCCTCTGCTATAACCCGGATCTGCCCCCCTGGGCATCCTGCGGGATCTGCATTGTGCGGATGGAAGGCACCCCCCGGATGGTCCGGGCCTGCACCACCCCGGTTTCCGAAGGGATGAGCGTTATCACCCACGACCCGGAGATTATCGCGGTACGCCGCACCGTGGTGGAGATGATCCTCTCCAATCACCCCAACGACTGCCTCCAGTGCCCCCGGAACGGCAACTGCGAACTCCAGACCCTGGCGGCGGAATTCGGCATCCGGGAGGTGCCCTTCCGGAAGGTGCTGAACGCCCTGCCCATCGATGATTCCAACCCGGCCATCGTGTTGAACCCGGAAAAATGTATACGCTGCGGCCGTTGTGTTAAGGTCTGCCAGGAGATGCAAAACGTCTGGGCCCTGGAATTCCTGGGCCGGGGCATCAAGGGCAGAATCGCCAGCGCCGCGGACGCTCCCCTGGGGGAGAGCCCCTGTATCAAGTGCGGCCAGTGCGCCGCCCACTGCCCCGTGGGGGCCATCTACGAACGGGACGACACCCCAAAGGTGTGGGCCGCCCTGCAAAACCCCGAAACCCACGGGGTAGTCCAGATCGCCCCGGCGGTCCGGGTCGCCCTGGCGGAGGAATTCGGTCTGCCCCCCGGCACGGTTTTTACCAAAAAAATCTACGCCGCCCTGCGGCGCCTGGGCTTTAAGACCGTGTTCGACACCAACTTTTCCGCCGACCTTACCATCATGGAGGAAGGCACGGAACTGGTAAAACGCCTTACTTCCGGCGGGGATATTCCCCTAATCACGAGCTGCTGCCCGGCCTGGGTGGACTACATGGAGAAATACTACAGCGATATGATCCCCAACTTCTCCACCGCCAAGAGTCCCCAGCAGATGATGGGGGCCATGATCAAAGCCTACTGGGCCGGCAAGGCCGGGGTGGACCCCGCCAAGGTCTACTCGGTGTCGGTCATGCCCTGTACCGCGAAGAAGTGGGAAACCCGGCGGAACGATGATATGAAGAGCGCCGGGGCCCACCTTGGCGCGGACACGGGCTACGACGTGGACATCGTTATTACCACCCGCGAGCTGGCCCGGATGATCAAACAGGCGGGCATCGATATCCTCAAGCTGGATGACGAGGAAGCGGACAACCCCCTGGGGCCCTACACCGGCGCAGGCACGATCTTCGGCGTTACCGGCGGGGTCATGGAGGCGGCGGTGCGGAGCGCCTATTACCTTGTTACCAAAAAGGAACTGGCGGACGTGAATTTTACCCCCGTCCGGGGCCTTGAAGGGGTCAAAGAGGCGGAGGTGGACTTCCAAAATGGAACCAAAATCCGCATCGCCGTGGCCCACCAGATGGGGAACATCGCCGAGGTGCTGAACAGAATCCGCGCTGCCCGGGATGCGGGCCGGGAAACCCCCTACCACTTTGTAGAGGTTATGGCCTGCCGGGGCGGCTGTGTCTCCGGCGGCGGCCAGCCCTACGGCGGTACAGACGAGGTGCGCGGAAAACGGACCAAGGGAATCTACGAGGATGACGCTAAATCGGCTTTACGCTGTTCCCACCAGAATCCCTTTATCAAACAGGTGTACGATGAATTCCTGGGCGAACCCAACGGCCACAAGGCCCACGAGCTTCTCCACACCACGTATACCGAACGGCCGCTGTATTTAAAGTAATCCGCCCCTTCAAATAACGCTGCGCGCCCTTAACGGTCTTGCCGTTAAGGGCGTTTTTTTGTGCCCTGATTTTTTTGACAGCGATGCTTGCCCGGCAAAGCGCCGGGCCCGCCCTTAACACAGGACCTCAAGTCCGCTAAAATAAAAAACCGGGCTTTTCCCAAAACCCGGTTAGTTTTGGGAAAGCCCCATCCACCACACAAGAGGAAACCTCTACATGGCAAGGAAGGGAAAAATAATTATTGACCGGGAACTGTGCAAAGGCTGCCTGCTGTGCGTCCGCGCCTGCCCGGTAAAGGCGCTGGGCCAAAGCCAGACACCCAACGCTTCGGGGTCTTACCCCTCGGAAGCCGTGAATCCTGAAACATGCATTGCGTGCGGGAACTGTTACGAGGTATGCCCCGATGTTTGTATCGAGGTGTACGAAACGGGGGCCCTGGTATGAGTGAAAAAGTCTTGATGAAGGGGAACGACGCCATAGCGGAAGCCGCCCTGCGGGCGGGCTGCCGGGCCTACTTCGGTTACCCCATTACCCCCCAGAACGAGCTTATCGCCTACATGGCCCGGCATATCATGAACCGGGGCGGGGTGTTTATCCAGGCGGAAAGCGAAACCGCGGCGATTAACATGGTGTACGGGGCTTCCTGCGCGGGGGCCCGGGCCATGACCAGTTCTTCCAGCCCCGGTGTCAGCCTGAAGCAGGAGGGGATCTCCTACGCCGCCGGCGCGGACGTGCCCCTGGTACTGGTAAACGTAGTCCGGGGCGGCCCCGGCCTGGGTTCTATTGCCCCCAGCCAGAGCGACTATTTCCAGTCCACACGGGGCGGGGGGCACGGGGACTACTACTGCATCGTCCTGGCTCCAAAAAGCGTGCAGGAGTGCGCGGACCTGACCTACCTGGCCTTCGATCTGGCGGACCAGTACCGCATACCGGTTATCGTGCTGGCCGACGGGATGATCGGTCAGATGATGGAGGGGGTGGAACTGCCCCCGCAGAAAAGCCAGGCGGAACTGCCGGCGCGGGACTGGATAGTGGGCGGCCTGGACCGGCGGGAAAAGACCCCGCAGGGGGAATCCCGGTGGACAGACTACCAGGCGGCCCGGCACATCACCTCGATAAATCTGATTCCCGAACAGCTTGAGGCCAAGACCAGGGCCCGCTATGAACGCTACGAAACAATCAAAAAAAACGAAATCCGTTTCGAGGCGTCCGGTTACCGCACGAGCTGCGGGGAATTCTCCGGCGAAGGCCCGGACCTGACCCTGGTGGCCTACGGCACCTCCGCACGGGTCTGCCTGGGGGCGAAAAAACTCGCCGAAAAAGAGGGAATCCGGCTGGGACTGTTCCGGCCCATCACCTTGTGGCCCTTCCCTTACCAGGCCCTGGGAAAGGTTGCCGCCACGGGAAAGCCCATCCTGACTGTGGAAATGAGCCTGGGACAGCTTGTGGAGGACGTAAAACTTGCGGTCCTGGATGCCCCAGGCGCGGCCAGGCCCCTGGTACACCTGCTGGGCCATTCCGGCGGGGTAATTCCCACGGAAGAAGAGGTCTTTGCCGAGGCAAAGAAGATTTTGGGGAAATAAACATGAGCGAAAAAAAACTGCTGGGGCATCCTGAAAGCCTCTACAACGTGCCCACCAAGTACTGCGGCGGCTGCGGCCACGGGGTGATCCACCGGATCATCACCGCGTTAATTGACGAGATGGGACTGCGGTCCAGGACGATAATCACCAACCCTGTGGGCTGCGCTATTTGGGCGGATCTGTACTTTGATTTTGACTCGGTACAGCCTCCCCACGGACGGACCCCCGCGGCGGCCACCGGCATTAAGCGAATCCTGCCGGACCACCTGGTGATCTGCTACCAGGGGGACGGGGACATGGCGGCCATCGGCACCGCGGAAATGATCCACGCCGCCAACCGGGGGGAAAAATTCACCACGATCTTCGTGAACAACGCCATTTACGGCATGACCGGCGGACAGATGGCCCCCACCACATTGATAGGCCAAAAAGCCGCCACCGCGCCGGAAGGCCGGGACCCGGTGGAAGCGGGCATGGGCTACCCCATCCGGGTCTGCGAACTGCTGGCCACCCTGGAAGGAACCCGCTACATTGCGCGCGGAGCGGTGAACAGCCCCGCCAACATCAGAAAACTTAAAGGCTATATCAAAACGGCTTTTGAGGCTCAAATGTCCGGCGTTGGGTTTACGATGGTAGAAGTCCTGTCCCAGTGCCCCACCAACTGGAGCATGGAGCCGGTCCAGGCCGTTGAATGGCTGGAACAGAACATGATCCCCGTGTTCCCCCTGGGGGAAATAAAAAATACCCTGGGAGAGGCCGCGCAGACCCAAAACGCGCAGACCGGATCGGGCGCCGCGCGGACCCCGGCGGGCAGACAGGGGGCGGCGTAATGACAGAAAAATCGTTTTTCGCGGGTTTTGGCGGCCAGGGCATCGTGTCCCTGGGACAAATTTGGGTGTACTGCGCCATGAAAGAGGGCAAGAACGTTACGTTTTTCCCGTTTTACGGCGCGGAAAAGCGAGGGGGCGTGGCCCGGGCTTCGGTTATCGTCTCCGACGAGGAAATCGCCAGCCCCCTGGTTACGCTTCCCGACTCCGCCCTGGTAATGAACGCTGATTCCCTCCCCATCTGCGAGGACATCCTCAAGGCCGGCGGTATCCTGCTGGTCAATTCCACCCTGGTCAAAGAGGAACCCCGGCGCGGCGACATCCGGGTTGTTAAACTTGAGGCCACCGCCCTGGCGGAACAAATCGGCAATGTCCGCTTTGCCAACATGGTAGCTCTGGGAGCAATGGCCCGTCTTACCGGCGCGCTGACCCTGACGGAGGCGGAGGATATTCTGAAACACTTTTTCAGCCCCGATAAACACAAGTTTATTCCCAAAAACATCGAGGCCATCAAAGCGGGCCGGGACGCAGTGTAAAAACACTGCCAGGGCCGGTACCCGGATTACACACCGGCCCTGGTATTATTATTGACAGGAGCCGGGATACAGGGTATACTGTTTTTAACCAGTTTGGTTGGACTGTCGTATAGTTGCGTAAGAGGTATTGAGTGTCTCGGGTTCACGAGTATAAAACACTAGAGAACAATCTGGTTCAAAAGGGTAAAAGTTTTGCTATGACCTTTGTCCGGGCCAGCGCCGGGATATTAGTGTCATTCTTCAGGTTTTTGAACCGCCGCTATACTATCGTTCTGGTTCCCCATTCAGAAAAAAAGGTCTACAACTTCCACATTACTGTTTTTTCGGTCTGCTGTTTCGTGCTTTTTGTGGCGGGACTTATCGGGACATTTTTCTGGTACAGCGCTTCATACACCAATACTGTGGGCGTTTTGGCGGATAAAGAGAGCCGCTTAGAGAACACGCAGGCCAGCCTTGACCAGTTACGGGACGAGGTAACCAGCCTTCTGCGGGAAGCCAGGAATTTTGAAACCTCCCTTTCGTGGACTCTCTCCGCGCTGGGTGTGGATACACAGCCGGGCGAAAACAGCCAGGGCGGGCCGGGGGACCTGGCCGCCTTTTTCGATATTCGGGAAACGCCGGAAGGAACACAGCAGGAAGTGGAAGACATGCGCCGTCTGTCCACATATCTCGCTTCCGCCCAGGAACCAATCCGGGAAATCGGAATACTGCTGGATTCCCAGAGCGCCCTGCTTACGGAAATTCCCAGTATTTGGCCTATCAGGGGTGGAGTTGGCCATATTTCCATGTTTTTTGGGCAGAACAAGCACCCTATCACCCATCAGTATTACATTCACAAGGGTATTGACCTTTCCACCTACCGTTCCGGGGATCCGATTGTGGTTACCGCGGACGGACAAGTCGTTACCATAGATTTTGAGCCCGCGGGTTTCGGCAATTATGTAATTATCAAGCACAAGCACGGTTATTACACACGGTATGCGCACATGCAAAAGGTGTCGGTCAGGCTTGGTCAGCGGGTACAGCAGGGTGAAGTGATCGGATTTGTCGGCAATACGGGGCTTTCTACCGGTCCTCATCTGCATTACGAGGTTCATATCGGTTCCGATGTGGTGGATCCCTTCAAGTACGTCAATATCCGGTCCACAATTGCCCGCAATACTCCCCGGTAGCCATGGCCCCGCGTTTTGAAGATTTCTCCGTAAACACCATTGTCGGACCCAATTCCGAACTAAACGGCGATCTTAGCGCCGACGGATTTACCCGGGTGGACGGTACAGTCCGGGGCAATGTGGCGGCCGCCGGCAGGGTAGTGATTGGAGAAGCCGCACGGCTACGCGGCAATATCAGCGGAACGGCGATAACCATTGGCGGGGTAGTCCGGGGCAACGTGCTTGCCAGTGAACGGCTTATCATTCTGTCCAGCGCCCTGATCCTGGGGGATATTATTACCCGGCGTATTCAGGCCGACGAAGGCTGTCTTGTCCACGGCCGGATTCAGGTATGCACCGCCCCGGGATCCTGGGAAGCGGCAGTTTCCGAATACGCGGATGCCCAGGGGGTTAAATCCGCCCTTTCCCAGTTCAACCGGTCCGCCGTGTTATCGTAGCCGTACCGGCGGCGCCTTGAGTTACCGCCCCGCAGGGAGCTTTCATGGCCAAAGTTGAATTTCCACAGGACCCAGGCGGCGTTTTTCTTGATCCCCTGTCCTACACCAACGCGAATCTCCGTCCCCGGACAGAGGCCCGGCGGGGACCAAAACGGTCCGCCGGCGTTACGGCGCCTGATTTTTCCTCCGTGCTGGAACAATCCCGCGTAGAGGGAACGGAAGCGCTGCCCGTTTCCGAAGAAACGGTGAACCGGCTCCTGGATGAAGTGCGAAACACGGGCGATATGCTGCGGGACCGGCCCTTCCCCCCGGAGATACTGGCCTACAAAAAGGCGGTCCGGGATTTTATGCGCTATGTGGTGGACAACGGCTACCAGATAACAGCGCAGGACGGACTCCCCAAATATTTAAAACCAAATTTTTCCGGTACGCGGGGCAGCCCCGATTCCCTTGAACGAACCCGGCGCTATACCATCCAGGTAGTGGACCGGCGGCTGGACGAACTGGCCGCCGCGCTCCTGAACGGCCAGCTTTCCCAGCTTGAATTGCTGTCCCGTCTTGAGGAAATCAGAGGCCTTCTGGTAGACTTAATGTCTTAACGCGCCCGGACTGGGTGCAAGACGGAGCCTCATGACCGATCAAAACAATTACGAAGACTTAAACGAAGATACCGGGGATATTTCCTCCCTGGAAGACAGCCCCACCCCGGAGGATCGGGAACATCCCGCCCCTCAAATCGATCCCCCCGACCCCGGAACGCCGCTCTACCGGCTTCGCCTGGATTATGCAAACGAAAATTTTATAGCGGGATACCGGGGGGGCCCCCTAAATCCCGGTGATAAAGTGATGGTAGTTACTCCCTACGGCCGGGATCTGGCCCTGGTGTGCGGCCCCCTGAACTGCCGCCGGGGGCAGGCTTCTTACCAGAACGTTACGGTCCCCTGGATCGACCGGCTTGCCGAACCGGAGGAACTGGAACGGGAAATCCGTGACAAAGAACAGGAAAAAGAGGCGTTCCGAATTTGCCGCGAAAAAATAGAGGCCCACAGGCTGGAGATGAAGCTGGTTCTGGTTCACGTCATGGTGGGGGAGGCCAAAATATGGTTTTTCTACACCGCGGAAAGCCGCGTGGATTTTAGGGAACTGGTCAAAGACATGGTAAATATTTTTAAGGTCCGGATACAGATGCACCAAATTGGGGTTCGGGATGAAGCCCAGGCAGTGGGGGGGCTGGGAGTCTGCGGCCGCTGTTACTGCTGCCACGCGGCCTCCGGCAAACCCAGGCCTGTGTCTATCAAAATGGTCAAGGACCAGAACCTGTCCCTTAATTCCATGAAAATCTCAGGTCCCTGCGGCCGGCTTTTGTGCTGTCTTGCCTACGAACACAAGTTCTACAGCGAACAGCGGCGGCAGACTCCCCCGGAAGGAGCGCGCATTAACTTTGACGGAACCCAGTGGAAAGTTACGGAAGTAAACATGATCCTGGAACGGCTTAAACTTGCCGGCGATGACGGCCGGGTTCTTAGTCTTTCTTCCTCCGCCTTTGAAAAAACCGACGGCCACTGGCATCTGACAAAACCAGTGGAAGCCGTGCCGCATACCACAAAAACAAATTAGCGGCGCGCCTGGGGCCTTTCCCCTCACGGCGTTTCGTTTACGCCACGTCCAACATTGTTTTTAAGCGGCAGTTTGGCAGTCCGAATGAGCCTCTCGCCGTCTGCGCGGGGTATTGGACTTGTTCGATAACCCGGTTGTTTTGAAGCGATTGTTGTTCAGAAACTAAGGTTTCTGAACAACTCTATTAAACCAGGTTCCCGGTTCGCCTTGACCTTGCCGTAAACACAAGTAAGATTTTTTACATGAAATTTGCAAGCGAAGCTGCCACGCCGCCGGGGCCCTGACTCCCAGGCTTGGGGCCGAGTCCATACCGGCGGGACATACGCCCGTTCCAGGCTTCTCCGCAGTTTTTAGTACCCCCCCCCCCCCCCCCAATATTATAGTGTAGTTTCACTAAACGATGCCCTATATACCCCATATATAGTATACGGTGTAACGCGGAAGGGGTCCGGCGCTCAAAACGCGCCCGGCTTTATGCCGGATGCTTCGGCCATTAC
>JAISLX010000157.1 GCA_031277045.1 Treponema sp.
GGGGTGTATTACGAAGGGGAGTACATGTCGATGATGCTGTATTCCGCGCGGGACTGCTACTTCCGAATCGTTCATGTGGATGTAAACGGGACGGCGCAGCTTATTTACCCTTTGGCTGCCGGGGACAACAATTTTATCCGGGCGGGGGAAACCCGGCGCATACCGGACCGGACGCGCTTCCGTATGGGGGCTCCCTACGGGGAAGAATACATCCTTGTCGCGGCCTATGACCGGCCGTTCCGGCCCGCGCAATCCGGGGCTGAACAAATTTCCGGGGAGGCCGTCAGCCGGGGGCTTGTTGTTGAGGGACAAGGTGACGGAGTACACATGAGCCCCATCGCGACCGCGAAATTCAGCTATACGATTCTGCCAAAGAATTAAGCCGGCAGGGCAGGGGACGCCGGTACAACGTCCACGCCCCTACTGCAACAATGCTTCGGCCTCCCTGTGGTTCCACCTGCGGGCTATTTCGGCCGGGCTTTCCGAGGCGATGTTTTTTATGCTCTTGTCGGCGCCCAGGGCGATAAGCGCGCCGATAACGCCGGTGTCGCCGGTTTTCGCCGCGTAGTGAAGGACGGTATTTCCCGATCCGTCCCTGGCCCCTATGGCCTTGCCTGAAAACACCGACTGTATCGCGTCGGGGCCTTTGGCTATGGCCAGATCCGCCGGGGTTTTGCCGTCGATGGCGGAAGCGAATACGTCGGATCCCGCGTCGGCGAGGACCTTTGCCTCGCTAAAGGAATCCATGTCAAGGGCAAGCCTTAACGGGGTTCTGCCGTCTCTGTCTGTGGCGGAAATCCTGCATCCGCGCGTGATAATGGCCTGGATCATCGCGGGCGCCGCCCGCTGTTTTATCGCGATATGAAGGGGCGAAAGGCCGTCGTCATCGGCAACATAGATTCGGTCTTTGGTAAGAAGCGTGCTTACCATGTACGGAGATACGGTAAGGGCCGTGTTGAACGGGGTAATACCCTGGGAATTTCTCGCGTGGATGCTCGATCCGCAGCCGAGGAGCAGGGTAACAAGATCGACGCGCCGCATCACTACCGCTATATGGAGGGGAGTGTCGCCGGAATTGTTTCTGGCGGCCGGATCCGCGCCTTTTTCGACAAGCCGTTCCGCCGATCCGGGGAATCCCGCCATAACCGCTTCCATAAGGGGGGTATTGCCCTGATTATCCCTGGTTTCCAGCAAGGCCCCGCGATCCATAAGCTGTTCTTCCATGTCGTTAAGGCCCAGCCGCACGGCATCGTGAAGGGGGGCTTTGCCCGACAGATTCTGGGAATTGACGTTGAGCCCCGCCCCGATAAGGACAGGAACCGTTTTTTGGGCGTTCCATCGTACCGCGCTGTGAAGGCAGGAATTCCCCAGGGAATCCCTGGCGCCGGGCATCGCCCCCTGTTTAAGCAGGGCTTCCACGGTTTCGGGAGAATCCGCCCTGGCCGCCCAGAACAGGGGCGTTTCGCCCGTGGCGTTCACCGCCTCAAGTCTGGCGCCCTGCTTGACCATAAGCGGGACATGCTGGGCGAGTTTCCACTGCGCGATATAGTGAAGCGCGCTGTTTCCCAGCCCGTCTCTGGCTTCCAGGGTTTTTTCGTTCAGCATCCATTCCCGTACCGAATCGGAAGAATGAAAGGCCAGATAGAGGGGGCTTTCGCCCGCCGAATTTGGCGCGAAAATGTCGGCGCCCCGGGCGATAAGAAGATTGCCGGAATTTGCGTCGTTATTTGCAACGGCAATATGGAGCGCCGTGTTTCCTTCCCTGTTACGCGCGTTTACTTCCGCGTTTTTATCCAGGATTTGGCTTATCAGGGCCGGATCCGCCCTGTTCCGCACGGCGATATGAAGAACGGTGTTTCCGGTACTGTCGTTTTTCTGTACCGTTTCCGGGGTGATAAGCTCTTCCAGGGAAGGCCGCTTTTCCCGTATGGCTTTTTCGATGGGAGTAAGCCCGGAATTGTCCGCCGCGAAGATGTCGGAATTATAGGCAAGCAACAAAGGGATAATGTTGACGCTGTCTTCCTCAACCGCGAGGTACAGGGCTGTTTTGCCCTCAATGTTACGGTTGGCGACTTCCGCTCCGCCGGAAAGCAGGCTCTCCGTCACATCGTAGTTCCGGCGAAGGGTTATCGCAACCTGGAGCGGTATTTCGCCGTGTTCGTCGCGAAGGTTGGGATTGGCCCCCCGGCCAATGAGCAGCAAAACGGCGGCCCTGTGCTGTTCAGGCGGTATTGCCAGATGCAAGGGCGTATTGCCTTTCGCGTCCTGAGCGTTTGCGTCGGCCCCGGCGGCGATAAGCTGTTCCATCGCCTCAAGCCGCCCGTTTCTGGCGGCTTCGTGAAGGGGCGTGGAGCCGGAGTTGTTTTTCACGTTAACATCGGCCCTCTTATCGATAAGATATTCGATATAGCCTGAATAACCTTCCTGAGCGGCGTAGTGGTATACCGTATATCCGTCCATCAGTCTGATGTTATAATTGGAACTTCGTACCGCCGGCGCCAGATAGGCGAAAAACGGATTTTCCGAGGATCCTCCGGCGCGAATGATTTTTTCCGCCGTATAGGCGTGGTTTAGCGAGTCTGTCCGTAAAAAAGCCGTGTCCAGGGCGGTTTGTCCCGAAGCGTCTTTCCGGTTTACCTCTCCGCCTTTGGCGATGATGTAATCGACCATGCCGTGGGATCCGGTAAGGGCCGCGAGGTGAAGTATGGTTCTGCCCGAAGAATCGGCGTTGTTACTATTGCCGGCGCCGAGTATCGCTTTGGCAAAATCCTCGTTACGAAGACTTTGCAGGGCGATGGTTTCGGACGATTCGGCGGAAAGGGGCCGGTGAATGTCCGCCCCGGCGGCCGCCAAAACGGATCCGACAGCCGGATCCGCCTTTGCCGCGCTGATCGCCAGCGGGGTACGTCCCAGGTTGTCTGTGGCGTTCACATCGGCGCCCATGGCCACAAGGAAAGCGGCAAGCTCCGAATCTTCCATCTCGGCGGCTATATGAAGAGTTGTTCTTCCCTCTTCATCCCGTTCGGAAACATTGGTTTTACCCCGAAACAGCTCTTTCGCTTCCGCGGTTTTACCCTCCGCGAGCAGGCTAAAGACCGTCTCTTCCCCGGCCGGAGGAGTACTTTTACAGCCGGAAACCAGCAGAACAAGGGGCAATACGACAATCGTAAAAAACGTATACTTCATAGTATCTATTTTCGACATATTGACATAATAGGCTTAGTCCTGTTACGCTAGTTTTACACGCGGCCATGGTGGAACTTGTAGACACGCCAGCTTGAGGTGCTGGTGCCGAGAGGCATGGAAGTTCAAGTCTTCTTGGCCGCAGATCTTTGAGCTTTAAGAAGCGAATTTTCACGCCGGGAACGGCAAATGGGGCCGGAGGCATTGCCGGGCCGTAAGCTTTACTTTTACGGTTGAAGCCTTTATAGTTATCCATGTTCCTATGGAAAAAATTTACAAACACCCTTGGTTGATACTTGCGGTACTGGCGGTCATAACAGCGTTCTTTGCCTTTCAGCTTCCCCGGGTAAAGCTTGACAACAACAACATTCGTTTTGTTCCCGCCAGCGATCCGGCCCGGCTTACCTCGTCCTATATTGACGACACTTTCGGGAGTTCGCTGTTTATCCTGGTGGGGCTTGAACGGAAATACGGGACCGTGTTTGACGGGCCTTTCCTGAACCGGGTCAGGGATTACGTGGCGCGGATCGAGCAGATCAGCATGGTGGGCGAGGTGTATTCCATCGTCAGCGCGGACTACCTGTACGGGGATGAAGGGTCGATCTTTGTCGAGTCCCTGGTTTCCGGCGATTTTACCGGAACGGAGGAGGAAATCGCGGAACTGCGGAGACGACTCTTTTCCTGGGACCTTTACGAAAACGCCCTTATTTCAGGCGATCTTACCGCCACCCAAATACTGGTTCCGCTGAACCTTACGGAAGAAAATTATGGTTCCTCCGAACTGGTGCGCGAATACATGGAAGTAAGGAACATTGCCCGCGCTTCTTTCGCGGATATGGCGGACGTGTACGTTACCGGGATCCCCGTTATCGCGTCCACGATCAGCGAGGCGATGGTCCAGGACATACGGCTCATGGTCCCCCTGGTTGTCCTGGTGGTAATCGTTATTGTCTTTATCCCTTTCAGGCGCATGGGGGCCACTATCCTGTCCCTGGTATCCGTCCTGATAGCCGTTATTTGGTCCATTGGGGCTATGCCGCTTTTCGGCATCAAGCTGTCGGTTATTTCCACGGTGCTGCCGGTTATTTTGATTGCTATGGGCAGTTCCTACGGTCTGCATGTGGTAATTCACTACATCGAAGACCGGGGAATGGGGGGACCGGTCATGACGGCGCGGGAACACCGTAACCTGGTGATGGTTATGGTCCGCCGGACGGGAAAACCTATCTTTCTTGCCGCTCTTACCACCTTTGCCAGCTTTGTGTCCTTTTGTTTTACCCGCGTAACGCCCATTCGGGAGTTTGGGTTTTTCGCCAGTTTCGGCGTACTGGTATCGTTTGCGCTTACCATGACCCTCGTTCCGGCGATTCTGCTAATCCGGGGGGCCGTGCCCTTAAAGGAATTTCACCCCGCCCACGGGGGTTCCACGCTGATTCCCGGAAAAAACGACAGCGTCCGGAACAAAATCGCGAGTTTTTTTTGCGCGGTGGCTTCCCGCAAGTTTTTGGTACTGTGGGGAGTCCTTATCGTGGCCGTTCTTTCGGTGTACGGCGCGTCAAAGATAATCATTGATAACGTGCTGGTGGAATATTTCAGAAGCGATACCGATATTTACCGGTCGGATAAATTTATCCGGGAAAAATTCGGGGGCTCCAAGATTCTAAGCGTCGTCGTGGAAGCGGAAAAGCCGGAGATTCTGCTTCACCCGGACAGCCTGGCGGCGATGGACCGTCTGGAAACCTATCTGGAATACCGGGTTCCCGAGGTAGGGAACGTGATGGGTTTTACCGATCTGATAAAACGTGTCAACCAGGTGCAGAATACCGGCGAAAGTCCCGGCGGCGTAGCGGCGGGTTTGGCTTCCCCGGCTTCGGAGAGCGCGGGTTTTTGGAATTTTGATTCGGATGAACAGGGCTACGCGGGGGAGGAATCCTGGGCCGCGATTCCCGAAACCGGGGAGCCTGAGTATTCGGACGCCGCCGGGGACCGGGTGTACAGCATTGATGAAATCGCCGGGCTCCTGGACCGGGCTTCCAAATCCGGATTAAGCCGTTCCATAAGCGCCGGCGAGCTGGCGCGGGAATTCGGGCGGCTTATCAATTACGAGGGATATTCGTATTACGAAATACCCCAGGACCCGGCCCGTTACGGGAAGGCCAGCAAAGAAGAACTGACCGATCTTATTTTCAGCTATCTGCTGCTGCTCTCCGGCGATATTTCCAGTTATGCCAACGATCCCCTGGAGCCGACCAGCGTCAAGCTTACGGTCCAGTTGAAAACAATGGGCCAGGAGGATACGAACAGGGGCGTTGAGGAAATACGCCGTTTTGTGGAGGCCAATTTCCCCAAAAACCTGAACGTTATTATAGGGGGCAGCGCCATCGTGGAGGGTACCACCAACGGTCTGGTGGTCCAGTCCCAGTTAATATCGGTAATCATCTCGATTATCGCCATGTTTGTGATTATGTCGGTTTCGTACCGGTCTCTGGCCGCGGGGGGCATTGCCATAATTCCCCTTTCCATACTTATCCTGGCCAACTTCGCGGCTATGGGGTTTTTGAAGATCAAACTGAACCTTGCCACCGCCATGATCTCCAGTGTTTCCATCGGGGTGGGCATCGATTATACCATTCATTTTATCGAGGCCTATATGCGCGAATACAGGCTGTCCGGCGGGACGGGGGATTTTTTGCGGCGGGCTTACTATGTTTCGGGAACGGCGATTCTGGTGGATACCCTTTCGGTCGGCCTTGGTTTCGCGGTTCTCTGGTTTTCCAATTTTATCGTGCTGAGGGATTTCGGGCTTCTGGTCTGTCTGGCCATGATGATAAGCGCCCTTTCCGGGCTTATAATTGTTCCTGCGCTGCTGGGGGTTCTGAAACCAAAATTTATCAGCCGGGAGTTTCCCCAAAAACTTGGGTAAGTTTGGGGGAAACTCCCGGCAAAGGCCGTTTCAACAGGTCAAATTTTGAAACCGGCTTGAATAGAGTTGTTCAGAAACCTCAGTTTCTGAACAATATCCGCTTAAAATACACTGCCCCCCGCCCACGGGCGGACCGGGCGGGAGGTAATGAGATGAGAACAAAAAAAATGAGCTGCCTCGTCCTGAAAGGCGGGGTGTTACGCCCGCGCTTTCCAATAACCGGCGCCGTGTTGTTTTTCCTGGCGGCCCTTTCCGCGGGCGCCCAAAACGCGGAGGAAATTGTCCGCGCTTCCCGGGACAGGATAAAGGCGGACACCACGTATACCAGATCCACAATGGCGCTGAGGGCGAAGAACGGTTCCGAAACCCGGCGGGTTATCGAGCAGTTTACCAAAAACGGACCCGGCGGGGACCGGGTTATGATCGTGTTCCACGAACCGCGTTCGGTGGCGGGGACAAGGTTTTTGACAATCGAGAATCCCGGCGCGGAGGACGACCGCTGGATATTCCAGCCCGCCCGCGGCAGGGAGCAGCGGATTGCCCAGGGAGACGGGTCGAAGAGTTTCGTGGGAACCGACTTTTCCAACGACGATATTTCCAGCGCCAACCGGGACGCGGAACTGGACACCCACACGCTGGTCCGGGAAGAGAAAGTGGGGGAGAATCCCTGTTACGTGATCCAGTCCGTACCCAAAGACAGCTCCTACCAGTATTCCAAAATGATCCAGTGGATCGACAAAAACACCGGGGTATGCCACAAAATCGATCTGTACGACAGGAAGAACGCGCTGGTAAAAACCCTGGAAACCCTGGAGCTTAAGCTTATCGAGGGCCGCCTTACTGCCACGCAGACCCGGATGACCAGCCACGCCGCGGGTACTTCCACGCAAATCATCGTGGACGATATCCGTTACAACGCCAACATCCCCGACGGGATCTTTACGCGGCAGTTCCTCGCTACGGGGAGGGTGCCCCAGTGAAACGGTTTTCAAACGGCGGCCGGCCGCTCGGCCTGCTGGCCGCCTTTGTCCTTTTCGGGGCCTCCGCGCTGGGGGCGCAGGATTACTGGTTTGACTTCGCGGACGGCGCCGGAAACGGCGGCGCTGAAAGTGTCGAAAGCGCCGGAAACAGCGGTTCCGGCGGCCTAACCGGCAAGACCGGGCTTAGAGCGGGCGGGGAGATTGCCGCGGAACTCCTGGTGTTTCCCCGCGAATTGCGCGACAGGGGGGGGGGCGCGGATTGGGGCAATCTGATAAACGCCAAACTCAATATCGGGGCGTCAAGCTCCAGGGCCGAGGCGGTGCTGAATTTCAAGCTGTCTCCGGCCGCGCTCGCGGCTTCCGGCAGCCCGTTCTGGACCCCTCCGGTCATCGACGAAGCCTATCTGCGGGTCTTCCTGGGGTCCCTGACCCTGGAAACGGGCCTGCGGAAGCTGGCCTGGGGCCGCGCGGACATCCGGGGTCCGCTTGACGTAACCAACCCCCTGGACTACACGGACCTGACCAACGCGGGCGACACGATGGGCCGCAAGATAGCCCGGCCCATGATCCGCGCTTCCCTTCCTCTGGGCGCCGCCGCCGGCCTGGAGGGGGTTTTTATTCCCTCGTTCCAGGGCCACCTCTACGCCCTGGACCCGGACCATCGCTGGCACCCCAGCGCCATAACCACCGGCCGCCGGGACCGCATGATCGGGGACCTGGCGGCGGGAATTGTAGAACGTCTGCCCGTACCCCTTATATCCCCGGACCAGTTAGCCGCTATGATACAATCCAATCCAAATGCGCCTGCCATTGGCCCAAACGATATTCCCGACACCCGCGGCCTTGAGTACGCCCAGGGGGGCATTAGGTTCAGCGCCACGCTGGGACACGCGGACATCGGGGCGCAGTACTACTCAGGCCACCTGTTCCGGCCCAGTTTTACGATTGGGGGGGCGGAAGAACTCCTGGCCACGATACCCGCCATTCCCATTCTCCAGTTGGAAAATGCTCTTCAATCGGCGAATCTGAAGCCCCGCATCGCGTACAACCGCTACCACCAGATCGGCCTGGACTATACTCAGGTGATCTTTGACTCAGGCTTCCGGGCGGAACTGGCGGCTTTCATTACCGGAGACCTTGGGGGGGACGACGGGGGCGTCTACAATCCCTTCCTGGCCTGGTCCGCGGGCTTTGACCGGGATATCTTGGGCTTCACGTTTTTTATCGAGGCGGACGGGAACATACGCCTGCTCGAAGGCAGGGTGGGAAGCAGTGCCGCCCTGGACACGGAGGCGGGTTCCCCCTTTACCGCGACGGCCCTGACTGCCCAGGTTTCCCGGGCCTTTTTCCAGGACCGGCTGGAGGCGAAATTCGGCCTTCTGTGGAACATTGAAGCCGCCGATGTCTACCTGATGCCCTCCCTAAGCTACAGCATCGACGATGTAACGGTTGTCCTTTCAGGCGGGATCTTCGCCGGAAAGGACGGGGGGGAACTTTCCCAGTACCGGGACAGGGCTTATGTCAAAACCGCGCTGACGTATTCGTTTTAGCGGGTTGAACGATACCCCGGGCAAGCCCCGGGTGCAGTATTTGACGCCGGGACCGGCCCGTTTAAGAGGTTTACGTTAAAAAAAAAAATCACCCGCCGATATGTAATCGAAGGGGTGATTCAGAAATGCACAAAGTCTGTTCCCAGGTTCTAGGGCGGGAGGCCGAACTCCTGCAAGGTATCGCGGAAGCTCAAAAGCGGGTCCGGAACGCGGTGATTAAACGGAAATGGGCCGATTTCGAGACCATTTTGGCCGCCATAGGCCGGACCGCCGCGGAACTGGAAGGGCTGGAAAGGGAACGAAAGGCTCTTTTTGGTAAATTATCCGGTGGTTTTCCGGACAATGAAGCCGGTTTCTACCGGTTTCTCGCATTCCTTCCTCCCGGCGAACAAAAAGAACTAACGGCGAAATACCGGGAACTCAAGATAGCGGCGCTCCGGATCAAAATCAACAACGAGAATCTTCTGGCCTATATCACCGGAATCAAGGCCACCATGTCGGCCTTTATCGAGTCCGCCTTTCCCGACCGCAGGGGGCGGGTTTACTCCCGCAGCGGCGCGGTAATGCCCCAGGACATGCGCTGTATGGTGCTTAACCGCAGCCTTTAGGAGTAAATATGACATCCACCTTTATGGGTATCGAAATCGGGAAACGGGGGGTTCATGCTCATCAGCAGGCCCTGAACGTTACGGGCCACAACCTGACCAACGCTTCTACCGAAGGCTATTCCCACCAGCGGATCGAGATGTCCGCTTTTGATCCCATCTATCTGCCCGGACTTAACCGGGAGGAAACCCCGGGTCAGATTGGCCAAGGGACCGTAGTGGAACGGATTCAGCGGGTCCGGGATCAACTGCTGGACAGGCAGATCGTCTCCCAGGCTTCCGAGGAGGGGTACTGGCAGACGCGGGATCCCTATGTCAGGATGATGGACCAGATATACCTGGAACCCGGTGAAAAATCCGTCCGGAGCAAGATGGACGAATTCTGGGACGCGTGGCAGGAGCTGGCGACCTACCCGGCGGATACCCCCCCCCGTACCGCTGTACTGGAACGGGGGAAAACCCTTATTGACGGAATACACCACCGCTACCAGGCCCTAAAAGGGCTGCAGGTGATGGCGGACGAGGATATTCAGCTTACCGTGGCCAAGGTAAACGAGATTTCCAGGGAAATTGCCGCCCTAAACCGGGATATTGCACGGGTAAAAGCACAGGGAGATAACCCCAACGACCTTATGGACCGCCGGGATCTGCTGGTGGACAACCTTTCGTCCATCATCGACATAACCGTGGACTACCGGGACAACGACGAATTCATGGTTCACACTGCGGGGCTCGTGCTGGTTCAGGGGCAGATCGGGCGGCAGTTTGGGCTGGAACGGAACATCGATACCGAAGGTTACTCCCGGATCGTCTGGCAGGACACCGGGGACGAAGCCCGCTTTCAGCGGGGGAGTTTGGCGGCCCTGGTGGAACTGCGGGATGTAACCATTGAAGACGAAATTCAGACCCTGGACAACATGACCATGAATTTCGCGGACCTGGTAAACGAAGTCCACCAGGCCGGTTACGGCATCAACGGTACGACGGGGAACAACTTCTTTTCCGAATATCCCTTTGTTACCAATGTAAACGGAAACTATGACCGGGACGGGGACGGGGTGTACGATTCCAGTTACATTTACCGCGTCAACGGGACTAACGTCCTGGAAAGCCAGGCCCAGGTTGGACTTGACGGGGAGCTTACCTTTTCCGGTCCCGGCGGCGAAAATAAAACGATCCCTTACTATTCCACCGACACCGTACAGGACATCATCACCAGAATCAACAATTCGGGGGCCGAGGTGGTAGCCCGGCTTAACCGGGACGGTTTTCTTTCCCTCAAGGCTACCACTGCCGGAATTGTGGACGGGCTGGAACGGCAAAACCCCGACTTTGTGATCCGGCATATCGAGGATTCCGGTTTTTTTCTGGGGGGATACGCGGGGATCTTCGCGGATCCCGGGCCGGGGGGAAGCTATGACTGGGCCCAGGCGGACGCGGCGGGGGTACTGCGGGGCGGCGCGGAATATTACGCTCTGGCTCCTATCGCCCATCCTTCCGGCTGGATCGAGGTGAACCCCTCCCTGCTCAAGGATCCCGGCTCCGTGGCCTCCGGCTTCGGCGTTAACGGGCAGCCTGCCAATCCGGGAAACGGCGACGCGGCGGCGGCCATTGCGGCTATCCGCAACACGGCGGTCATGGTCGGATCCCTGGGGACTTTTGACGATTACTTCGCCGACGCCGCCGGGCGGATCGGTCTGCTGGGGGAGCGGGCGGTAACAGCCCTGGAAACGGAAAACCTGATCATGAAACAACTGCATGACATGCGGCAGTCGGTTTCCGGGGTGAATATCGACGAGGAACTTTCCAACATGATCAAGTACCAGCACGGTTACGCCGCCGCCGCCCGGTTTATTACCACGGTAAATTCCATGCTGGATACGCTGATCAACCGGATGGGGGTGTAACAAATGAGACGGGTTTCCACAGACATGCCGAATAACGACATGCGGTACTACCTGCGCCGTCAGGAAGACGGGCTGGACAACGTTCAGTCAAAAATTGCCAGCCAGTCCCGTATCCTGGCCCTGCGGGACGATCCCCTGGCGGCGAGCCACGCGGTACGCTACCAGTCCTACTTGGCCCGGCTGGAACGCTTCGAGAAGAATACCTACTACGCCCGGGAACATTACAACAACACCTATGCCTACATGAACGAGGCCAACGCCGTACTCCAGAGGATTCGGGAACTGGCGGTCCAGGGGGCCAACGGAACCTACGCCGCCGATGACATGAAGATCATGGCGGGGGAAATAAACGAGCTTATCAAGGAACTGGCGGCCATCGCCAACGCCCAGGGGCCGGACGGCAAACAGATCTTCGCCGGGGACCGGGCCCTTTCCGAACCCTTCCGCATGGTGGAAGGAACCGTGGCCGGGGGCGGGGAGAGCATGGTGGTCCGGGTTGAATACCGGGGGGCCGGCGCGTCCCGGCGGACCGAAATAAGCGACGGGACCTATGCGGAACTGGATATATCCGGCGGCGAGGCCTTTTGGGCTGAAAAGATGCAGATCATCTCCACCCTGGATTCAAGCGAATTCCGGGTCACCGAAGATGCCGGCATTTTTATTGACGGGGTGGAGATTCCCCTCAGCGTGGGGGACACGGTCCAGGCCGTCATCGCCAAGATCAACGACTCCGCCGCCCCGGTAAAAGCCTACCTGGACCCCCAGACCCGGGGCCTTGCCCTGGAAGGGACCAACGCCCACCTCATCCGCCTGGAGGACAGGGAGGGTTCCCGGACCCTCCAGGAACTGGGCCTGATCCGGGGGAACCCGGTAAACGGGGCCCCCAACTGGGCCGATTCCGCCCGGGTGGCCGGGGGCTCAATCTTCGACATGACGATCCGGCTCCGGGACGCCCTGTACCGGGGGGACCAGGAATTCGTGGGGAGCCTGGGGATCGGCGGCCTTGATCTGGCCCTGGGAAATCTGAACGCCAAAATCTCCGAGCTGGGAAGCCGGGAGGAGCGGGCGGAGATGACCTGGCAGCGGCTGAACCAGGAAATCCCCGACGTCACCGCCCAGCTTGGCCGGGAGGCGGGCCTGGACTTTATAAACGCCGCCGCGGAACTGGGGATGATGGACTTTGCCCACCGGGCGGCCCTGCAAACCACCGCCAAGATCCTCCCCCCCACGCTGTTGGATTTTTTACGGTAGGCGTAATTTAGTTTCAGGAGAACGAGGTGAAAGTACGGACCAAGGCCTTTGGCTTTATCGAAGCGGAAGAGCGGCAGAGAATAGTATTCCCCCAGGGACTCTTCGGGTTTGAGGAACTCAAGGAGTATGTACTCCTGGACGCGGAAAAACAGCCCTTCTACTGGCTCCAATCGGTGGATAAGGAGCAGGTGGCCTTTGTCGTGGTAAACCCCTTCCTGATCCGCGCCGACTACGAGGTGAATATCGGCAACGAGGAACTGGCGGATATCGGCATCGACGCCCCGGAAAAGACCCTTATCTTTAGCATCGTTACGATTCCCCCGGCCGGCGATCCCATGACGGTAAACCTGCAGGGCCCCCTGGTGATCAACCGGGATACCCGCCGGGGAAAGCAGGCCATCCTTACCGACTCCCGCTGGAAGACCAAGCACGACATCATGGCGGAACTTGCCTCCGCCCGGGCCCGGGGGTAAGTCATGCTCATACTCTCCAGAAA
>JAISLX010000173.1 GCA_031277045.1 Treponema sp.
ACCTCCGGCGCTTCCCAGGCGATCAGCCGGCAGCCGGAGGCTTCGGGGAAGATCATGACCGTCTTCTTCCTGGGCATCGCCCTGGCGGAGGCGACGGCGATCTACGGCTTTGTTATCGCTATTCTGCTTGTTACCAAGAGCGTGTAATGCTTACCCCCTCAATCGCCACCTTCCTGGTTACGCTGATCAATGTCGGCCTTCTCTTTGTGATCCTGCGGGCGGTGTTGTTCAAGCCGGTGACCAGGTTCATGGCGGAGCGGAGCGGGAAAATCGAGGAGAGTCTGGCCAGGGCGGAGCGGGAAAAAGCCGAAGCCCGGCAGCTTCTTGAACAGTACCAGGCTCAGTTGAAAAAAGCCGGTGAGGAAGCGGAGGCGATTATTAAAAGCGCCCGCGAAAGCGCGAACCGGGAGGCGGAGACGATTGTTGCCGGGGGGAAGGCCCAGGCGGAAGGCATAATCACCGCCGCGCGGGAGCGGATCGCCGCCGAAGAGCAGGCGGCCGGTGCGCGGTTCAAGGCGGAGGCCGCCGTCCTGGTGGTCGCCGCCGCGTCCCGTCTCCTGATGCGGGACCTGGGCCAGGAAGACAACCGCCGCCTTGCCGCCGCTTTGCTCGCGGAAGTTTCCGGCGGAGGGGCCTAGGGGATGTTTGTTCCGCAGCGCTGGGCACAGGGTTTTGTCAACGCCGCCGGGGATACCGGGGCCGCGGCCCGGGCACTGGAATTCGTCAAGGCTGTGGGGCCGCTCGTCCTTTCTACGGGGGCGGCGGGTACTGCGGACGCCCGCCGCCTGGGGCAGATGTTTCAGCGGGCCTTTGCCGCCGTCCCGGCGGCTGCGGTCGCGCCGGCGGCTGCGGCGGCCCCTGCGGGCGTACCCGCGCCGGAGGCCGGTGATGCGGATCGGTCCCTGGCCCTGGGCCTTATCCTGCTCTTGGTAAAAAAGAACCTGTTACGCTACACGGGCCGCGTTATCGGGGCCATAGAGCAGGAACTGGACGCCCGGCGGGGGATTCTGCGGGCCTGCCTGGAATTTGCCCAGGACCCCGGCGCCGAATTTGTGGAACAACTGGAAATGTCTCTTAAGATAAAGACGGGGGCCGCAGGGGTCCGGCTAAGTACGCGTGCCGTCCCGGAATTGCTTGCGGGCTGCCGCCTGCGGATTGGCAATGATAGTATCGATGCAAGCCTGCAAACCCGGCTTAAACGACTGGGCGCGGATCTTGCCAGGGCGTACTTTGAAACGCCGGCGCGCGAAAGCGCGGCAGGCCGCCGGTTTCGGGCCGCCTACGGAGGTTGTTGATGGCCGATTATGAAAACCTGGCCAGGGTGTTACAGGAACAAATTTCGCACTGGGAGGGGAAACCCTCCTCCGATTCGCTGGGCTTTGTGGTCCAGGTTGGGGATTCGGTGGCCACCGTTTACGGTTTGGACAAGGCGGTGTACGGGGAACTGGTGGATTTTAGCTCCGGGGCCACGGGGATAGTCCTTAACCTGGAGGAAGAAGGGGTGGGCTGCGTACTCCTTTCCGGCGAATCCCTGGTAAAAGAGGGGGAGGAGGCCAGGGGTACGGGCAAGGTGGTGTCGGTCCCCGCCGGCGCCGCGCTCCTGGGCCGGGTGCTGAACCCCCTGGGGGAGCCGGTGGACGGCAGGGGCCCCATCGCCGCGACGGAGTACCTGCCCGTGGAAAGCCCCGCCGCCCCGGTTATCGACCGGGGTTCGGTGAACCAGCCCCTGCAAACCGGCGCCCTTTCGGTGGACGCCATGATACCCATAGGCCGGGGGCAGCGGGAACTTATCATCGGGGACCGGCAGACCGGCAAGACCGCTCTGGCTATCGACACGATCATCAACCAGAAGGGGAAGGGCGTGTACTGCGTGTACTGCGCCATCGGCCAGAAGTCCTCCGCCGTGGCGGCGATCATCAAGAATTTGGAAAAATTCGGGGCCATGGACTACAGCTTCGTGGTCCTGGCATCGGCCTCGGACTCTGCGGCCCTGCAGTACCTGGCCCCCTATTCGGCGGTGGCCATGGCGGAACACTTTATGCGCCAGGGCAAGGACGTGCTGGTGATCTACGACGATCTTTCCAAACACGCCGTGGCCTACCGGACCATCTCCCTGCTGCTGCGCCGCCCGCCGGGGCGGGAGGCCTTTCCCGGCGACGTGTTCTACCTCCATTCCCGGCTTCTGGAACGTTCCGCCAAGCTTTCGGACGCCAGGGGCGGGGGTTCCATCACCGCCATGCCCATCGTGGAAACCCAGGCCGGGGATATTTCTTCCTACATCCCCACCAACGTCATCTCCATCACCGACGGCCAGATCTTCCTGGATTCGGAGCTTTTCAACTCCGGCTTTAGGCCCGCCGTCGACGTGGGGCTCTCCGTCAGCCGGGTGGGGGGTTCCGCCCAGTCTAAGGCGATCCGCCGGGTCTCCGGCCGCCTGCGGCTGGACCTGGCCCAGTACCGCGAAATGGCCGCCTTCGCCCAGTTCGGCAGCGATCTGGACAAGGCTACTCAGGACAAACTGGCCCAGGGGATCAGGCTTATGGAGGTCCTTAAGCAGCCCCAGTTTAAGCCCTATTCGATGGAGGAGCAAACGGCAATCCTGTTTGCCGCGGTCAACGGCTACCTTATGGATGTGGCGGTGGAAAAAACAGGGGAATTTGTCCGGGGCTTTTTGGATTACCTGCGGATGCATAACCAGGGGCTCCTGCGGGCTGTCGCGGAAAGCGGCGCCACCACCGCCGGGCAGGAAGAGGAACTGCGGGGAGCCGTGGAATCTTACAAGCAGGCAAAACGGTAGGCGGTACGGCTAATGGCGAATCTACGGGATCTCCGCCTGAGAATGCGGGCCATAACCCAGACCCTCCAGGTAACCAAGGCAATGAATCTTATCTCCACCGCCAAGCTGCGGAAAGGCCGCCGCCTTCTGGAAGATACGGAACCCTACTTTGCGCGCATACGAAAATCCATGTTTGATATTCTGTCCGGCGCGGGAACGCCGAGGAGCGAATATATCAAGGCCAAGGACAAGAACGACAGCTACCATACCGCCGTTGTGGTGATCACAAGCGATAAGGGCCTGGCGGGGGGTTACAACGCCAATGTGTGCCGTCACGCGATGAAACTTTGCGAAAAGGTGAAAAACCCTATCCTGGTTTTGTGCGGCGCCATCGGGCAGCGGTATTTTACCCAGACCCCTTACCTTATCCTTGAGAATTTTTCGTTTCGGTCCCAGATGCCCACAGTGGATAACGCCAAAGAAATCGCCTATTACCTAATTTCCCAGTTTGGGTGGGGCATGTTCAACGAGGTTCACGTGGTGTACACCCACATGTACAGCAGCATCAAACTGCTCCCCACCACCCGGCAGATTCTCCCCCTGGATCTGGGCAGGATGCAGGAGGATTTTTCCAGGGAGGAAGGCCAGAAGCGCGTGGAACTGCGCTTTGAATTTCTCCCTTCCCCGGACGATGTCTTCGATGCCCTGGTACCTCTCTACATCAGGGGTATCATGTACGGCTCCCTGGTGGAAGCCTATGTCAGTGAACAGAGCGCCCGCATGGCCGCTATGGACGATGCCAGCAAAAGCGCGGAGAAAATGCTGGCCGCGCTGCGGCTTAACTACAACCGGGCCCGCCAGGCCGGAATTACCCAGGAAATGACGGAGATTATCTCCGGTTCCGCGGCCCAGAGATGACGGAGTTTATTGTTTACAAAGGAGTAAGGTCATGGGCAGTATTGGTCATGTTACACAGATAGTTGGTCCGGTGGTGGATGTCCGTTTTGAAAGCGGCGTTCCCGCCATCCTCAATGCCCTGGAAATACCGGTACCCGGCACTGAACGGCGGGTTACGCTGGAGACGCTTCAGCACATTGGGGACAACAAAGTCCGCTGTGTCGCTATGGAGACCACCGAGGGCCTTGCCCGGGGCCTGGAGGTGGAAGATACCGGTTATCCTATCCGGGTCCCCGTGGGGGAAGATGTTCTGGGCCGCATGTTTTCCGTTACCGGGAAGATCATCGATGACAAGGGGGCCTTTAGCTGCGCCGGCAGCGCCTCCATTCACCGGCCGGCCCCCAGTTTTGAGGAACAGCGTCCCGCTACGGAGATGCTGGAAACGGGAATCAAAGTTATCGACTTAATGGCCCCCTACGCCAAGGGCGGGAAGATAGGCCTCTTCGGCGGCGCCGGGGTGGGCAAGACCGTCATCATTATGGAATTGATCCGCAACATCGCCACCGAACATTCCGGTTATTCGGTATTTGCCGGAGTGGGGGAACGTTCCCGTGAGGGGGCCGACCTGTGGAACGAAATGAACGAAAGCGGGGTTATCGCAAAGACCGCTCTGGTCTTCGGTCAGATGAACGAACCCCCCGGCGCCCGCATGAGGGTTGCCCTGGCGGGGCTGACGATGGCGGAACACTTCCGGGATCAGGGGGGGCAGGACGTACTGCTCTTTGTCGACAACATCTTCCGCTTTATCCAGGCCGGGGCGGAGGTTTCCGCGCTGCTGGGCCGTATCCCCAGCGCCGTGGGCTACCAGCCCACCCTTGCCAACGAGATGGGGGCCCTGCAGGAACGGATCGCCAGCACCTCCAAAGGTTCGATCACCAGCGTCCAGGCTGTGTACGTCCCCGCGGACGACATCACCGACCCGGCGCCGGCCACCACATTCGCCCATCTTGACGCCACCACCGTGCTGTCCCGGAAGATCGTAGAACTTGGCATCTACCCCTCAATGGACCCCCTGGCGTCCAACTCCCGGATTCTGGACCCCGCGATAGTGGGGGAGGAACACTACCGTACCGCCATCCAGGTCCGCGAGACCATGCAGCGTTACAAGGAACTCCAGGACATCATTGCCATTCTGGGCATGGACGAGCTTTCCCCGGAAGACAAGCTCACCGTAAACCGGGCCCGCAAGGTACAGCGCTTCTTCAGCCAGCCTTTCCATGTGGCGGAACACTTCAACGGCATGGCCGGCGCCTATGTGCCCATCAAGGAGACTATCCGGGGCTTCAGGATGATCCTGGACGGGGAATGCGACAACATCAACGAACAGGCTTTTTTTATGGCCGGCGCCATCGACGATGTGCTGGCAAAGGCAAAGGGCTAAATGGCCGTCCTCTTTCCTTTCGAAGTCCACACCCCCTACCGCCGCTTTTTCGCCGACAGCATCGAGGCTCTAGTTATCACTCTTATTGACGGGGAGATCGGCGTTTACGCGAACCGCTCTCCTTTTACCGCCCCCGTGGTAACGGGGATCATGCGGGTTAAAGACCAGGACGGCCGCTGGCGCAGCGCCTTTACAACCGAAGGTATTCTGGAAGTGAAGGAACGCAAGACTGTCCTTATGGTAGACGCCGCCGAATGGCCGGAAGAAATCGACCGGGATCGCGCCTTGGCGGCGAAACAGCAGGCGGAAGAGATGCTCAAAAGTAACATGCTCAAATTTGAGGCTGACCGCGCCCTTTCGTCCCTGGCGCGGGCAAATTTCCGCCTTAGAGTCTGGGAACTTGGGGATAAAAAAGCGGAGAATCTTTCAGACCCGCCGGTGAAAAATAAGTAAGCCGGTTCCAGCATGTCAGATGCTGGAACCGCAGCCGGTAAAAGCGGTGGTTTTGCAAGGGGCCGGCCCGGAAAGCCCGTTCCCAAATCTGCTTTTTCATGCTTGACATGCCGCGTTTTTTTGGGTATGTATAATCTTAGTTTATCCGGGTGGCGCAGGGAAATTGTCGTAACGTGCATGTTTCCTGGCGCCGCGGGGATATACGCCACCTTAGCTCAGTTGGTAGAGCAGCAGACTGAAAATCTGCGTGTCGGCAGTTCGATTCTGCCCGGAGCCACCACCAAACAAACGCTTATCAACACAAAATCTTTTTCCATTGTCAAATTCATTTGCTTTTTAGCGAATTATGGTGGACTTTTGCCAAACTTTTAGTGTTATTAAAAAACTTCGTTATATGTTCTCGCCGTTTGGAATATGCCGCGCATAACGCTCTAATGTCATTCCTGCGATCGAATGCCCCATTATTTTAGCCACCGTCAACACCGTTTGCGATCATCAAACTAGCGAATGTACGGCGCGTCTGATACAGCACGCGATATTCTAAACCTAAGCGCTTTAATAACGGTTGCCAATATCTAACGATAATGTTTCACTACCAAAATGCTAAACGATATATAATTCAAACGTGCGTTTATATTAAATCGCCATGTTTTTTCGTATAAGCGCATTAAGACGTGGGCGATATTGATCTGGTTTGGGGTAAAGCGGGGACGGGCAAGAGCGACGGCTTTGGACTTTCTAAAATTGTGGAATTTCATCCCGAAGTATTGGACGACTTGCAAAGACATTTAGAGGGAATGATAGTTAAAAGCCGAAGCGCCAACCGCATTAAGCTGGAAAGTCCAACGCACGAAGCCTCGATCAGTCTTAATTATCAAGGGGAAAGTAAAACGTGGTTATTGACGGAGTATGAAAAGGAAGGATCAATAGCCGCCCGCTCTGCTAGCACGATGAACGTTAGCAAACAATCTTTCAAGGATCGGGCTGGAACGACTACTCCAACCGCAAGCGACAAAGGAACTATACCTAAAACCACCGCGAAAGTCAAAGACGGCGCAAACGGCAAACCATTGGCGGCTATCAGTGGCGGATCGGCAATGCTTGCGGCATTTGGCATTACGCCCGAACAGCAACGCCGCGACGCG
>JAISLX010000188.1 GCA_031277045.1 Treponema sp.
TAAAGGGTTCGGCGGCGCTTACCAGGGCGCCCTGGGGGGAGAGCCATTCGGCGTAGCGGAGGCTTTCCAGGGGTTCCATCGATATGATCAGGTCCGCGCCGCCCCGGCTTACCAGATCGCCGGCGATGGGGCCGTCGGCGATGCGGAGGTGGGCCAGGACCGCGCCCCCCCGCTGGGCCATGCCGTGGACCTCCGACTGGCGCACCGCCAGGCCCTCCGTCACCGCCGCCTGGGCGATGATCGCGGCGATGGAGAGGACCCCCTGGCCTCCCACGCCGGCAAGGATGATGTCTTTTTTCATTTGGTTTCCCCCGCTTCCGGCGTTTGCGTATCCCGGGCCGCCTCTCCGGTTTCGCGCTTCCGCCGTTTCCGGGCCGCCTCCAGGCACTCCCGGCGGAAGATCACGACCGAGGGCCCCCGGTACTCCAGTTCCGCTTTGAGCCGGGCGGCGTTTTCCTCCAGAAGCGGCTTTTTCGCCTCAAGCTCCAGAACATGGGCCGCCTCGATCCCGCAGCCCAGGATCAGGGCCCGCAGTTTGTCGGAGGGGACTATGGTGGGCTGGCAGCCGGTCATGGCGACGATGGAATTGTCCAGGATGCAGATCGTCACGGGGCTGCCGGCGTTTACCGCGTCGATAAGGCCGGTGATCCCCGAATGGATAAACGTGGAGTCCCCGATGACGGCCAGCGCGTAGGGAATGCCCGCCTCCGCGGCGCCCCGGGCCATGCCTACCGAGGCCCCCATGCAGACGATGGTCTCTATCGCCTCCCAGGGCGGGCTTGCCCCCAGGGAATAACAGCCGATGTCGGCGCAGACCGCCACGTCCGGGTGGCCGGGCCGGGGGTCCAGTTCCGCCACGGTCCGGTTGATTGCGGCGTAGCTGTCCCCGTGAGGGCAGCCGGCGCAGAGCTGGGGCGGCCGTCCGGGCAGGGGAGGCAGGTTTATCGCGGCATCGAGTACGCTGGGCCGGGGGAGGAGGCCCAGAGCCCGGCGCACATTGTCCGGGTCCAGTTCCCCGGTCCGGGGGGCCGCGCCATTTAACTTACCGTGGATCCGGATAGGCTGGGGCAGGAGGCCCCGTAGCTTTTCCTCGATAAAGGGCTGGCCTTCCTCGATAACCAGGACCTGTTCCGCCCCGGCGCAGAGGTTCCGTATCGATTCAACAGGCAGGGGGTATGCCCCGATGTGAAGCCGGGCGGGAACCGATCCCCGCCGGCGGATAAGGTCCTCCAAGTTTTCCTCGTAGTAGTTCCCCCCCAGGCCGCTGGTGATGACCGCGAAACTCCGGTCACGCTTCAAGCCGCCGGGGGGATCGTCCAGTTCGAGTTTGTTTGCCGGGTGGGCGGAGGACCAGGCCAGCATCGTCCCCTGCCGCTCGATAAGGGAGCCGTAGTTCCGGCGGGCGTGGACGGGCAGGAGCATCCACCGGGTTTTTTCCCCGCATTTGGCGGGGGAATTCTGGGGACGGGCGGCCCGCGGCGCCACCGCCGAGCGGGCGTGGGAAAGGCGGGTTACCATCCGCAGCAGCACGGGGGTCCTGAAGGCTTCGGAAATGTCGAAGGCCTCCCTGGCCATGTCGTAGGCCTCCTGCTGGCTGCGGGGTTCCAGGCAGGGGATCATGGCAAACGCGGCGTAGAAGCGGGAATCCTGCTCGTTCTGGGAACTGTGCATTCCCGGATCGTCGGCCACCGCCAGCACCAGGCCGCCTTTGATCCCCAGGAGGCTGCCGTTGATAAAGGGGTCCGCCGCCACATTGAGGCCCACGTGTTTCATCGTAACGAGAGCCCGCCGTCCGGCGAAAGATGTCCCCAGGGCCGCCTCCAGGGCGGTCTTTTCGTTGCCGCACCAGGAAGCCCGGAAGGCCCCCGCCGGGGCCCCCTCTTCCGCCGCATTTATCAGATATTCCAGAATTTCCGTGGAAGGGGTGCCGGGGTAGCCGTAGGCGGCGCTTAGGCCCGCGTGGACGGCCCCCAGCGCTGCCGCCTCGTCCCCCAGCAGGGCCCGGCGCGGGTTTGATTCGCTCACAGTTGGCTCCAGATCGCGCTAAAATCGACGTTCAGGCCGGGGAGGACCGAAACGTCCAGCGCCGCCGCGCCGCTGTAGAGGGTGGAAACATAGCGGTTCGGTGTTTTTCCGCCCCCCTGTTCCAGAATGTGAACCTGGATTTCCCTGGTTTCCGGGCTGATCACCCAGTATTCCCGGACTCCCGCCATAAGGTATCTATTGTACTTCAAAAAAACGGCGGGACCGTCGTTTGAGGGGGAGAGGATTTCGATAGCCATGTCCGGGGCTCCCCGGCAGGCCCGGTTGTCGGCGATCTTGGATCTGTCGCAGACGACCAGCAGGTCCGGCTGGACAACCGTGTTGTCGCCGCCGTCCTCCCTGGGGAACAGCCGCACGTCGAAAGGGGCCGCGAAGACCTGGCAGGGCTTCCCTTTCAGAAAATTCCAGAACTGTCCAAGCAGTTCCCTGCTGATAATCTGGTGCGCCACCGTGGGGGCGGACATCATATAGGCTTCCCCGTCCAGGATCTCATACCGTTCCTCAGTATCCCAGACAAGGTAGTCGGCGTAGGTGTAACGGGCATTGTCTTTTTTTTCATAGGCTGTTGACATGCGGATCTCCTCTCGTTGTCATAGCAGCCTGTTACGATTGTGGATTTTTTGAATAGTCGAAATCTAACGAGGCTGTTCCAAAAACTGAAGTTTTGGAACAGCCTCAGTCATTCAAAAAATCCCGGTAAACGGGCTGCTTTCGGAGTTTGTAAGGTATAAGTATTCATCAAGATAAATACTTATAGCATTTTAAGCGCAAAGCGCGACAGACTCCTAGTATCGCTTCGCGGTTCCGGGGAAGCAACACGCCCCGCTAAATCCCCTCGAACGCCTTGTCTAAAAGCTCCCGCGCCGGGGGCCGCGTAAAACGGGAAACCAGGGGTACCACGGCGAAAGGGACGATAATGGCGATGCTGGCCGCCAGCGGGGAATTGCCGGAACCCAGGGCAAAAAACAGGATGATCATAAGCGCCGTGCCGGTCAGAAGCCCTGCGTAGGCCCCGGCCTTGGTAACCCTTTTGCTGTAAAGGCCCAAAATGTAGGGCGCGGCAAAGGAACCGGAGACAACCCCCCAACTAAGGGACATAAGGTACACGATAATACCAATCTGAAAACGGGAAATAAAATACGAAACGATAATAAAAATGGCGGACAGGAAACGCATCATCGCTACGGAACGATCCTTGCCGGTTTTTTCATCGATCCGGGAGGGGTACAGATCGATGGCTACCGAAGAAGAAGAGACCAGCACCAGGGACGACAGGGTGGACATGGACGCGGAAAGGACAAGCAGCAGGATCAGGGCCAGCAAAACCTGGGGCAGGTGGCTGGTAAGCAGCGTCGGGACGATCAGATCGTACTGAATGGCCCCGGCGGCGTTTTTCGGCAGCGAGCCGGGATCGAAGAACACGTGGGAAAAGGCCCCGGTGGAATAGGCCGCGAAACCGATCATCAGGGCGAAAAC
>JAISLX010000067.1 GCA_031277045.1 Treponema sp.
CTATTCCCCGTCCCCCACGGGGGCGCCGAGGCGGCCCCGGTACAGTTCCTTGGGGTACACCGTCAGGCCCAGCCGCTTTTCCAGCCGGGCCAGGAGCCGCATTTCCTCCCCGTCCCCGATGCTTACCATGATCCCCCGCTTCCCTGCCCGGCCGGTGCGGCCCGCCCGGTGGATGTAGGATTCCTCATCCGGCACGTCCAGGGCGATGACATGGGTGATCCCCGGAATGTCCAGGCCCCGGGCCGCCAGGTCGCTGGACGCCAGCACAGTTATTTTTCCCGAACGGAAACCGGCCACCGCGTCCCGGCGGCGGTTTTTGTCCATACCGCCGTACAGGGCGGCGGCGGGAAGATGGCCGAGCCGGGCAACGATCTTCGCCGCGTCCCAGGAGCGGCCGGTAAAGACCAGGGCCTTTTTGGGCTTTACCGCCGCCAGGAAGGAACGCAGGGTGTCGATTTTCCGCCGGCCTTCGCTCCAGATGGCCCAGTGCTGGATTCGTTCCCGGAGTATCTCCTGCTCGGCGGTCTCGATGATCCTTACGCCGCCGCCCATCAAACGGAACAGCGGGTCCTGTTCCTTCACGGCCAGGGTGGCCGAACAGGCGGCGCACAGCAGGCCGCTTTCATTTGGATTTGGGTTTAGATTCGGCGGCCCGGCGGCGGTCCCGGCGTCTGGGCCTTCGCCGGCCCCTGGGCCGTCTCCGGCTTTTGGGCCCCTGCCGGCCTTCGCCGCCCTGGCGATATGCTCCCAGAGTTCCAGGGTCTCCCCCCGCAGGTCCTCCGCCATAAGCCGGTCCCCCTCGTCAAAGACCAGGGAGCGCAGATTCCCAAGTTTGAGTTTCCCCATCTTGGAGAGGAGGAGGATCCTTCCGGGGTTCCCCACCGCCGCCAGGGGCCGGTCCCTTTTTAAGGCGTCAATCTGGCGGCTCAGGTTCCCCGCCCCGGTGAGGAGGCTTACCTTGCGGGGGAAAAAAGGAGGGGGGCCCCCGTCCGGGACGGCCGCCTCCGTCCCACCGGCTTCGCCTTCGTTTTTGCCTTCACCTGCCCCATCGCTTTTCCCGCCGCCCCGGCCTTCGGCTAAAAGGAATTCCGCCTCGTTCCGGATCTGGGCGCAGAGCTCGTAGGTGGGGGAAAGGATCAGCAGGGCGGGGCCGCTTCCCTTGGGCGGGGGATTCAGCCAAAGCCGCTGCAGCAGGGGGATAAGGTAGGCGAAGGTCTTCCCCGTCCCGGTGGCGGAACGGAAAATCACGGGCCGGCCGGCCAGGAGTTCGGGTATGACCTTCCGCTGAATATCGGTGGGCCGGTGAATGTTCCGGTCCCCCAGGCGGGCGGAAAAATAGGGCCGGAGATCCAGGGCCGCGAAAGAACTATCCGCCATATCCACCGCCGGGGCCTATTTTTTACGGAATTCTTCGTAGACGGCGATCATGCCGTCGATAAACCGGTCCACCGAGTAGTTCCGGGAGAGTTCCTCGGAACGGCCGCCCATCCGCCGCCGGGCCTCCCGGTCATCCAAAACCTCGATGGCCTTTTCCCATAGCATCCGGTCGTCCTCCACCGCCCAGCCGTTTTCCCCGTTAACAACCATGCCGGTAATGCTCAGGTCCGCCGCGGCGATAATGGGCAGCCCCGACGCCATGGCCTCGATAAAAGTAACCGGATGGACCTCGCTGTGGGAGGCGCTCATAAACAGATCCGCCGCCGCGTACATCCGGCTGATCTCATCGGGCCAGTGGAGGTAGCCGGTAAAAATCAGGGAATCGCCGATCCCCAATTCCTGGCCGTATGATTGCAGGGCCCGGCGGTCGGGGCCGTCCCCCACAATGACAAGTTTTGCCCGGAGGCGGCGGGAGCGGATCTTCTGGAAATTATCCAGCAGGGTATCGATGTTTTTTTCAGTCCCCAGGCGGCCCACAAAGACGATGAGTTCGTCATCCAAGGCAATGCCAAAACGCCGCCGCATATCCTGGGCGTTTCGGCGGAGCTCGTCGGAACGGTCATAAAAATACGAAAGATCGATCCCGTTGGGAACGACTCTCACGGGCTTGCCGAATTTCGCGCCCTCCAGATAATTTTTTATTTTCAGCGAAGGGGCCACGATGCAGACCTGGCTGCGGAACATGGTTTTTAACACCCAGGAAAAATGTTTTTTTAGAAACGGCTCCAACAGAAGGGTGTAGTAAAGGTAATCCTGGTAGTAGGTGTGGAGGGTATGGATGGAGGGGATGTTCAGTTTCCTGCTTACCGCCCGGGAAGCGATATGGAGGCTGAATTCCGTATGGGTGTGGATAATATCCAGATTAAAGGGCCGCACCATATCAATGACCTGTTTTTCGATAAAAAAACCAATCCGGTGCTGGGGCTCGGAGGGAAATTGAATGGATTTGATGCGGAAAACATTTTCCTCGGGGACCGCCTTGGGATGCTCGACGGTAAAAACATAGGGCCGGTGGCCCCGTTTTTCCAATTCGTTTTTCAATGTCCTTACCACGGTGACCACCCCGTTTACCTGGGGGGTATAACAATCACTAAAAATACCGATATTCATCTAATTCCCTAAGTTCCCTTGATTTCCTGCCCCGCCGCCACAAAAAGAATTTGTCACCGGCGCGGCCGCAATGTCAACGCGCTTTATAAGTATACGCTTTGGCGGGGAAAATGTGAAGGGAAAATTTCCGGGGAAACCGCCGCGCCCGTATCTGGCGTAAAAGCCCCAATACCGGTAACATTGCCCTAAATGTATCCAAAACCATACAAAGGATCGCAGCATGAACATCGGCATTGTCTTTCTGGCGGTTTTCTTAGCCGTTATGACCGGGGTCGGAATCTGGGGGATGAAAAAAACCAAGACCCTGGGGGATTTTTTCCTGGGGGGCCGCAGCCTGGGCCCCTGGGTCTCCGCGACGGCCTACGGAACCTCCTACTTTTCCGCGGTGATCTTCATCGGTTTTGCCGGAACCCAGGGCTGGCAGTTCGGCCTTAACGCCCTGTGGATTGCCCTGGGGAACGCCCTTATCGGGGCGGGGGCGGCCTGGCTGGTCCTGGCCCGCAGGACCCGGCGGATGACCCAGAACCTGGATACCATGACCATGCCGGAATTCCTCCAGGAACGCTACGGCGCCAGGCACCTGAAACCCGTGGCCGCCAGCGTGATCTTCTTCTTCCTCCTCCCCTACTCCGCATCGGTCTTCAAGGGGCTGGGGCACCTGTTTGAAAAGGTCTTCGGCATCCCCTACGACATCGCCCTCCTCGTCATGATCGCCTTTACCGGGGTGTACCTGATCCTGGGCGGCTACTTCGCCATCGCAATCACCGATTTTATCCAGGGGATCATCATGTTCTTCGGCGCGGCGGTAATGGTGCTGGTTCTCTCCGGCCAGGGGGGCGGTTATTTTGAAATGATGGGAAAGGCGGCGGAACAATACGGCGTCCATATCCCCCCGGGACAGCGGCCTTCGTTCATCACGATTTTTTCCCTGGTCTTTATGACCAGCTTCGGGACCTGGGGGCTCCCCCAGATGACGCAGAAGTTCTACGCTATCAAAAACGAGCAGGTGATCAAACGGGCCGCCCTGGTAACCACGGTTTTTGCCCTGATGATCGGTTTCGCGGCCTATTCCACCGGGGCCTTTTCCCATGTGTTCTTCGATCCCGGCTCGCTGCCGAAAAACGCCGCCGGGGCCATCCAGTACGATTTGATCGTCCCCACCCTGCTTACCGGTCACCTGCCCCAGGTTCTCCTGGCCCTGATTCTCCTTTTGGTTCTTTCCGCGTCCATGTCTACCCTGTCGTCCCTGGTGCTGGTTTCTTCTTCCTCGGTGGCCATCGATCTGTACCCCTCCCGGATCGATGAAAAAACCGGCAAGGACCGGTCCGTAGCGATGATGCGTTTCCTGTCCGCCATTTTTATTATTGTTTCGTATTTTATTTCCCGTTTTCAGATTAGTATTATTGTGTACCTTATGTCCCTTAGCTGGGGGGTTGTCTCCGGTTCCTTCGCCGCGCCCTACATCCTGGGCCTTTACAGCAAAAGGGTCACCAAGGCCGGGGCCTACGCGGGGCTCCTGACCGGAATTACCCTGATGATCATCCTGTTTTTTGCCCTGGGTTCCAGCAATTCCCCGCTGGCGGCCAGCATCGCCATTATCGTCCCCTTCGCCGTGGTGCCCCTGGTTTCGCATTTTACGCGGCCCCCGGCGCGGGAGCTTTTGGACAAGGCGTTCCAGGGGGTTTAGCGGGGCCCGTTGTTTCCCCGGAACCGCGAAACGATACTTTTTAAGCGGTTGTTGTTCGGAAACTTCAGTTTTTGAACAACCCTGCTATGACAACGAAAGGAGATCCGCATGTCAACAGTCTATGAAAAAAACGACACGGCCCGTTACACCTACGCCGATTACCTTGTCTGGGATACGGAGGAGCGTTACGAGCTTCTGGACGGGGAAGCCTATATGTTGTCCGCCCCCACGGTGACGCACCAGGCCGTCAGCAGGGAACTAATCGGGCAGTTTGGAAATTTTCTAAAAGGGAAGTCCTGCCAGGTCTTCGCGGCCCCCTTCGACGTGCGGCTCTTCCCCAGGGAGGACGGCGGCGACGACACGGTTGTCCAGCCGGACCTGCTGGTCGTCTGCGATAAATCCAAGATCGCCGACAACCGGGCCTGCCGGGGGGCCCCGGACCTGGTCATCGAGATCCTCTCCCCCTCAAACGACGGTCCCGCCATGTTTTTAAAGTACAACAGGTACCTCACGGCGGGAGTCCGGGAATACTGGGTGATCAGCCCGGAGACCAGGGAAATCCAGGTCCATATTCTGGACCGGGGGGACGAAAACATATCGAACCGCTATATTTCCACCCTGTATACCGGAGCGGCGGCGCTGGGCGTTTCGGTCCTCCCCGGCCTGAACGTCGACTTTAATACAATTTGGAGCGAACTGTGAGCGAAAACCCGGATGCAAAGCAGGCGGCCCTGCTGGGGGACGAGGCGGCGGCCCTGGGGGCCGTCCACGCGGGCCTAAGCGGGGCTTACGGCTACCCCGGCACCCCGTCCACGGAAATCCTAGAGTACCTGATAGATGCGGCGGAACAGGGGGCCTTCCGGGCCTCCTGGTGTGGCAACGAAATGACCGCCCTGGAGGCGGCCCTGGGGGCCTCCTTCGCCGGCGGGCGGGCCCTGGTCACGATGAAACATGTGGGCCTTAATGTGGCGGCGGACCCCTTTATCAACGGCAGCCTCCTGGGGATCAAGGGGGGCCTGGTGCTGGCGGTGGCCGACGATCCGGGGATGCACAGTTCCCAGAACGAGCAGGATTCCCGCTTTTACGCCGCGTTCGCCATGATCCCCTGCCTGGAACCCCGGAGCCAGCAGGAGGCCTACGACATGGCCAGGGAGGCCTTTGACATCTCCGAAGCCTTCCGGACCCCCGTGCTGCTGCGGATGGTGACCCGCCTTTCCCACGCCCGATCGGCGGTGGCGCTGCGGGACGCCCGCCCCCAGAATCCCCCTGCCAAATGCGAGGAAAAGACCCGGTGGATGCTTCTGCCGGTCCATGCCCGCCGGAACTACGGCTCCCTTATCGAGCGGCAGGGGGAAATGCTGGCCTGGTCCGCCGCCCATCCGGCAAACAAACTCGAACTGGACGATCCCCCCGGCCTTTTGAAGCGGGACCGGAGTTTCGCGGTCATCACCAGCGGCCTGGGGGGGAACTACTACGAGGAAAACCTGGAAGACCTTATCCGCCGGCGGGGCTCGGTTCCCGCCCGGCTTCACATCGGGGCCTACCCCCTGCCCGTTGAATCGATACGGCGACTCTGCGCCGGGGCTGAACAGGTCCTGGTTATCGAAGAGGGCCAGCCCCTTATCGAAGAAAGTCTGCGGGGCGTTCTGGCCCAGCCTATTCAGATCCACGGCAAGCTGGACGGCACGGCCCCCCGGACCGGGGAACTGGACCCGGACAACGTGCGCCGGGCCCTGGGCCTCCCCCCCCGGCCCAGCGTACTTGACGCCGCAATAAACCTGCCCCCCCTCCCCGGACGGCCGCCCCAGCTCTGCGCCGGATGCCCCCACGGGGACAGCTACGCCGCAATCAACCGGGCCGTGGCGGAACTGGACCCCCGGCCCGGCCACCCGGACGTGGCGGTCTGCGCCGACATCGGCTGTTACTCCCTGGGCGCAAGCCCGCCCTGGGAGGCGATAGAGACCATCGTCTGCATGGGGGCCTCCGTAGGCATGGCGCGGGGCGCCGCAGAGGCGGGCATTCCCTACGCGCTGGCCGTCATCGGGGACTCCACGTTTATCCATTCGGGGATCGTCGGCCTTATCGACGCGGTAAACGCCGGCAGCCCCGTAACAATCTGCATCCTGGACAATTCCATCGTCGCCATGACCGGCTGCCAGCCCACCATAGTCCCCTCCGGCAAACTGCGGGCCCTGATCCTGGGCTGCGGGATCGAGGCGGCCCACGTTCTGGAGCTTGAGGCGAAAAAGCAGCTTCTGGAGGAAAACGCCGCCCGGCTCAAAGCGGAGATGGAGTACCGGGGGCCCTCGGTCGTGATTTTCCGCCGGGAGTGCCTGGAGGCGGCCCGGAAACGGCGGAAGCGGGAAACGCAAACGCCGGAAGCGGGGGAAAATAAATGAAAAACGACATCATCCTTGCCGGCGTGGGAGGCCAGGGGGTACTCTCCATCGCCGTGATCATCGCCCAGGCGGCGGTAACGGAAGGGCTGGCGGTGCGCCAGTCGGAGGTCCACGGCATGGCCCAGCGGGGGGGCGCGGTCCTGGCCCACCTCCGCATCGCCGGCAGCCCCATCGCCGGTGATCTGGTAAGCCGGGGCGGCGCGGACCTGATCATATCGATGGAACCCCTGGAAAGCCTCCGCTACGCCGAATGGCTCTCCCCCCAGGGCGCCCTGGTAAGCGCCGCCGAACCCTTTATCAACATCCCCAACTACCCGGCGCCGGACACGATTCTCGCCGCCATACGCCGCTTCCCCACGGCCCGGATCGTGGAGGCCGCCGCCCTGGCCAAAGAGGCCGGACTCCCCCGCGCAACGAACATGGTCATGGTCGGGGCCGCCGCGCCCTTCCTCTCCATCGGGGCGGACATCCTGGAAGCCGCCGTGGGGGCCGCCTTCGCCGGGAAAGGAACGGAACTGGCCGAAGCCAACAAACGGGCCTTCCGCCTGGGCCTGGGGGCCGCGCAGTGAAAGACGCAAAAAACGGCGCAGTGAACGCCACGCGGGATAACACATGATAGAAGCGGTGCGGACCTATTTGAAACGCTGGAACCGGGACGCCGGCATCATCGAGTTTGACATCTCTACCGCCACGGTGGCGGAAGCGGCGGCGGCGCTGGGGGTCATTCCCGCCCGGATAGCGAAAACCATTTCCCTCCGCGCCGGAGAAGGCGCGATGGTCATCGTAACCGCCGGGGACATGAAGCTGGACAACCGCAAGTACAAAGACAAATTCGGCTTTAAGGCAAAAATGCTCGGCCCCGAAGAAGTCCTGGCATACACCGGCCATCCGGTGGGCGGCGTCTGCCCCTTCGCCCTGCCGGCGGGCATCTCCGTGTACCTGGACGTTTCGATGCGCCGTTTTGACACCGTGTTCCCCGCCTGCGGCAGCGCCAACTCCGCCATCGAACTGACCCTGGAAGAACTGCGCGAATACTCAGGCGCCGGGGAATGGATCGACGTCTGCCGCGCCCCGGAGACTTGATCGGGGACCAGCTTATCATCATAATGGTGTCTACCTCTTTGCCCGTCTTTGGCGGGCCAGGGAGCCCGTCGTGTTTGCGTGTTTTATGGCCTTTTCGTTAGAAAAAAGCCATAAAACCGCGTTTGCCGGGCTGCTTTGGTGGTTTACGTTGAATAAATATTCACGATAAACCGCCGGACCCCGTCGTAAGACGGGGAAAACTTGTCCGTAAGGAGGGTCCATGCGCCGTTATGAGTTAACGGTAATCTTCCCATTGGAAGAGGACCAGCACAGGGCGGGCCGGGAGCTTTTATTAAGCGACCTCGCCGCCAACGGGGCGGAAATCGAGAAAACCGATGAAACCGGGGATCGGGATCTGGCCTATGAAATTAAAAAAAGAAAACGGGGTAAGTACGTGTTGTTTACCCTTCAGGCGGATCCTGTCAAAATTGCCGTGCTGGACCGGGTTTTTAAGCTGAACGCCAATATCCTTAAATACCTTTTCGTGAGAGTGGGGGATTAACCGTGAAACATCGTTTCATGTTTACCTTCCCGTCCATGTTGGAGCGGTTATGGCGGATCTGAATCATGTGGTCCTTATCGGGCGGCTGACCCGTGACGCGGAACTTAAGTACACGTCAGGCGGGCAGGCTGTTTGTAAATTTTCCATTGCCGTGAACCGCCGCCGCAAAAATGGCGACCAATGGGAGGACGAAGCCAATTTTTTTGACATTGTCCTCTGGGGCCGGCAGGGGGAATCCCTTAACCAGTACCTCCTGAAGGGCAAAATGGTGGGTATTGAGGGTGAACTCCGGCAGGACCGCTGGCAGCAGGACGGTCAAAACCGGTCCAGAGTGGAAATTGTCGCCAACAACCTTCAACTTTTAGGCGGGAGCGGCGGAGCCTCCGGTAACGGGAACCACGGCGGGGGCTATTCCGGCTCCCAGGCAGGCCAGGGTCAACCCGCTTACGGCCAGACGGCTCAAACCGGCTACGGTTCCGGGGGGAGGGAAACGCCTCCGCCCCAGGCCTCCGACGACGGCTTTGCCGATGATGTTCCCTTTTAACGCCGGATTTTAACAACGGTTAACACAGGGTTCGTGAAATTCGCGGACCGCGAATTTAAGGAGTAGATATGTCTGACGAAAAATACGCGGAAGAACGGCCCTCCCGGCAGGACCGGGGGGATGCTCAGGGCGAGGGACGAGACGGGGAAGACCGGGGCCGCGGCAAAGGAAAAGTGTACTTCAAGAAAAAGGTCTGCAAATTCTGCGTTCAAAAATTGAAGATCAACTACAAAGACGCGGACGTACTGCGGCGTTTTATAACCGAGCGGGGAAAGATACTTCCCCGGCGGATAACCGGCACCTGCGCCAAACATCAGCGGGCCCTGGCCCTTGCCATAAAACAAGCGCGGGCCATTGCCCTGCTTCCGTTTGTCGCTGAATAATTGAACCGGGACGAATTCGGTTCCCCTTCCCCGGAGGGGGAGCCTGGGCGGTCTTTTTTCGGGGCCCTTCCCCCATTATCCCGTGACGGGGAGCGGTGTCTTCTCCCCGGCTTGCTGGCGGCTCTGGCAAGCGTGTTTCTGGTACAGAGCGGTTTTTTGGGGATTCTGTTTATGGTTCCTCTGGGTTTCGCGGGTTCTTTCTTTGGGCGAAAGACGGCATGGACGGGGGCGCTTCTGGCGGTTCTTCTCAACGCCTTCTGTACTCTGGGTTTGTCTTTATTGCCGGGGCGGAATTTTGACAGTTTTTTTGCCGAGATTGGGTTCTTTTTCTTTATGACCCTCGTCTTTACCTGGATTATCGCGCCCCCTCCGGGAGGGCCGGATATTCTCCGGGTTCGGACGGCCTACCGGCTTATCCTGGGCGCCCTGCTGGGAACGGCGGCGGGAATGGTTTTGATTGGAGATTCCGCGCGTGATTTTACGCGGCTCCAGGCGGAGTTGATATCGTCTATGGCTGCGGCCTCCGCCGGAGCCGATGCGGTCCGGCGTTCCCTGCTGGAACAGGAACTGAGCCCGGAACGGCTCATAGCGCTTTTTAATACGGTCCAGTTCCGGGGCGGTTTTCTTGGGTCCATGATGGTGGTTCTTTTTATCAACCGGTGGTTTTCCCTGGCGTTCGCGGCTTTTTCACGCCGGAGACAGGGCCGCCCGGAAGCCGCGGACACTTCCCTTATTTCGTTCCATGTTCCCGCCGGCCTTATCTGGGTGTTTTCCCTGTCCTTGGGGGGAATTTTGCTTTTCCGGATCCTGGGGCTTTGGCTGCCGGAAACGCTGGCGTGGAATTGTCTTACCGTCTGCGTCCTTATGTACCTGGCCCAGGGATTTGGAATTTTGCGCTTCTTTTTAAGCCGCCAAACGGCGGGCCGGCGCTTGCTTTTGAACATCGGGATCATCATGGTGATCTTCAGTCCGGGAATTAACATGATAGCCTTGGGGCTCCTCTTGCTCCTGGGCGTCGCGGAACATTGGGCGCCCCTGCGGGCTGCCCGCGACAGGCCGCCGCCTACTCCGGCGGTGTAACGGGAGTGATTTTCCCCAAAATCAGATGGAATTTTGGGGAAACCCGGAATTTTCCCGTTTTTGGGGTTTTGCGCGCGGAAACGCGGCAAAGTTCCAGCCTGTAAACGGGCCGTTTTACGCGGCCCGAACTTCAAAATACGGGGGACCGTGCGGCGGTTCTCCGGAAACCGGAAAACCGCGGGTTTTCCGGTTCGGGAGCTTGGTATGAAGGTTATTTTGAACAAGGATCTCCCCACTCTGGGCGAGGAGGGGGATGTAAAGGATGTGGCCAAGGGCTACGCCCGGAATTATCTGTTCCCGCGGGGGATCGCGCTTCCCTACAACGAGGGTACCGTAAAGCTTTTCGAGGCCCGTAAGGGGGAAATTGAAACCCGGAAAGCGGAAAAACGTGATGCCGCCAAAGGGCTTAAAGAACGAATTGAGGCTCTGGAACTGGTGATTACGATGCCCGCCGGCGCCAACGGACGGCTTTTTGGTTCCGTAACCAGCCAGACCGTGGCGGATGAGCTGGCCCGTTTAGGCTTCCAGGTTGAGCGGAAACGAATCGAACTGCCGGGAGCCAGTTTTAAGAACGTGGGTAAGTACAAGGTGACGGTGCGCCTTTACGAGAGCGCCCTCGCCGAATTGGGGCTCACTGTTCAGGCCCAAATTATTGAAAAAACCCCGGAAAGTCCGGCCAAAGGCCGCCGCCGTACTGGGGAGGCGCGGACCTCCTCCGGGAGCGCGGCGGAGAATCCCGCCGGGGCGGAAACAGTCCCCGCGGAAGAAGGGAGCCCGGCCCCGGAGACTTCACCTGAAACTGCGGCGGAAACCGGAGGCGTCTCCGGCGGGACCGCTCCCGCCGAAACGGGGAACCCCCAGGCGTAACAAATGGCCGGAACTGTGCCCCCCCATGACGACGAGGCGGAACGGGCGGCTCTGGGCGCCATGCTCATGGACAGTGACGCGATTGCGACCTCCATCGAATACCTGCGCCCCGGGGATTTTTACTCCAACGCCAATAATCTGGTTTACGCGGCGATACTGGGGCTTTTCAACAAGGGAGTAGCCGCGGATATCCTTACGGTAACCGGCGAACTTAGGCAGAACGGGAAACTGGAGCAGGCCGGGGGTGCCGCCTACGTAGCCTCGCTTACCACGGTGGTACCCTCCAGCGCCAATATCGCGTACTACGCCCAGACCGTTCAGGCCTATTCCCTGCGCCGGGCCCTGCTGCGGGTCTCCGGGGAGCTAAGCGCCAAAGTTTTTGACGAAACCATGGAATCCCGGATCATCCTGGAAGAAACCCAGCAGCGGATCTTCGAACTAAGCGACAACCGCAACACGGTCCGGTACCAAAGCGCTAAAGAAGTTGTCCACGAGACTATCGGGATCATCGAAAACCTGGCCAAGTCCAACCAGGAGTACACGGGTATTCCCTCAGGTTTTGACGATCTGGATAAACTGACCTCCGGGTTCCACCCCGCCGAATTTATCATCATCGGCGCCCGGCCCTCCATTGGAAAAACCGCTCTGGCCCTGACTATGGCGGCCAATATCGCCATTCGCGCCAAGGTAAGCGCCGCCTATTTCACGCTGGAAATGCCCGCTATCGCGCTGATGCAGCGGCTTCTCTCCATAGAAGCGCGGATCAACGTCAGTTCCCTGCGTTCCGGCTTTCTTAGTTCCAGGGACTTCAGAAATATTCTGGACGCGGCGGAAAATATCTACGAAGCCCCCCTGTTCATCGTCGATATGCCCAATATGAGACTTATGGACCTTCGTGCCCAGGCCCGGCGGATCAGGCTTCAGGAAAAAATCGAGATCATTTTTATAGATTACCTTGGGCTTATCAGTTCAGAACAGTATAATGTTCCCCGTTTCGAACAAATATCGGATATTTCCCGTTCCCTTAAAAGTCTGGCCAGGGAATTGGAAATACCCATTGTGGCGCTCTGCCAGCTGAACCGTGAGGCGGAAAAGGAACGGCCTAATCTGTCCTCGATTCGGGATTCGGGTTCCATCGAACAGGACGCGGATGTGGTAATGTTTATCCACCGGGAACGGGAATCCGACAAAAAAAGCGAGGCCGCCGTTGGCAGCGAGGGGGGAAATAAGACCAGTCTTATCCTGTCCAAGCAGCGGAACGGGCCCGTGGGAACCGTTAATTTGACCTTTATGTCCCAGTACGCGAAATTTGAATCCTGGACCAGGGACACGTAGACAGGACAGGCTTCCAGGGCCGCGCCGGCACAGACGATGAGTTTTAAAACCAGGAGGGAACGATGGCGTTTATAGACGGCTACGATTTTACTCTGCTAAAAAACGAGGCGGAAAACCTGGTATTCAACGAACTGGGGCAACAATTGGAAGCGTATACCAAAGAAATCTGTACCTGCAACGACTGTGTGGTGGACATGGCCGCCATTGCCCTGAACACAGTAAAACCCCTGTACCGTTTTTCCATTCTCGGCGCCCTTTACACGTCCCAGGCTATGAATGACGAGGCTTACGGCGAATGTGTGCGGAATGCCGTCAGCGCGGCGATAGAAAAAGTACGTAAAAACCCCAGCCACGATTAGACTATCAGCGGTTTTGCGCTGAAACACGGCAGCCGCTAACGGATAACTCTACCCCATAAAGGACTGGCTTGGGCGGTTCGCAGAATCCACTGATCCTCGTACAGGCGGAACACGGCAAGAATGTCTCCTGTCAGGGGATCATGCCAGGAAACGCAGCCTTCCGCGTCAAGAACAACGAAGTACGGATTCCCATCGGCAATGCTCAGGGCAAGACCCGGTCCCCGTTCCAGGCCGATCATTCCCCCGGGGACGTAGATAACTGCCCCGCTTCCCCCGATGGTGGAGGCGAGAAAGCCGTTGACCTCGGCAAGACTATAGCGGGTATCCTCACTGTTGTACTCCACAAGCCGCGCCGAATTGACGCCTTCCCGGGTGTCCAGCTTGACGATAGATGTTTGCAGACCATTTTCCGTCCCCTCCACCGTTACCCCGTAGACTGTGCCGGAAGCGCCCCTGTACACCAGAATCCCCGTCGAGACCGGGTAAGGAATAGGGACCGTTTCGCCTGTTTTTATGTCGATTTTGAGAAAGGGGGCGGTTATTCCCTGGGAAAACGAGACGCCATGCCCCAGAACAACATTGTCCCGGTCGATAAAGACCGCGTCCATAGCGCCGATAAAGACTTCGCTATAAAGTTCCGCGCCGTCCGGCAGGGACAAAACCGAAACATTCCCGCGTATGTCAAGAAACAGCCCCCGGTCTTCCAGCGCTGATACAGAGCGGAGGGGAAAGCGTGAAAAAATCCCGGCGGGGCGGCTCTGGGCGGTCTCCAGACCGGGGAACGGGGCATCCCCCTTTTCCGACCGGAACGCGGGAAGGGGAAGAGGGGATCCGTCCTGCCAGAGCAGGAAACGATCCTCCGCGGCAGAGCTTCCCACCGCGGTAATCCGCGTATAAACGCTTGAGGGTTCCAGTCTTATGACATCCCCGTTCTTCAGTTTCAGGAAATCCAGGGGGATATAACCTAGGCGGCCTTCCCCGGTCAAAAAGGCGATGCTTTCAGCCCCGGCAGCGATTTCAGGGATCCGTGTCTGGGCCCTGGTCGTTAGTTTTCGCACGGCGGACAGGGGAAAGCGCGGGCCCGCTGTCAGCAGATCCCCTTCCGCGGTACCGAGCGCGATTCGGGGAAGCGCGGCAGTCCCGGATCCGGGAGAAAAGGGCAGCAGTGCGTTGACGGTTATGGCGGCGGGAAGGGGGAAATATTCCCGCCGCTCAACGCGGTCGGTATTGTCCATTCTGAACCGGAGGATTCCGTCTTCGCCGCTGGTTTTTACCAGACAGTACAGTTCGGCGCCCAGACCGTAAAGCTGTCCCAAGGAAACGGAACTGTCCCGCGCCAATTCATCACCCGTGTCGGCCCGCAGAATTACCAGCCCTTCCTGGTCAATACCCGCGAAAAAACGATTGTTTCCGAAAAGGACGGGGGATTCGAGGTTGGCGGGGACATTGAAAGTCAGGGAACTGTCATACGCGGGAACAAGGCGCAGCTCTCCGTCCATCTTCAAGTCCCAGTAGGAAAGAACGCCCGCCGGGGAATAGGTCAGCAGAACCTGTTCGGTACGGCCTATGACGGCAAAACTGATGGTCGAGGGAAAGTTTTCGGGAATATTCCGGGGATCAAGGAGCAGTTCCCCGGTGTCGCTGTTTACCAGAACAAGACCCGTTGTTCCGGATCGGGCGATGATAAGGTAGGCGCCCCCCGCGGAATAGCTGAGGTTTCGCACCGGATCCCGGAAATCCAGGGTAAAGATGTTTTTGAAGGTCTTGTAATCCCAGACGGAAACGCGGTATTGACCCAGATTATCGGTTTCAACACAGGCGATTTGAGACGTTCCCGGACGGAGGGCCGCGGCGGAGATGGGGAGACTACTGATCTGGAAACGTACCAGCGCATGCTCCTGATCCCACAGTTCCAAAAAGCCGTCTTCGCCGGCGCTTATGATCCGCTCCCCGTCGTAGTGAAGACTGTTTATCTTTCCCTGATGGGGGCCGGGGGTAATGTCCTGAAAAACCCAGAGACTGTTTTCCTCCTGGGCGCGGATCCCACCCGGAACCGCGAACAGGGTAAAGAACAGCGCGATGAGGTACGGGTTTTTCTGTTTCATGTCAACTTCATATCAACGCCGGACCAGAAACAAAATATCGCCAAAAACGGCGAAGATCAAAAGCCCGAAAATAAGTACCACGCCCACAGTCTGAAAAGCGTTTACAGTCCGGGGATGGAGGGGTTTTCGCTTAACCGCCTCGATCAGGTAAAGGACAATCGCGCCGCCATCCAGTACCGGCAGGGGGAGCAGGTTCATTACGCAAAGAGCAATGGAAATAAGGGCAAGGAAATTGGCCAGAGAACTTAAACCCGTGCCGATGCCTTCCGCGAAACCCTCGGCGGCAATGTCCCCCGTCATGTAGGTGATCCGCAGGGGGCCGGACACGGCCTGGGTCAGATCGATCCCCTTAAAAAGCAGGGAAAGGCTTTCCAGCGATACCACCAGGGTCTTCCAGGTTTCCCCGATCCCCCGCGCCAGGGCCGCGGGGAGGGAAAGAGGGGGCGCCCGGTACCTTAGGCTACGGTAACTTAGTCCGGTCTCCGCCCCCGCTTCGGTATAAAGGGGGACCAGCGTCGCCTTTCCCTCGGCCCCGTTCCGGTCGTATTCCAGTTCCAGGCTGGGGGGATTCCCCTCCAGTATCTTCGCCAGGGCAAGCGTATGGGGAATATCCGTGCCGTTAGCCCGGAGAATCCGGTCCCCGCTTTGAAGTCCCGCGGCGGCGGCGGCTCCGGTAACGTTTTCCACAAGCGGATCGGTCCAAAAATAGACCCCTATCTTTCCGGCCCCGGTCTGCTTGTCCAGATCAGGCTTTATCGACAGGACAAGCCGCTCCCCGTCCCGTTCCACCAGGAGGGAGAGGTTCTTTTCGGGGTTGGTCGAGATGCGTTCCCGCACATCGTGGTAGTAGGGGGTTTCGGCGCCGTTGACGGCTATAATACGGTCGCCGGTTCTGAGGCCCGCGCTGTCCGCGGGGTAGCCTTCCCCGTCGCCCATATCCGATGCAAGGATGATCCGGTTCTCCAGGGTGTTCGCCTCGAAACCCAGCCCCCAGATGACGGAAAAAACCAGCACGGCGAAGATCAGGTTGAAAAAGGGGCCCGCGAAAGACACCAGGATGCGGCGGAAGGGTCCGGCGTTGAAAAAACTGCCCGGCGAGGGGATGATGGAATCCCGCTTTTTCTCCCAGGCTTCCTGGAATTCGTTATCGCCCTTCATCTTGCAGTAACCGCCCAGGGGGAACAGGCCGATGCGGTACTCAACCCCCCGGATCTTTTTTTTGAGGATGGGCTTTCCCCAGCCGATGGAAAAGGCCTCCACGTCGATACCAACAAACCGGGCGGCAAGAAAATGCCCCAGCTCGTGGACGAAAACCACGATCCCCAGGCCCGCGAACCCAAGCAGTATTTTCCACAACATTCTATCCACCTATCCGGGAGGCGGCGATTTCCCGCGACCTCCTGTCCGCTTCCGCGATTGATTCCAGGTTAAGTTCCCCTCCCCAGTCCTGTTCCAAAACATAACGCACCACCCCGGCTATATCAAGAAAACCCGCGCGGCCCTGAAAAAAAGCGTTTACCGCCTCCTCGTTGGCCCCGTTGTAGGCACAGGGGTAAAGCCCCCCCAGCCGGGCCGCCTCGTAAGCCAGGGGCAGCATGGGGAAACGCTCCCCGTCGGGCGCTTCAAAATCCAGGCGGAGCCCCGCGAGATCCAGGGTCCCGAAAGGGGAGGAAGAAAGTTCCGGCCAGTAAAGGGCCTCCTGGATGGGAAGCCGCATGTCCGGCCGGGAAAGCTGGGCGTAGAGGGCCCCGTCCCTCATCCGTATAAGAGAATGTACCACGCTTTGGGGATGGATGACGACCTTTACCTGTCCGGGTTTCATGTCGAAGAGCCGCACCGCCTCTATCACTTCCAGGGCCTTGTTTGCCATGGTGGCGGAGTCCACGGTGATTTTGGGGCCCATGTTCCAGGTGGGGTGGGCCAGGGCTTCGGCGGCCTTCACCGTTTTTAGCCGTTCCAGGCTGTATTGCCGGAAGGGGCCCCCGGAGGCGGTGAGGACGATCTCCTCCACGGCCTCCCGGTTCCGGGCTTCCAGGAGATGAAAGACCGCGGCGTGTTCGGAATCCACCGGGATGACGGGGAGCCCTTGTTTTTCGGCCAGGGCCTTGACCAGGGGGTAGGCCATGACCACGGTTTCCTTGTTTGCCAGGGCCAGGGCGGAACCGGCTGTGAGGGCCGCCAGGGAGGGGGCCAGGCCCGCGGCCCCGGCGATACCGTTCACCGTGATTTCCGCCCCCGCCTCCGCAATGGCGGCGGGGAGATCCCCCGCCAGGGCCAGACGGGCGCCGGGGAAAGCGGCCCCCAGCTTTTCCAGTTCGGCGGCCCTGGAATTGGCGGACAGGAGGACCACCTCAAAATCGCCGGGATGGGAACGGACCACGTCCAGGGCGCTTCCCCCGATGGACCCGGTGGCCCCCAGGATCGCCAACCGCCTTCCCGCTCTCCGCATACGCAACAGGCGCCTAGAAGATCGCCCGGTAGAGGATGTAAAACACCGGGGCCGCCAGGGAAATCGAATCGATGCAGTCCAGAACCCCCCCCCGGCCGGGGATGAGCGTACCTGAGTCTTTTATGCCGGAACTGCGCTTCATGGCGGATTCCGCCAGGTCCCCCAGATTCGCGGCGATCCCCGTACAGAGGCCGGTGATTATTCCCCCAAGGGGGGGCAGCCGGGAGGCAAAGACGGTTCCGATAAGGGTCTCCGCCCCCGCGCCGATGAGGATGGACGCGCAGACGCCGCCGATGAAACCGGCGGCGCTTTTGTTGGGGCTGGCGGGGATCAGGCCCCGGTTCCCCCGGCCAAAGAGCATCCCCGCCGCCCAGGCTGCGGAATCGTTGGCAAAGACGATGAGGAGGAAGACGAGGATCACCATTTGCGCCCGGGGGAGGCCGCTCATCCGTACCAGGCAGGCCAGGAAGAGTCCCGGATAGAGCATCAGGGAGAAACCCGCGACGGTCTTTTCCGTGTAATCTTTGAGTTTTTCCTCCGGCGAGAAGACCCGGGACGCCAGGAGCCACAGGGCCCCCAGGATAAAAATGATTGAAAAGGCCGGGTCCTTCCCCAGGCTGATCTGGACCGTGGTAACGGCGGGGGCCAGGGCCCCCAGGATCGCCGCCTCCGCCGGGTGGACGGACATCCCCTTCGGTTTAAGGATACTGGCAAATTCCAGGGCCCCCAGGGCGCTGAATATGATGATCACGATGTTGAGGGCCAGGTGGTTAAGCTGGGGGAGGAAAAGGATAATCCCCGCGATCAGGGGAAGCCCGATGACGAAAACCAGGAGCCGCTGGAGGATCTTTTTCATGGGGCCCCCGGGGGTTCGGTTCCCCCGAAACGGCGGTCCCTCCCGCCATAGGAAGCCAGGGCGGTATCAAGATCGGCCTCCGAAAAGTCGGGCCAGAATTTTTCAGATATATAGTATTCGGCGTAGGCCCCTTCCCAGAGGAGGAAGTTGCTGGTCCGGAATTCCCCCGCCGTTCTGACGATAAGATCCGGGTCTGGTACGTCGGGATTATCCAGGCAGGAGCGCAGCAGGGCCTCCGTGAAAGCCGCCGGCGGCCCATTGTCCAGGGCCCGAGTCACCGCCCGGACGATCTCGTCCCGGCCGCCGTAGTTCAGGGCCAGGATGACCTGCATGCCCGTAAAATTCCGGGTGTCCTCCATGGCGGCGGCCATATCCTCCCGGATTTCCCGGGGAAGGCCCTCCGCGTCCCCGGCGTGGCGGATGCGAATAGCATGTTCCCGGTAAAAATCCAGTTCCCCCCGCAGGTACTGTCGCACCAGGCCCATGATAAAGCCAACCTCGTCGGCGGCGCGTTTCCAATTTTCGGTGGAGAAGGTATACAGGGTCAGGTAGGAGACGCCCCGGTCGCTGGCGGCCTTAACGATCCGTTTTGCCGCCTTTAGTCCCTCCAGATGACCCTGGGTCCGGGCCAGGCCCCGGGCCTTTGCCCAGCGCCCGTTCCCGTCCATGATGATTCCCAGATGACCGGGGATTTTTCCGTTCAATTGGCTATTGCTCCAATATCTCTTTCTCTTTTTCTTCCAGGGTCTGATTCAGCTTGGAGATATAGCCGTCGGTGAGCTTTTGCAATTCTTCCCCGTACCTGCTTTCCTCGTCTTCCGTAAGTTCCCCGTCTTTCAGAAGCTTCTTGAGTTCCTCGTTGCCGTCCCGGCGGATATTCCGCACCGCCACCCGGCTCTGTTCCGCCTGGGCCTTGGCAAGTTTGACCAGTTCCTTGCGCCGCTCCTCCGTCAGGGGGGGGATGTTGATCCGGATCACCTTGCCGTCGTTCCCCGGATTCAGGGAAAGCTCGGAGGAGCGGATGGCCTTTTCGATCTCCCCGATAAGGTTCTTGTCCCAGGGCTGAATCACGATGAGCCGGGCTTCGGGGATGGAAATGTTGGCCACCTGGTTCAGGGGGGATTTTTCCCC